>NZ_JBFPKO010000004.1:0-487089 GCF_040948765.1 Paraburkholderia sp. BR10923 | reverse complement strand
ACCGCGGGCATCCTCGACTTCGCGGGCGGCACGGTGGTGCACATCAACGCGGGTATCGCGGGTCTGGTCTGCTGTCTGGTGCTCGGCAAGCGCGTCGGCTACGGCAAGGAGTCGATGGCGCCGCACAACCTGACGCTGACGCTGATCGGTGGCGCGATGCTGTGGGTCGGCTGGTTCGGCTTCAACGCGGGTTCGGCGGTAGCGGCGGACGGCCGTGCCGGCTTCGCGATGTTCGCGACACAGGTGGCGACCGCCGCGGCGGCGCTCGCATGGATGTTCGCCGAATGGGCGGCCAAGGGTAAGCCGTCGGTGCTCGGTATCGTGTCGGGCGCGGTCGCGGGTCTGGTGGCGGTGACGCCGGCGTCGGGCTTCGTCGGCACGGTAGGCGCGCTGGTGATCGGCATCGTCGCGGGCGTGGTCTGCTTCTGGTCGGCCACGTGGCTCAAGCACAAGCTCGGCTACGACGATTCGCTCGACGCGTTCGGCGTGCACTGCGTGGGCGGCATCATCGGCGCGATTCTGACGGGCGTGTTCGCGGTCAAGGACATCGGCGGCTCCGACGGCAACGTGATCCTGCAGGCGAAGGGCGTGCTGACGACGCTGATCTACAGCGGCGTGGTGAGCTTCGTGCTGCTGAAGATCATCGACATGGTGATCGGCATCCGCGTGACCGAAGAGCAGGAGCGCGAAGGCCTCGACGTGAGCCTGCACGGCGAGAAAGTCGAATAACGAAGAATCTGTTGCGCTGCGGGCCCGCGCTCCTGGGCCCGCCAGTCTGGAAAAAGCTGATCGCAGCAAAATTCGCCCGCCTTCATGGCGGGCTTTTTTCTTGCTGATCGGGTTGCGAACGGCAATTTTCCGCGCCTATCATCGAGATAGGGAGAATGCATTCGGGTCTGCTTGCGAATGGAGAAACCGTCCCCAAATGGACAAAGCATTTGCTCTACAATCTTTTTTCTCCAGTCTGCGAGTGATCAATGGTTCCGCACCTAGTTACGGCGTTAAACGGCCCGCTGCTCGACCTCGAGCGGAAGATCCTCGACGCCACGCCCGCTATCGAACGCTGGTTCCGGCTTGAATGGCAGGAGCACACGCCGCCGTTCTATTGCTCCGTCGATCTGCGTAACGCGGGCTTCAAGCTCGCGCCGGTCGACACCAACCTGTTTCCCGGCGCATTCAACAATCTGCCGCAGGAAGTGCTGCCGCTCGCGGTGCAGGCCGCGATGGCGTCGATCGAAAAGATCTGCCCAGACGCGAAGAATCTCCTCGTGATTCCGGAGCGCCACACGCGCAACGCGTTCTACCTCGAAAACGTCGCCCGGCTTGCGTCGATCATGCGCCAGGCGGGCCTGAACGTACGCTTCGGCACGCTCGATGAAACCATCAACGGCCCGGTCACGATCGCGCTGTCCGACGGCCAGAAGCTCGTGCTCGAACCGCTCGAGCGCTCGCAGCGGCGCTTGGGGCTGAAGAACTTCGACCCGTGCTCGATTCTGCTGAACAACGACCTGTCCGGCGGCATTCCGCCCGTGCTCGAAAATCTGCACGAGCAGTACCTGCTGCCGCCGCTGCATGCGGGCTGGGCAGTACGCCGCAAGTCGACGCATTTCTCGTGTTATGACGACGTCGCGAAGAAGTTCGCGAAGATGGTCGAGATCGATCCGTGGATGATCAATCCGTATTTCGCGCACGTCGAGGGCGTCGACTTCCAGCAGCGCACCGGCGAGGAAGCGCTGGCCGATGCGATCGACGGCGTGCTGAAGAAGATCGCGCGCAAGTATCGCGAGTACGGCATCTCCGAAAAACCGTATGTCGTGATCAAGTCGGATGCGGGCACTTACGGCATGGGCGTGATGACCGTGCACGACGCGTCGGAAGTCGCCGCGCTGACGAAGCGCGAACGCACGCGCATGGCCGCAACCAAGGACGGCCTCGAAGTGCACGACGTGATCGTGCAGGAAGGCGTGTACACGTTCGAGCGCATCGGCGAGGAAGTCGCCGAGCCGGTCGTCTACATGATCGACCGCTACGTGGTGGGCGGCTTCTATCGCGTGCACGGCAGCCGCGAGCGCGACCAGAACCTGAACGCGCCGGGCATGCACTTCGTGCCGCTCGGCTTCGAGCATACGGCGCTGCCCGATGCCCACGCGAAGCCCGGCGCGGCGCCGCCGAATCGCTTCTATATGTATGGCGTCGTGGCGCGGCTCGGGTTGCTGGCCGCATCGGTCGAACTCGAAAAGACCGATCCCGAAGCGATCCAGGTCTAAGCCATCTCGCGCGGCAGGATGGCGGCATGCGTGCCGCCAGCGCCGTCTTCAAAGACTATATTGACGAACAATGTCACGCCCGTCAGGGCGCACCGGGACTTTCATGGACATTCTTTTCATCGCCGATCCGCTCAGCCATTTCAAGATTTACAAAGACTCGACCTACGCGATGATGGCCGAAGCGGCGCGCCGCGGTCACACGGTGTACACCTGCGAGCCGAAGCATCTGGCGTGGACGGGCGGCGATGTCGAAGCGAACGTGCAGCGCATTGCGATCACCGGCGATACCGCCGATCTGCATCGTGACGTCTGGTTTGTCGCAGATGCCGCCGCGCCGCGCGCGCTTGCGAGCTTCGGCGCGGTTGTGATGCGCAAAGACCCGCCGTTCGACATGGAATACGTGACATCGACGTGGCTGCTCGAACTGGCCGAGCGTGGCGGCGCGCGCGTCTTCAACAAGCCGCAGGCGATCCGCGATCATTCGGAGAAGCTCGCGATCGGCGAGTTCGCGCAGTTCGTCGCGCCGACGCTGGTCACGCGCGATCCGGCGCGTCTGCGCGCGTTCCACGAACAGCACGGCGACGTGATCCTGAAGCCGCTCGACGGCATGGGCGGCATGGGCGTGTTTCGCGTGAAGGCGGACGGCATGAACCTCGGCTCGATCGTCGAAATGCTGAGCCACGACGGCGCACGCTCGGTGATGGCGCAGAAATTCATCCCCGAGATCAAGGAGGGTGACAAGCGCATCCTGCTGATCGGCGGCGAAGCGGTGCCATACTCGCTCGCGCGCATTCCTCAGGGTAATGAGGTGCGCGGCAACCTGGCGGCCGGTGGACTGGGTGTCGCGCGCCCGCTCAGCGAGCAGGACCGCAAGATCGCCGATACGCTCGCGCCGGTGCTGGCGGCGCGCGGCTTGCTGCTGGTCGGACTCGATGCGATCGGCGACTGGCTCACCGAAGTCAACGTCACGAGCCCGACGTGTTTCCGCGAGATCATGGATCAGACCGGCTTCGACGTCGCCGCGATGTTCGTCGACGCGCTGGAGCGCGCGGTCGGCTGACGCGCCGACTCTAGCGGCCTTGATTGCCCGGCCGCACCCCCAATCTGTGTAGTAAATCCGCATCAGGCGCGCCGTCGGGATTGGCGCGAAAATGAGGCTGCTACAATGCCCGCTCGCCCGACGATGCATTTCCACCCTCGCGACCCACGGCCGGTCCGGGGCGATGGCGAACCGGGCTCGAGTCCCGGTCCACGGTTTTGGGGCCGTTCTATTGCAGTAAGGCTGACATGGCAGGCATTCTGATCATTGCGCACGCTCCATTCGCCACCGCGTTGCGCGATTGCATTTCCCACATCTATGGCGGTTTGCCGGCGCGTATCGGCGTGATCGATGTGTCGCCGGATTGCGATCCCGCGCAGGTCGTCGCGTTCGCGAATTCGGAAGTCGCGCGGTTGAAGGAAGAGAACGGCGCGCTCGTGCTGACCGATATGTTCGGCGCGACGCCGGCCAACATCGCGGGCCGGCTCGCCACCGAGCCGGATGTGCGCGTGCTGTGCGGCGTCAATCTGCCGATGCTGGTGCGTGCGGTCTGCTATCGCGCGACGCCGCTCGACACGCTCGTCGACAAGGCGCTCGCCGGCGCGACCAAGGGCGTGCACGCGATCGGACCGGCGACGCCGGAACCGGTCGCGGCGTCAGCCTGCCCGGCCGATTGCCTGCCGGCGCTGCCGGCTGACGCGGCGCCCGCCGACTGTGTTCCCGCGTTGCCGGCCGATGCCGATCTGACGCAGAAGCCGGACGCGCCCGGCCTGTAAATCGGGCTGGTTCGCAGGCAAGCTTCGACGGATTCAAGCGGTTTCGCAACGGCGCCAAGCGCATTGCAGCCGCTTTGCAGTTTGACTTTTCACCATTTCATTCACCCGCGCTTCGGACCATCACATGCTGCAACAAGAAACGACAATTGTGAACAAGCTGGGGCTGCACGCGCGCGCGTCGGCCAAGTTGACGCAACTCGCGGGCAACTACCAGGCGGAAATCTGGATGAGCCGCAATGGCCGTCGTATCAACGCAAAGAGCATCATGGGCGTGATGATGCTCGCCGCGGGCATCGGCAGTACCGTGCTGATCGAAACGGAAGGTACCGACGAACAGGAAGCGATGGACGCGCTGTTGAAACTGATCGCCGATAAATTTGGCGAAGGTCAATAACGCCGCGCGCTTTGTGTTCGACAAACCCGAAAATGCCGCGGCTCAGTCCGCGGCTTTTTTTTCGCCGCCGACATTTGAATATCAGAAGAGGCCCGCTGCTAATCGACATTAAGGCTTATAGAAGCGGCGCGAAAGCCGCGGGGAAGAGTGCGTAAGGCCACATGCGCGTAGGGCGACACGCGTTTTCAATGTTTAAACCATATATTTTGTCCGACGCGTAGAAAGCGCAGCTTCGCGGTGTACGAGGACACCTGTATGCGATAACTCGTGCTGCGCTGCACACACCGCCGACATACTTCAAAAAGGCGCGGAATTTATAATGCCAGGTACAGTCTGAGAGCATTGCAGCGGTTTGCCGCGGCATCACACAACTAGAGGAGGTGCGCGTGTCATTCACGCTGCATGGAATTCCCGTCTCGCGCGGTATCGCCATCGGGCGGGCCTATCTGATCGCCCCGGCAGCACTCGACGTAGACCACTATCTGATCGAACCCGCCCAGATCGAAGGGGAGGTCGGGCGCTTTCGCGCGGCTCAGCAACGCGTGCATGAAGAACTCAACGTGCTGCGCGCCGATCTCGCCGCGGATGCCCCCAGTGAAATGGGCGCGTTCATCGACGTTCACACGATGATCCTGAACGACGTGATGCTGGTTCAGGAAACCATCGACTTGATCCGCACGCGCCGCTACAACGTCGAGTGGGCGCTGACCGAACAGCTGGAAAGACTCTCGCGCCATTTCGACGATATCGAAGACGAATACCTGCGCGAACGCAAAGCCGACATCGAACAGGTCGTCGAACGTGTGCTGAAGGCGCTCGCGGGTGCGCCGGGCATCGTCGACAACGTGCATGGCGCGTGCGATGAAATGATCGTCGTCGCGCACGACATCGCGCCGGCCGACATGATGCAGTTCAAGACGCAGACGTTCCAGGGCTTCGTCACCGATCTCGGCGGGCGCACGTCGCATACCGCGATCGTCGCGCGCAGCCTCGGCATTCCGGCCGCGGTCGGCGTGCAGCATGCGAGCGCGCTGATCCGCCAGGACGATCTGATCATCGTCGATGGCGACCACGGCATCGTGATCGTCGATCCCGCGCCGATCGTGCTCGAGGAATACTCGTATCGGCAAAGCGAGAAGGAGCTCGAGCAGCGCAAGCTGCAACGGCTCAAGTTCTCGCCGACGCAAACGCTGTGCGGCACGCGCATCGAACTGTGCGCGAACATCGAGTTGCCGGACGATGCGCGCGCGGCGATCGAATCGGGCGCGACCGGCGTGGGTCTGTTTCGCACCGAGTTCCTGTTCATGAATCACAAGGACCGGATGGCCGAAGAGGAGGAGCAGTTCAGCGCGTATCGTCGCGCGGTCGAACTGATGAACGGCTTGCCGGTCACGATCCGCACGATCGACGTCGGCGCCGACAAACCGCTCGATTCGATGGCCGGCGGCGACGGCTACGAGACCGCCGTGAATCCAGCGCTCGGCTTGCGCGCAATTCGCTGGAGCCTGTCCGAGCCGCAGATGTTCCTCACGCAGCTGCGCGCGATCCTGCGCGCGTCGGCGTTCGGCAAGGTGAAGATCCTGATCCCGATGCTCGCGCACGCGCAGGAAATCGACCAGACGCTCGATCTGATCCGCGAAGCCAAGCGCCAACTCGACGACGCGGGCATTGCTTATGATCCGAACGTGCAGGTCGGCGCGATGATCGAGATTCCGGCCGCCGCGATCGCGTTGCCGCTGTTTCTGAAGCGGCTCGATTTCCTGTCGATCGGCACCAACGATCTGATCCAGTACACGCTCGCGATCGATCGCGCGGACAACGCGGTCGCGCATCTGTACGACCCGCTGCATCCGGCCGTGCTGCACCTGATCGCGTTCACGCTGCGCGAGGCGAAGCGTGCGGGCGTACCGGTGTCGGTGTGCGGCGAGATGGCGGGCGATCCGGCGTTGACGCGTCTGTTGCTCGGCATGGGCCTGACCGAGTTTTCGATGCATCCGAGCCAACTGCTCGAGGTCAAGCAGGAGGTGCTGCGCTCGCATCTGAAGACGCTCGAAAAGCCCGTGGCCGACGTGCTGGCTTCGTTCGAGCCGGAAGAGGTGCAGGCGGCGCTCAAGCGGGTCGCGCTGGTGTGAATCCGACGCGCTTCGTCTCGCCTCGTTGAACGAAAAAACACCGCACATGCGGCGTTTTTCTGTTTCGGCGTCGTTCGGACGCGCAGTGGGGAACCGCCTCAAGAGCCGTGCGCGTGGCCGCACACCGGGCAATCCGGCTGACGTCCGATGCGCATCGTGTTCCATTCCATTCGCAGCGAATCGAGCATCGTCAGGCGGCCCACGAGCGGCGTGCCGATTGCGCCGATCACCTTCAGCGCTTCGGCAGCCTGCATCGAACCGATGATGCCGACCGTCGGCGCGAACACACCCATCGTCGAGCAGGCGACTTCCTCGAACGGCTGGTCTTCGGGAAACACGCACGCGTAGCATGGCGACGCTTCGTCGCGGAAATCGAAGGTGCTGATCTGGCCGTCGAAGCGCAGCGCCGCGCCCGACACGAGCGGCACGCGATGCTTGACGCACGCGCGGTTGATCGCGTGACGCGTCGCGAAGTTGTCGGTGCAATCGAGCACGACACTCGCGTGCGGCACCTCGCGATCGAGCCATGCATCGTCGACGCGCTCGGCGACCGCGCTGACGACGACCTCGGGATTGATCTGCGCGAGCGTGTCGCGCCCGGACTCGACCTTGCTGCGTCCAACCGACGCGCTGACGTGCAGGATCTGGCGCTGCAGATTGGTCAGGTCGACGGTGTCGGCATCGACGAGCGTCAGACGGCCGACGCCCGCCGCCGCGAGATACATTGCGGCCGGCGAACCGAGCCCGCCCGCGCCGACGACGATCGCGTGGGCGTCGATAAAACGCTGCTGCGCCTCGATGCCGATTTCGTCGACGAGGATATGGCGGGAGTAGCGAAGGAGTTGATCGTCATTCATGGCGGGGCGCGTGGTGTGTCGCTATGTCGCGGTGTCGCGCAAGGAGAGGCAGGCCGGAGGGCCGCGGCGCGCATTCGTGGCTGTTATTTTAATCGCGCGGGGAGGGTGGCTGCTGCGGCTTGCCGTGAGACGCCGCCGGTTAAGCGGCGGCCTGTGCTGAAACTGCTGCGGCGTGTCTTCGCAGACTATCGTGCTGCGAAGACACGCGCGGGTTCGCTGCTTATTGGCCAGCTTATTTGCCGGCTTACTTTCCAGCGGGAGCCGGTGCCGAAGCCGGCGCCGGTCCCGATGCGCCCGGCACCGGTTGCGTCGGCTTAACCGCGACCGGCGCGGAGGCCGACGTGCCCGGCTTGTTCTGCGCGAGACGGCGTTCCATCAGCGATTTGGATTCCTGAACCGGCTTGCCTTCGAGCTTGCCGACCGCCTGTTGCATCATGAAGTCGTCGTTGGAACCGAACTCGACCGGCTTGCGTTCGCGTTCCTTCTGGCGCTGCTCCGGCGTCTTCTTGTCGTTCTGCTCTTCGAGCTGACGCAACTGCTCCATGCGCTCCGACTCGCGCTGCTCGGCTTCCTTCTTCTCGTTCGGGTCCTGCGTGTTCGCAAGGTGATTCGAGTAGTCGACTTCGCGAGTGACGAGCGCGTCGTCCGGATCGCCGTCCGCGTATTGATCGACCGGAAGGTCGGGGCGGATGCCCTTGTTCTGGATCGAACGGCCGCTCGGCGTGTAGTAATACGCGGTGGTCAGGCGCAGCGCGGTGTCCGCCGTCATGGGGCGTACGGTTTGCACCGAACCCTTGCCGAACGTGGTCTTGCCGAGAATCAGCGCGCGGTGCTGATCCTGCAGCGCGCCCGCGACGATTTCCGATGCCGACGCCGAGTAGGCGTTGGTCAGCACGATCATCGGCACGGTCTTGAAGATGGCCGGGACGTCTTTCAGCGGATCGCTGTCGAACGATTGCAGACGGTAGTTATCGTAGGTGTCGCGATAGATCTGCTTCGAATCCGGAATCTGGCCGTTGGTCGACACCACCACCGAATTCGGCGGCAGGAACGCGCCCGCGACGCCGACCGCGCTTTGCAGCAAACCGCCGCCGTTGTTGCGCAGGTCGAGGATGAGGCCCTTCAGGTTCGGCTCCTGGCGCGCCAGATCCTGCAGCTTGGCCGCGAGGTCAGGCGTGGTGCGTTCCTGGAAGCTCGTGATGCGCACGTACGCGAAGCCCGGCGCAACGATCTTGCCCTTCACCGACTGAACCTTGATGATCGCGCGCGTGACGGTCAGCGGGAACGTGCGGTCGTCGGTCTTGCGGAAGATGGTCAGCGTGACCTTGGTGCCCGGCTCGCCGCGCATCTGCTTGACCGCCTGGTCGAGCGTCATGCCGCGCACGGGCTTGTCGTTGATGCGCGTGATCAGGTCGCCCGGACGGATGCCGGCGCGGAACGCGGGCGTGTCTTCGATAGGCGAAATCACCTTGATTAGGCCGTCTTCCGACGAAATTTCGATGCCGAGGCCCGCGAAGCGGCCCTTGGTCTGCTCCTGCAGCTCTTCGTAATCGGTCTTGTCGAGGTACGACGAGTGCGGGTCGAGGCTCGACACCATGCCCTTGATCGCGGAAGTGAGAAGCTTCTTGTCGTCGACCGGTTCGACGTATTCGTGCTTGATCTGCCCGAACACTTCGGCGAAGAGCCTGAGCTGGTCTAGCGGCAGCGGGGCGACCGCGGCGCTAGCGGGTTGCTGGGCCGAAGCGGAGAATTGCAGGGTGGCAAGGACACCGGTAGCAAGGCCCACGGCAATCAGGCCGATATTTTTCAGGTTCTTTCGCATAGAGTCTATTGCGGTCGGAAGCGCGTGGCAGCGTCGATAAAGATTGGACGGACAAGTATAACTGCACACCCGCCTGCTCAGGGCGCGGTGCAGGCAATCGTGCTTCGACAGTACGGGAAGGTCCTGGTTCTTGCGAACCGGCCCGCGGCTGGCGGGCCGTGCGATACGCCGCGCGGCACAATACAGTTTTTCCTGCCGGGCCGGTTGTCTCCGTGCGGCCCCGGGCCTTCCCGTGGCGTGGGGCCGCGGCCGGAAACGCGCGATCAGCCCGCCTTGCCTTGGCTCGCGACCGCGGCTTGCGCTTTTGCGATCGCGTCCTGGTCGCCGAGATAGTAGTGCTTGATCGGCTTCAGATCTTCGTCGAGTTCATAGACGAGCGGCACGCCGTTCGGGATGTTCAGGCCGACGATGTCGCTGTCCGAGATGTTGTCGAGGTACTTGACCAGCGCGCGGATCGAGTTGCCGTGCGCGGCGATCAGGATGCTGCGCCCAGACTTGATGGCCGGCGCAATCGACTCGTTCCACAGCGGCAGCACGCGCGCGACCGTGTCTTTCAGGCACTCGGTCAGCGGCAGTTGCTCGCGCGGCACCTTGGCGTAGCGCGGATCGGTGTACGGCGCGCGCTCGTCGGTCGGCTCGAGCGCGGGCGGCGGCGTGTCGTAGCTGCGGCGCCAGACCAGCACCTGCTCGTCGCCGAATTTGGCTGCCGTTTCGGCCTTGTTCAGACCCGACAGCGCGCCGTAGTGGCGTTCGTTCAGGCGCCATGAATGCACAACGGGCAGGTACATCAGATCCATCTTGTCCTGCACGTGCCACAGCGTGCGGATCGCGCGCTTGAGCACCGACGTGTAGGCGATGTCGAACGTGTAGCCCGATTCCTTGAGCAGCACGCCCGCCTGCTGCGCCTCGAGGCTGCCCTGCTCGGTGAGGTCGACGTCGATCCAGCCGGTGAAGCGGTTTTCCTTGTTCCACGTCGATTCGCCGTGGCGGATGAGAACGAGTTTGTACATAAGAGTTGCCGGTCGGTAGTGAGGAAGCGGTCTCGCGCTGTGCGGCGCCTTCGGCGGCGCATCGCCATCGCGTCAAACGGTTATTTTATAATGGTCGGGTTGACCTTTTCGATTTCTCTCTTTCCGGCGGATCTTCCGTGAAGTTTTTCACCGAATACACAAACCTTGTCCTGATCGCAATCGTCCTTATCTCTGGTGGGTTGCTGCTGTGGCCGACCATCAGTCGGCGTGGACGTGGCGGCCTGTCGGCCGCTGAAGCCACCCAACTGATCAACCGGCGCAACGCGGCGGTCATCGATCTGCGGCCGTCCGCCGACTACGCCAAGGGGCACCTGCCCTCGGCACGGCATTTCGAATTCGCGGAGTTGCAGGCGAAAGTCACGCAACTCGCGAAGAACAAGAGCAACCCGGTGCTGCTGGTATGCCAGACCGGCCAGCAGTCGAACAAGGCCGCACGTATCGTGCAGGAAGCGGGATACGCGGAAGTCCATGTTCTCGAAGGCGGCGTCGACGCCTGGCAGAAAGCCGGTATGCCGGTTGTGAAACAAGGAGCAGCCAAGTGAACAAAGTGATCATGTACAGCACCCAGGTGTGCCCGTATTGCCAGATGGCCGAACGTCTTTTAAAGTCGCGCGGCGTCGAGCAGGTTGAAAAAGTACTGATCGACAAAGACCCGGCCCGCCGTGAGGAGATGATGACCCGGACCGGGCGTCGCACGGTGCCGCAGGTGTTCATCGGCGAGACGCATGTCGGCGGCTATGATGACCTTTCCGCGCTCGATCGCGCGGGCGGTCTGACGCCGCTGCTCGAAGCAGCCTGAGTTCGCGCGTTTCGCGCCGCGCGAGCGGGCGGACCACTCGATAAGCCGACGCGTGCGCGCTCCTCGTGGAGCCGGCGAGCCGGCGCAATAATCTGGCGGCCCATGCGTGCATCGGCCGCCGCCACGCATACCTATCAGGAATCACCATCATGTCCGACGAGAATAACCAGCCGTTCTTCAACATCCAGCGCATCTATCTGAAGGACATGTCGCTCGAGCAGCCGAATTCGCCGGCAATCTTCCTCGAGCAGGAAATGCCGTCGGTTGAAGTCGAAGTCGACGTGAAGGCCGAGCGCCTCGCAGAATCCGTGTTCGAAATCCTCGTGACGGGCACCGTTACGGCCAAGGTGTCGGACAAGGTCGCGTTCCTGATCGAAGCGAAACAGGCCGGCATTTTTGACATTCGCAACATTCCTGCCGAGCAGATCGATCCGCTGGTTGGCATCGCCTGCCCGACCATCCTGTTCCCGTACCTGCGCTCGAACATCGCCGACGCGATCACCCGCGCCGGTTTCCCGCCGATCCACCTCGCCGAGATAAACTTCCAGGCGCTGTACGAGCAGCGTCTCGCGCAAATGAGCGCGGCCCAGCAGGGCGACGGCGCGGCGCAAAGCGGCGTCACGCATTAAGGCGCCGCGGGCCGTGCCGGCTATGAAGGTCGCCGTTCTCGGCGCTGGCGCGTGGGGCACCGCCCTCGCCGGCCATCTGGCCGTCAGGCATGACACGGTGTTGTGGGCGCGCGAGTCCGCGCTCATCACCGAGCTTTCCACTTCGCACGAAAACGCCCGCTATCTGGCGGGCGTCGCGTTGCCGCCCGCGCTCCGCTGCGAAGCGGATCTCGGTGCGGCGCTCGATCACGCGCTCGCCGACGATGCGCTGTGCGTGATCGCGACGCCGGTGGCTGGCCTACGCGGTCTGTTGCGCGCGATGCGCGATGCGGGCAAGGTGCCCGCGCATATCGTGTGGCTGTGCAAGGGGTTCGAAGCGGATTCGCAGTTGTTGCCGCACCAGGCGGTCGCGGCGGAATTGCCCGAGCATGCGAGCAACGGCGTGTTGTCCGGACCGAGCTTCGCCCGCGAAGTCGGACAGGGACTGCCGGTTGCGTTGACGATCGCGAGTTCGTCGGCGGTGTGCCGCGAACGCACGGTCGCGGCGTTCCATCACGGTGCGATGCGCATCTATACCGGCGACGACGTCGTCGGCGTCGAAGTGGGCGGCGCGGTGAAGAACGTGCTCGCGATCGCGACGGGCATC
This sequence comes from Paraburkholderia sp. BR10923, assembly GCF_040948765.1. Classification (NCBI taxonomy): domain Bacteria; kingdom Pseudomonadati; phylum Pseudomonadota; class Betaproteobacteria; order Burkholderiales; family Burkholderiaceae; genus Paraburkholderia; species Paraburkholderia sp. BR10923. Next base: position 474,718 of record NZ_JBFPKO010000004.1, on the reverse strand, counting down.
GCCGATGGCCTCGGCCTCGGCCTCAATGCACGCGCGGCGCTGATCACCCGCGGACTCGCCGAAATGTCGCGTCTTGGCGTGACGCTTGGTGGGCGCGCGGAAACCTTTACCGGGCTGACCGGCCTCGGCGATCTGATCCTGACCGCGACCGGCGATCTATCGCGCAACCGCACCGTGGGCTTGCAGCTCGCCACCGGCCGCACGCTCGACGACATCCTCGGCGGCCTCGGTCACGTGGCCGAAGGCGTGCGCTGCGCGAAGGCGGTCCTTTCGATCGCACGCGCCCATGCAATCGAAATGCCGATCACCCAAGCGGTCTGCGCGGTGCTGTTCGACGGCGTGGCGCCGCGCGATGCGGTCAGCGCGCTGCTGCGGCGCGATTCGAAGGCCGAATAAAGTCTTTTCTTTCAGCCGTTTAGCGCAAATTCGCGTTGAACGGCTGCCTCACCTGGCTGTCCACTTCTTGAGCGAGACTCAGGTCAGCGAGGTTTTCATGCCCACCTTCAATCTCAGTCACGGCACGTGCACGCTCGAAGCGCGCGTGGTCGATATCACGACGCTCGCCGTCGATGCGATCGTCAATGCCGCGAATACTTCGCTGCTCGGCGGCGGCGGTGTGGATGGCGCGATTCATCGCGCGGCCGGCAAGGAGTTGCTGCGCGAATGCGAAACGCTCGGCGGCTGCGCGACCGGCGACGCCAAGATCACCGCCGGTTATCGGCTGCCCGCGAAGCATGTGATCCATGCTGTCGGTCCAGTGTGGCGCGGCGGCGCGCACGGCGAAGCCGACCTGCTCGCATCGTGCTATCAGCGCTCGCTCGAAGTCGCGCACGAGACTCGTTGCACGAGCATTGCGTTTCCCGCGATCAGTTGCGGCATCTACCGTTTCCCCGCCGACTATGCGGTGAGCATCGCGGTCGGAACCGTGCTCGACACGTTGCCGCGCACACCCCACATGAAGCACGTGATGTTCGCGTGCTTCGACGACACGATGTTCGCGCGCTACGAGGCCGAACTCGAACGCCGTCAGGCGCCGCCCTCGAAGCCGGCCTGACGCCACGCTTCGAACACCACGACCGCCACCGTGTTCGACAGATTCAGACTGCGATTGCCAGGGCGCATCGGCAGACGCACGCGCTGTTCGTTCGCAAAGCGCTCGAGCACCGTATCGGGCAGACCGCGCGTTTCGGCGCCGAACACGAACCAGTCGCCCGGTCGAAAAGCGTGGTCGTGAAAGCGCCCCGAGCCGCGTGTGGTGAACGCGAACATGCGCGACGGGTCGGGCGTTTCTTTGGCGATGAACGCGTCCCAATCGGTGTGCACGTTCATTTCCGCATACTCGTGATAGTCGAGGCCGGCGCGCCGCATCTTGGTGTCGTCGAGAGGGAAGCCGAGCGGCTCGATCAGGTGCAGTCGGGCGCCGGTATTCGCGCACAGGCGAATCACGTTGCCGGTGTTGGGCGGAATTTCCGGTTCTACGAGAACGACGTTGAACATAAGGGGACCACGTAAAAGCTAGTTTTTCGGAGTGCGCAACGCGACGAAGTTCGTGACCCGCCGCGCGCCGGCCGCCTTCAGCGTATGCGCGAGCGCTTCGAGCGTCGCGCCGCTCGTCATCACGTCGTCGACGATGCCGACGTGCAGGCCGCGCACCGGGCGCGCGACACGAAACGCGCGGCCGACGTTGTGCCGGCGCGCATCGAGATCCAGGCGCGATTGCGGCGCGGTGTTTTGCGTTCGTTCGAGCAGCGTCGCGTCGCTGCGCACGTCGAGCGCCCGGGCAAGCGGCCGCGCAATCTGCCAGGCCTGGTTGTAGCCACGCTCGACCAGACGGCGACCGGCGAGCGGCACTGGCGCAATCACGTCGGGCCGCTCGGCCGCGTCGTGCCAGTTGTCCTGAGCAAGCCACGCGAGACGTTGCGCGAAATCGCGCGCAAGCATCAGCCGGGCGCGGAATTTCAGGCCGACCGCGAGGGTATCCAGCGGCGCGCGATAGTCGGCGAGCGCGAAGCTCGCGTCGAACGGCGGCGGCTCGGCCACGCAATCCGCGCAACGATATTGCGCCTGAGCGACCCAGCGTGACGCCGGCAACGGCACCGCGCAAACGGTGCAGCGCAGGCGGCTCTCGTTCCAGTAGGCCGCGTCGCAACCGTCGCACAGCGTCTTATGCGACATATTGCCGCACAGCGCGCACAGGTTCGGCAACGCGACGTTCAAAGCCCGCGGCCATGCCGAATGCAGACCACGCACAAAACGCGCGGCCTGATTTCGACACGACGAAGAAAATGACTGGAATCGCACGGGTGACTGCCGCTGAATGCCGTTCACGCTGAATGGAGGGGAACGAACGAGTATACTTCGAGCTCACGCCAGCACGACACACATGTCCCCAACATCCGCTCAATCTGGCCGTCCGGCCTACGATTCACGGCGCCTCAGGCGTATTTTCGACCGTCGCGCCGCTACCTTCGACGAGGTTGCATTCCTGCCGCGCGAGATTGCGCAGCGCATGCGCGAGCGTCTCGATTACATCAAGGTGGCGCCCTCGAGCGTGCTCGACGCCGGATGCGGTGCGGGCGAAGACATCCCCGCATTGCGCGCGCGCTTTCCCGAGGCGCCGGTGTTCGGCGCCGATCTGTCGCATGGCATGCTGCGCCGCGCGCTGCGTCACGATGCCGGCGACACCAGTTGGCGACGCTTTCTTCCCGCCTCGCTCGGCAAGGCGCTCGGCGCGCGTGGCCCGCGCTTCGCGCAAGCCGATTTCTCCGCGCTGCCATTCGCGGCCGGCGCATTCGAATTCATCTGGTCCAACCTTGCGCTGCACTGGCACTCGCGGCCCGATCTGGTCTTTCCCGAATGGCAGCGGGTGTTGAAGGTCAACGGCCTGCTGATGTTCAGTACGCTCGGCCCCGATACGCTGAAGGAATTGCGCGGTGCCTACGCCGAGATCGAGGCTGCGCACGGCGTCGCGTCGCGCAAGCATGTGATCGACTTCGTCGACATGCATGATCTCGGCGACATGCTCGTCGAGGCCGGCTTCGAGATCCCGGTGATGGACCAGGAGACGCTGACGATCACCTACAAGTCGCCCGAGTCGCTGCTCGCGGACGTGCGCCGCTGGGGTGCATACCCGTTCGAGCGCGATGCGCATGACGGCGCGCTTGCGCGTCGGTTGCACAAAGCCCTGCTCGCCGCGCTCGAAGCGCGCCGGCGCGCTGACGGCACGATCGCGCTGACCTTCGAGGTGATCTACGGACACGCATGGAAAGCCGTGCCGCGTACCACGGCCGAAGGACATGGCATCGTGCGGCTCGAGGACATCGGACGAGGTCCGGGCAAGCGTGGGTAGCAGATTGCGGCGCGGTCATCAACTGCTTGCCGACGGTGCGGTTGACGTGTTGCAAAAGCGGTAAAGAGGACTTCCGTTATGCCTGGGATTTGCCCTCCGAAAGAGCCGCAAAATGCCGGGCAAAATGGCGCGAAGGCTTGTCGCGCCGGGCTTGTGGGCCGATCGGGGCTTGCTTGTCGATGCTATGGATCGCGCCTATAATGCGTCAGTTTGTCGCCCGACGTTCCCACATTTGGGGTGGCAAGCCTGAGGCGCAGGGCTGCAAAATGAAGTGATGCTGTAGGGGTTGGCGCGGTCGCGAGTGATGCTGTACACAGTGATACGAGCGGCGGCCGCGAGATGCATCCGGAAGTAAAAGAAGGCAGGCCGGACGCGACGATTCGCAGGAGGCAGCGATGGGCGCATCAGATCATCTGCTGGCGGATTCAGAACCGGTCCTCAGGGACTGGACCATGAAGCGCAACTGTTCGATATCGCCGCGGCAGTTCGTTTGTCTGTACGCGTCGCTTGCGTTGTTCTCGTTGGCAATTGCATTCATTCTGGTTCTGATCGGCGCCTGGCTGGTGTTGCCGTTCACCGGAATCGAATTGCTGGCGGTAGGTATCGCGTTTGCAATATATGCGCGTCATGCTGTCGATTACGAGCGCATCCGGTTGTTTCCGAACCGGCTCGTGATCGAGCAGGTCAGCGCCGAGCAGATTACGCAGTTCGAATTCAATCCGCGCTGGGTGCGGATAGAGCCGGGCGCAACGCCGCGCGATCAGATCAAGCTGGTCTCGCGCGGGCAGACGATCATGATCGGGCAACATCTCGCGCAAAATCGGCGCGCGCAGTTCGCAGGCGAGCTGCGAATGTGGCTGGCACGTTGTTAGATGGTGCCGGACACGCGGCGTTCAAGGGGGCGCGACACGCTGCCAGCGGGGTCGAGGGGTTTGAATGGAAAATTTGGGTAAGGAAGCTATGAAAACAATCAAGCGAGCGCTCATGAGCGTGCTGGCGACGAGCGGACTGCTTTTCGCCGGTGCCGCCCTGGCAGTGGGCGATGCTCCGGGCGGCCCAGCCGTCAACGCGATCAATCTCCAGCCGCCTGCATCGAGAATCGCTCAGGAGCTGTTCGACCTCCACATGTTCATGCTGCTCCTTTGCACCGTGATCTTCGTCGGTGTATTCGGTGTGATGTTCTATTCGATCTTCGCGCACCGCAAATCGAAGGGCCACCAGGCAGCCAATTTCCACGAGAGCACCACCGTCGAAATCATCTGGACGATCGTGCCGTTCATCATCGTCGTGTTGATGGCGCTGCCCGCTACCAAGGCCGTCGTCGCGATGAAGGACACCTCGAACGCCGACCTCACGATCAAGGTCACCGGCTACCAGTGGAAGTGGGGCTACGACTACGTGAAGGGTCCGGGCGAGGGCATCGGCTTCCTGTCCACACTCGCCACGCCGCGCGCGCAAACCGAAGGCCGCGAGCCGATCTCCACGCTGTATCTGCAGGAGGTCGACAACCCGCTCGTGGTGCCGGTCAACAAGAAAATCCGCATCATCACCACTGCCAACGACGTGGTCCACTCCTGGTACGTGCCGGCCTTTGGCGTGAAGCAGGACGCGATCCCCGGCTTCGTGCGCGACACGTGGTTCAAGGCTAACCGCACCGGCACGTTCCGCGGCTTCTGTACCGAGCTGTGCGGCAAGGAACACGCGTTCATGCCGGTCGTCGTCGAAGTCCTGTCCGACGACGACTACGCCAAGTGGGTCGACACGGAGAAGAAGAAAATGGCCGCCGGCCAGGACGATCCGAACAAGACCTATACGATGGCCGAGCTGATGGAGCGCGGCGGCAAGGTCTACGCGGCGAACTGCGCGGTCTGTCACCAGCCGACCGGCAAGGGCGCGGGCGCATTCCCGGCGCTCGACGGCAGCAAGATCGCCAACGGTCCGATCGGTCAGCACGTAAGCCTCGTGCTGAAGGGCAAGAATGCGATGCCTTCGTGGGCGCCGACGCTGAATGACGTCGAAATCGCCTCGGTGGTCACGTACGAACGGAACTCGTGGGGCAACCACACGGGCGACATCCTGCAGCCGAAGCAGGTCACCGAAGCGCGCAACGGCAAGCTGCCCGAAGGCGGCGACCATCTGGCCGAAGCGGGTGCCGCGGCAAGCGGCGCCGCTGCGGCATCGGGTGCGGAAGCGGCTTCCGCACCGGCGGCTGCATCGGGCAATGACGCTGGCGCGGCTGCTGCGAATAGCGCAGAGGCCACGCTGCCGGCGAGCATCTACTTCGAGACCGGCAAGAGCACGCTGCCGGCCGACGCGAAAGCGGCGGTCGACGCGGCCGCGGCCTACGCGAAAGCGCATCCGGACGCGAAATTCACGCTGTCGGGCTTCACCGACGCAACCGGCTCCGCCGACGTCAACGCGAAGCTCGCGAAGAGTCGTGCCGAGGCCGTTCGGGACGCACTGAAAGCAGCCGGCATTGCCGAAGACCATATTATTTTGAAGAAGCCGGAAACGATCACCGGCGGCACCGACGCGAAGGAAGCCCGGCGCGTTCAGATCAGCCCGGCAGCCTGACGTGTTCATGGTCAGCACCGCAGAATTCGCTTTAGGAGATATTCATGTCTAGCATCGGACACGATGTAGTCGCGGGCCACGAGCACGTGCACGGCGACCATGCCCACGAAACGCCGCACGGCTGGCGCCGTTGGCTGTTCGCCACCAACCACAAGGACATCGGTACGCTGTACCTGATCTTCTCGTTCACCATGTTCCTGTCCGGGGGCGTGATGGCGCTGATGATCCGTGCCGAACTGTTCGAGCCGGGCCTGCAGATCATGCGTCCCGAGTTCTTCAACCAGTTGACCACCATGCACGGGCTGATCATGGTGTTCGGCGCGATCATGCCGGCGTTCGTCGGCTTCGCGAACTGGATGGTGCCGCTGCAGATCGGTGCATCGGACATGGCCTTCGCGCGGATGAACAACTTCAGCTTCTGGCTGCTGCCAGTCGCGGCTGTTCTGCTGGTCGGCTCGTTCTTCTCGCCAGGCGGCGCGACCGCCGCGGGCTGGACGCTGTATGCGCCGCTGTCCACGCAGATGGGCCCGGGCATGGACTTCGCGATTTTCGCGGTCCACCTGATGGGTGCGTCGTCGATCATGGGCGGTATCAACATCGTCGTGACGATCCTGAACATGCGCGCACCCGGCCTCACGCTGATGAAGATGCCGATGTTCGTCTGGACGTGGCTGATCACCGCGTACCTGCTGATCGCCGTGATGCCGGTTCTCGCGGGCGCGATCACGATGGTGCTGTTCGACCGTCACTTCGGCACGTCGTTCTTCAATGCGGCAGGCGGCGGCGACCCGGTCATGTACCAGCACATCTTCTGGTTCTTCGGGCACCCCGAGGTGTACATCATGATCTTGCCGGCCTTCGGGATCGTCTCGCAGGTGATTCCGGCGTTCTCGCGCAAGCCGCTGTTCGGCTATAGCTCGATGGTGTACGCAACGGCGTCGATTGCGATCCTGTCGTTCATGGTCTGGGCGCACCACATGTTCGTGACCGGCATGCCGGTGACTGGCCAGCTGTTCTTCATGTACGCGACGATGCTGATCGCGGTGCCGACCGGCGTGAAGGTGTTCAACTGGGTCGCGACGATGTGGCGTGGCTCGCTGTCGTTCGAAACGCCGATGCTGTTCGCGGTGGGCTTCCTGATCGTGTTCACGTTCGGCGGTCTGTCGGGCCTGATGCTCGCGATGGCGCCGCTCGACATCCAGTATCACGGCACTTATTTCGTGGTCGCGCACTTCCACTACGTGCTGGTGGCGGGGTCACTGTTCGCGCTGTTCTCCGGGTGGTACTACTGGGCACCGAAGTGGACCGGCTGGATGTACAACGAAACGCGCGGCAAGATTCACTTCTGGGCGTCGATGTTCTTCTTCAACCTCGCGTTCCTGCCGATGCACTTCGTCGGTCTCGCGGGCATGCCGCGTCGCTATGCGGACTACCCGGCACAGTTCACAGACTGGAACCAGGTGATCTCGATCGGCGCATTCGGCTTCGGTCTGTCGCAGGTCTACTTCCTGTTCGCGGTGGCGCTGCCGGCGTACCGTGGTGGCGGTGAGCTCGTAGAGGCGGGCGACAAGCCGTGGGACGGCGCAACGGGCCTCGAGTGGACCGTGCCGAGCCCGGCTCCGTTCCACACGTTCGAGCATCCGCCTACCGTCGAATAAGCCTCTCCCGGCGAAGTGCCGGGTTCCGGCGGCGCGACACATGCCGCTACCGGAACCGGGCGCTTCGCGAGGCGGCCGCAGTCGGGCGGTCTCACCAGTCAAGAACCGTATTCAGAAAGTCGAGCATGACGCGCAATCCACAGGAAAGACGTACGCCGGAGCAGATTCGCGCGGGCAACAGGCGGATAGGGTTGGTGATGTTCGCGATCGCCGCGGTGTTTTTCGCGAGCGTCATTGTGAAGCAGTGCTGGTTCAGCTAACGCCGCAGTCGCAGTCCGTATGCAGGTTTGTTGAGGATTCAGATGTCGACGCAACCGCCGGCCGAGGCCGACCGCTCTTTCAACCGTTCGATGCTGATCAAGCTGTTCGTCGTCGCTTTGATGATGTTCGGTTTCGGTTTCGCGCTGGTGCCGATGTATCGCGCGATCTGCCAGATCACCGGCGTGAACAACCTCGTGCAGCGCGACGTTTCGGCGCGCGAGGCGAGGAATACGCAGGTCGACATGAGCCGCACGATTTCGATCGAATTCGATGCGAACGCGCGCGGCCTGTTGGGTTTCAAGCCGGAGCAGCGCAGTCTCGACGTGCATCCGGGCGAAGTGACGACCGTCATGTACGACGTCAGCAACGGGCAGTCGCGCACGATCCGTGCGCAGGCGATTCCGAGCTACGCGCCGAAGCAGGCGACTGAGTACTTCAGGAAGATCGAGTGTTTCTGTTTCACGCAGCAGACGTTGAGCGCGAACGAGACGAAGCGGATGCCGGTGGTGTTCGTGGTCGATCCGAAGTTGCCGAAGGACGTGAAGACGATCACGCTGTCGTACACGTTTTTCGAGTTGAACACGCCGGCGGCGGCAAGCGCGGATGACGCGGCGCCGAAGGCAAATTCAGTGAACAACGCGGCAGCCACTCCCGCGAAGCCGGCCTGAAGCAGCTTTGACGGCGCGAGCCACGGACGAACGAAGGAAGACGAAGCGAGATGAACGATAACGGCGGCAGTCCGCGCAAGAGCAGTTTCGGTCAGTCGATGCGCGCGGTGTTCTGGTCGTTTTTCGGCGTGCGCAAGCGCCGCGATCTCGAGGCGGACGCGACGCAGCTGAACCCGCTGCATGTGATCGTGGCGGCGCTGATCGGCGCGGCGGTCCTGATCGGGGTGCTGATTCTGGTCGTGCGCCTCGTGGTCGGTTGAGGCAGTAGCAGGGCACAGCAGCACAGAAGAGCCCGCGAATTAGAGAGAAGCGGTGCGGTATCGACGCGCCGCCGAAGATACAGCCGGAGATTCCGGAACAACTGGACTGAAGTGGAGAATCAAGAATGAGCGGTCAAAACGAGAGCCCGTACTATTTCGTACCGCATCCGTCGCGGCATCCGATCAGCGCCGCTACCGGGTTGCTGGTCATGCTCGGATCGCTTGCGGCCTGGATCAATGACCACACGTGGGCGCCGCTCGGCGTGCTCATCGGTCTCCTGTGGCTGCTCTTTACGCTGTGGCACTGGTTCGGCGACGCGATCGCCGAATCGGAAGGCGGCATGTACGGCAAGAACGTCGACCGCTCGTACCGCTGGAGCATGAGCTGGTTCATCTTCTCCGAAGTGATGTTCTTCGGCGCATTCTTCGGCGCGCTGTTCTATGCTCGCGAAATCGCGATGCATCAGTTGGGCAGCCTCGACTACAAGCTGATCTGGCCGGACTTCACGGCAGTGTGGCCGAACAACGGCCCGGCCGAGCTCGTGGGCACCTACAAGTCGATGCAGCCGTGGCCGGTGCCGACCATCAACACGGCGCTGCTGCTGTCGTCGGGTGCGACGCTGACGGTGTCGCACCACGCGCTGCGCGACAACCATCGCAAGAAGGCGATCGCGTGGCTCGCGGCGACCCTCGTGCTGGGCGTGTGCTTCCTGTTCCTGCAGGGTTTCGAATACTTCCATGCATACCACGAGCTGAACCTCACGCTGGCTTCGGGCATCTATGGTTCGACGTTCTTCCTGCTGACCGGCTTCCACGGCTTTCACGTGTTCCTCGGCGGCACGATGCTCGCCGTCGTGCTGGCGCGCCTGATTCGTGGCCACTTCACGCCGGAACATCACTTCGCGTTCGAAGGCGCGGCCTGGTACTGGCACTTCGTCGACGTCGTGTGGCTCGGTCTGTACGTCGTCGTGTACTGGCTGTAATGCGGTCAGACCCGCGCGCGCTGCTCGTCGGCGCAGGCGCGGGACGTGCGCGCAACACCTGTCAGGCGGCGCGCACGAGCAGTATGCAAGGATGAATGCAGCGCCGCCCTCGACCTGTCAGGGCGGCGTTTTGTTTAGTGGCGTGAAAATTTTGCCGCCGACGCTTTGCGCCGGCGATCTATCCGCGAGCGTCAGCGCCCGTACGGAATCCCGGTCGACTGAATCCAGCCCATCCAGTGTGCGAACAGGATGAACAGGAACAGCGAGATCGACAGGCCCACGCGCGTAGCGAGCGACCAGACCATCCGCTTGGTCTTGCCTCTGTCGTGCATCATGAAATACAGCGCCGACACCATGCTGGCGATGATCAGAGCAAAGGCGATGGGAACGATAATGTGCATGGAACCAACTGAAACCGGAAAGCGCAGTGGCAAGACGCCCATTATCGCACCGCGCGCGGGCGTCTGCCGCAGGTTCCCGGCGGCCCTGCACGCGATGACGGAGTACCTGCAATGAAGTTTCGCCTGATTCCCGTGCTGCTGATCCTGCTGGTCGTCGTCGTGACGGTGCGGCTCGGTTTCTGGCAGCGCGATCGTGCGCATCAGAAGGAAGCGCTCGAGGCGCGCATCACGCAGTTCGAAAACGCGCCTGCGCTGCCGGTCAGCGCGGCGCCGCTCGCCCTGAAAGACGTGGAGTTTCATCGGGTGAAAGCGCGCGGCAGTTTCGTCGCGGACAAGGTCGTGTACCTCGATAATCGTCCGTATAACGATCAGCCGGGCTTTTACGTCGTGATGCCGTTTAAACTCGCCGACGGCGGCTACGTGCTCGTCAATCGCGGCTGGCTGCCCCTCAACCTGAGCAATCGCGAGACCATCGCGCCGTACACGACGCCGTCGGGCGAGCTCGAGATCGAAGGGATTGCGCGAGCCGACGCGTCACGCGCGTTCGAACTCGGCGAGGGCGGATCGGCCGCGCATCAGCTGATCCGGCAGAATCTCGATGTCGCCGCGTACGCGGCGGAGACCGGATTGCCGCTGCAATCGTTCGTGATCCAGCAGATCGGCGACGCGCACGACGGTCTCGTGCGCGACTGGCCCGCGCCGACCACCGGCGTCGAGCGCAACTACGGCTACATGCTGCAGTGGTGGGGCATGGCCGCCGCGGCGCTCGCGTTCGGTCTGTATGCGGCGCGCCGCGCGGGCAAAAAAGAACACGCGCCGGGCGCGTGAGGCACGCAAGGCACGGCTCGCCGTCGTCCAAACATTGAAAGAGGTTCCGTAGTGTCGACTCATACTCCCCGTTCGCCGGAAGTTGGCAAACCCGCTGGCAAAGCCGCCGGCAAACCCGCCGGCAAACCCGCCGGCAAACCCGCCGCGGCCAGGCCGATGCCCGGCCAACCGAACGGCCCGGGCTCGTGGCGGCGCGGCCGCTGGGTGCTGCTGCTGCTCGCGGTGATCTGTGCGGCGCCGATCGTGATCTCGTACTTCATGTACTACGTCATCAAGCCGACCGGCGGCAGCACGAACTACGGCGCGCTGATCGACCCGCAACGGCCGATCCCCGACTCGCTCGTGGTCACCGGCGAGGACGGTAAGCCGCTGAAGCTCGCGTCGCTGCACGGCCGCTGGCTGATGATCTCGGTCGACAACAGCGCGTGCGACAAAGCCTGCGTGACAAAGCTGTACTTCATGCGACAAATCCGCGCAGCGCAAGGCCCGGAACGTGAGCGCGTCATGGAGGTGTGGCTGCGCACCGATGCGGACAAGGTCGCCGATGTGATACAAAGCGCCTACCCCAACACCGACATGCTGATCGCCGATCCGGCGCAGGTTGCCGCGTGGCTGCCCGCCGACACCGGCACGCGGATCACCGACCACATCTACCTGGTTGATCCGAACGGCAATCTGATGATGCGTTTTCCGAAAGACGCGAACCCGAGCAAAATAAAAGGCGACCTGACCAAGCTGCTCAAGTGGTCGACCATCGGCTGATGCCGCAACCTGGGTAAATGAGATGTTCGTATTGCAACTGGGCCTGATCGGCTTGTGTATCGCGTTGCTGCCGCTGTCCTACGTATGGGTCAAGGCCGACGACAACAAATTCCGCAAGCTGGTCTGGCTCACCACCTTCCTGACGCTCGATCTCGTGATGTTCGGCGGCTTCACGCGCCTCACCGATTCGGGCCTCGGCTGCCCGGACTGGCCCGGCTGCTACGGCACGTCGTCACCGTTCATCGCACACGCGGCGATCTCCGCCGCCTATCATGCGATGCCGAGCGGCCCCGTCAGCATGACGAAGGCGTGGATCGAAATGATCCACCGCTACTTCGCGATGGCGATCGGCGTGCTGATCATCGCGCAGGCGATCATTGCGTGGACGGCGCGCATCAAGCGTCGTCCGCTGCACGTGTCACCGTGGTGGCCGACTTCGCTGCTGCTCCTGATCGTCGTGCAAGGCGCGTTCGGCGCGTGGACCGTGACGATGAAGCTGCAGCCGATCATCGTGACCACGCATCTGCTGCTCGGCCTCGCGCTGCTCGGCACCCTCGGCTGGCTCGCGGCGCGCTTGACGCCGCTGCCCGCCTACGAGCCGGAAGCCGCGCGCTGGCGCGCGGCGGCGCTCGCGGGTCTTGGACTGCTGGTACTGCAGATCGCGCTCGGCGGCTGGGTCAGCACGAACTACGCGGTGCTCGCGTGCACCGACTTCCCGACCTGCAACGGCCAATGGATTCCGCCGATGGACTTCGCGCACGGCTTTCACCTGTGGCGCGCGCTCGGCATGACCGGCGACGGCGACGTGATCACGCAGGATGCGCTGGTCGCGATTCACTGGACGCATCGCACGTTCGCGTTCGGCGTGATCGCCTATCTGGTGTGGTTCGCGGTGAAGATGCGCCGCTTCGAGTCGCTGCGGCGACCCGCCAACGGCGTGCTGCTGGTGGTGCTGATCCAGTTCATCACCGGCTTGTCGAACATCGTGCTGCAATGGCCGTTGCCGATCGCGGTCGCCCATAACGGCGGGGCCGCGATCCTGCTGCTATTGCTCGTTATGTTAAACTTTCGAATCGCTTATAGCCGTCCCGGCCGCGCTGCGATCCCTGCGCGCGAAGCCGCGCCAGCGTGACTCACATGGACAGCACAACACTCTCCCAATCGCCCGGCAGCCGGGTCTCCCAATATCTCGCACTGACCAAGCCGCGTGTTACGCAGCTCGCGGTGTTCTGCGCGGTCATCGGCATGTTCCTGTCGACGCCGGGCATGGTGCCGTGGACCGTCCTGATCGGCGGCACCGTCGGCATCTGGCTGTTGGCCGGTGCTGCGTTCGCGATCAATTGCCTCGTCGAGCAGCAGATCGACGCGAAAATGCGCCGCACGTCGTGGCGTCCGTCGGCGCGCGGCGAAATCACTACCCGGCAAATCCTGCTGTTCTCGGCCGTGCTCGGCGGCCTCGGCATGTGGACGCTGTACACGTTCGCCAATCCGCTGACCATGTGGCTGACGCTCGCCACGTTCGTCGGGTATGCGGTCATCTATACGCTGCTGCTGAAGCCGGCCACGCCGCAGAACATCGTGATCGGCGGCGCGTCGGGCGCGATGCCGCCGGCGCTCGGCTGGGCAGCGGTCACCGGCCACGTGCCCGGCGACGCATGGATCCTGGTGTTGATCATCTTCGTATGGACACCGCCGCATTTCTGGGCGCTCGCTCTCTATCGCCGCAAGGACTACGAAAACGCCGGCCTGCCGATGCTGCCGAACACGCACGGCGAAAAGTACACGCGCCTGCATATCCTGCTCTACACGGTCATTCTGTTCGCGGTCACCCTGATGCCGTTCATCTCCGGCATGAGCGGCGTCGTGTATCTCGCGGCGGCGGTGCTACTGGGCGCAGTGTTTCTCGCGTATGCGTGGAAGATCTACCGGGAGTATTCGGACGAGCTCGCGCGCAAAACCTTCCGTTATTCGATCGTCTATCTGTCGCTGCTGTTCGCCGCGCTGCTGATCGACCACTATGCGCGCGTCGTAATCGGCGCGTAACACCATGCTCAACAACCGCTTTGCGCGCGTCGCGCGCGCCGCTGTGATCGCTTGCGCGCTCGGCGCGGCGGTGGGCGGCACACTGCTGATGACCGGTTGCGGCAAGCAGCCGCCGGCTTTTACGAATCTCGACATCACCGGCAATACACAATTCGCCAGCGATTTCTCGTTGCCCGACACGTCCGGCAAGATTCGCACGCTTGCCGACTACAAAGGCAGGGTCGTCGTGCTGTTCTTCGGCTATACGCATTGCCCGGACGTCTGCCCGACGACGATGGCCGAGCTGTCACAGGCGTTGCAGCAACTTGGCCCGGAAGACGCGAAGCGTGTGCAGGTGCTGTTCGTCACACTCGACCCCGAGCGCGACACCCCGCAGTTGCTCGCGCAATACGTGCCGGCGTTCAATCCGAGCTTCGTGGGCTTGCGTCCTGCCAGCGAAGAGCAACTCGCGAAGCTCGCGAAAGACTTCCGCGTCTACTACGCGAAGGTGCCGGGCAAAACGCCCGACAGCTACACGATGGACCACACGGCCGCGAGCTATGTGTTCGACACGGACGGCAAGCTGCGTCTGTTCGCGCGCGATGGTCAGGGCGCGACGCCGTGGGTGCACGACTTCAAGCTTTTGCTCGATTGACGCGTATCGCAGGCGGCTTTTTGTCGCGCCGCCGCTTATGCGTCCTCGCGTCGATCTCTTCTTCGCAACTCGCGCTCAAACCGGGGTCGGCAGATTCATCCCCGGCGCGATACGCGTTGTCTTGAACTCCGTCACCTCGTAGCGCGCGAGCTGTTGCTCGGCGAACGGATCGCTCGCGAGAATGCGATCCAGCCTGTCGCGCTCGATACGCACTGCGAGGATGATGCCGCCGTCGCGCGGCACTTTCGGCCCAGCCGCGACGAAGATGCCAGCGTCGAACTGCTTGGCGAGAAACGCGCGATGCGCGTCGAGCGCGTCGTCGATACGATCGAGCGGGGCGGTGTAGATCAGGTTGATCACATACATGGTCGTTCTCAGTGTCGGTTGAGTGGGCCGTGCGAGGCCACGGCTCCGGATTATCGGTTAGCCGCCGTTTTGCGTCGCGCTAGCCAGCACGCTCGCGCTCTGCATATCCATATGCGCTAAGGGTATTTTCCAAACTTGCCGCCCATATGAAACAATTTAGGGCTTGGCCGACGGCGCACCAGCAGGAACCGGAGCGCCGCCCATTTTCATCCGGCTCCGGCACCGATCGGGGCCATCGACTCAAACGTCGAACCGCAACAGCGAGAAACACATGCAGCGCAGAAATATCCTCAAAGCCCTCACCGCAGTCGTCGCCGGTGCGGCGATCCTGACCAGCTTCGGCGCGCACGCCGACGACAAGGTCATCAAGGTCGGCACGATCGGCGGCCCGGACGCGCAGATCTGGGAAGTCGTCACCAAGGTTGCGAAGCGCGAAGGCTTGAACGTGAAGGTCGTCGAGTTCAACGACTACATCCAGCCGAACGCCGCGCTCGATGCCGGCGACCTCGACGCCAACAGCTTCCAGCACCAGCCGTACCTCGATAGCCAGACCAAGCAGCGCGGCTACAAGCTCGTCACCGCGGGCCTCACGTACATCTCGCCGCTCGGCGCGTACTCGAAGAAGCTGAAGTCGCTGAAGGATTTGCCGCAAGGCGCGAAGGTCGCGGTACCGAACGATCCGTCGAACGAAAATCGCGCGCTGCTGTTGCTGCAGGCGCAAGGCCTGATCAAGCTGAAGGATGGCGCGGCCACGGGCGGCAACAACGCGACGCCGCTCGACGTCGTCGACAATCCGAAGAAGATCAAGTTCGTCGAGCTCGACGCTGCGCAACTGCCGCGTTCGCTCGCCGACGTCGATGCTGCCGTCATCAACACGAACTTCGCGCTGGCCGCTGGCCTGCAGCCGACCAAGGACGCGATCGCGCTCGAAGACATCCACAGCCCGTACGCGAACCTGATCGCCGTGCGCACGAAGGACAAGGATCAGCCGTGGGTGAAGAAGCTGGTCGCAGCGTATCAGTCGGAAGACGTGCGCCAGTTCATCAAGACGCAGTTCAAGGGTTCGATGGTGCCGTCGTTCTAAGCGACGCGTTCAGCGCGATCGCGAACAGCAATCGCACAGCATCGGGAAAGGCACGCGCCGCACAGGCGCGTGCTTTTTTCATAGCTCCAACTCCCATCTTTCGATCATCAGATCGTGGCCGAAGCGGCGTTGCGTCGCGCTGTCGGCCAGCTTGAATCCAGCGCGCTCGCAAAGCCGCCGCGGCTCCGCCAATGCGCTCGCGGTGGTCAGCGTCAGCTTCGTGTAGCCCGCGCGCCGCGCGAAGCGCACACATTCGCTGATCAGCTGCGTGCCGATGCCGAGCCGCCGCACGTCCGGTTCGACCCACAGCAGGCGTATGCCCGCGACCGTCGTCGAGACCCCCACGAGGCAAACCGAGCCGACCACCAGACCTTCCTGTTCGGCGATCCAACACTTCTCGCGCACTGGGTCGTTGCGCTGCGCGTACTCGGCGACGACGCGCGCGAGCAAGCCCTCGAACGTGTGATCCCAACCGTACTGCGCGGCGAACCACTGCGCCTGCCGATGCACGAGCCAGCCGCATTCGCCGGCGCGCGGCTGACGCAGCACCATGAGCTCATGCTTCGGCTTGTCGCCGAGGAGCCGCTCGATTAGCTTCATCGCGGCGATCAATTGCTCCTGCGATAGCGCGCTGAGTTTGTCGAGCAGGCCGAGTGCTTCGTTGATGGCGGCGGCGTCGAGCGGTGCGTAGGTGGCGTGGCCGTGCTCGGTGAGCGCGATCAGCGACTGGCGCGCGTCGGTGTCGGACGGGCGGCGCGAGATCAGGTTGCGTCGCTCGAAACTGGTCAGCAAGCGGCTCAGATAGCCACTATCGAGGCCGAGCGCGCGCCCGAGCACCGATGCGGTCTGCGCACGGGCACGCGATAGCTCGTGCAGCACGCGCACTTCCGTCAGCGAGAACTCGCTTCGCGCCAGATGTTCGTGCAGGGCGCCGATGCACTGGGTATAGAAGCGATTGAAATGGCGGACGGCCTGAGCGCGCCGCAGCGCCTCGGAATCAGTCAAGGACGGCTCCCCCGAAACTTTTTATGGTCGGTACAGCGCACTATATCGGCACGACCCTTATTTACAAAGCCAGTCCATCGCAGCCTGGCGCCAACTGGTATTAAACAGGTATTGATCATCGAGAGTGTTTTGATACCACTAAAGCCCGGTCGCAGCTCGCTGGTATCGTCAATTGGTCCGATTCGGGAAAGTCCTGGTCCGCGAATCCCTTTCCCAGCAGCCCTTAAAATCGCATCTTAACCTTACCTGGTAAGGCTTTCCGGCCGTCCTAATCAACATGGAACCAGCCCGTTGACTGGTATTATGTTGGTTATATAATGGGCTCTCATTTTTCGAGACCGTGCTGCTCGCGGCGTCCCTGGAGTCCCATGGAAACTCGCTGGTCCGCATTGATGCCTGACGTGCGCAACGTCACGCCGCTCTACCTGCAGCTCGCGCGCAACCTGGCGACGGCGATCCATTGCGGCGTCTGGTCGGCCGGCGAGGCTCTGCCCTCCGAGCGCACGCTGTCCGACGCGATCGGCGTATCGCGCATCACCGCGCGCAAGGCGATCGAACTGCTGGTCGAGCAGGGACTGATCCGGCGCTCGCGCGGCGCCGGCAGCTTCATCACGCCGCGCGTCGAAGACCCGCTGTCGCGTCTCACCGGCTTCACGAAGAAGATGCAGCAGCGCGGTTTCCGCCCGGATTCGGTATGGCTCGAACGCGATGTGCGCGCTGCCAATCGCGACGAGCTGCTGCACCTCGGCCTGTCGCCGGGGGCGGCCGTCGCGAGCCTGCGGCGGCTGCGGCGCGCGGACGGCATCGTGATGGCGGTCGAGCATTCGGCGCTGCCGGTCGCGATCGTGCCCGATCCGCTCGTGATCGGTGACTCGCTGTACAGCTATCTCGAGCAACGCGGCGCGGCTGTCGTACGCGCGTTGCAGCACTTCCGCGCGGTCAACGCGTCGAGCGAAATCGCCGCGCTGATGGACATCGAACCGCGCACCGCACTGCTGGTCATTACCCGTATCGGCTACAGCGCGGATCAGCGCGCGATCGAGCTGACCGACACCTATTGCCGCGACGGCTACTACGACTTCGTCGCTGAATTGCGCACCTGAACTGCGCGGGCCGCATAGGCCGCAAGTCCGGCGAACGCACTTTTGCCGCATACGTATCACGCACCAGAGAGACCCATGCTGACCGGAAACATACTCACCACCGAAGGGTGGATCCACGGCACGCTCGAATACGAAAACGGCCGCATCACGGCGCTGTCAGGCGAGCGCGTCGATCCGTCGACGAACGACGCACCGTACATCCTGCCCGGCTTCATCGATCTGCACGTGCATGGCGGCGGCGGCGCCGACGTGATGGAAGCCGGCGACGCGATCGAAACGATCACCCGCACGCATGCGCGCTACGGCACCACGAGCCTCCTCGCAACGACGATGACCGCGCCGCGCGACGAACTGATGAACGTCGTCGCCGGGCTCGGCACCGTCACGCGGGTGCGCACGCCGGGCTGCGCGCGGGTGCTCGGCGTGCATCTGGAAGGGCCGTACATCAACCCCGGCAAGCTCGGCGCGCAGCCCGACGCGGCGGTATCGGCGGTGATGGACGAGGTGCTCAAGTATCTGTCGATCGCGCCGATCCGCGTCGTCACGCTGGCGCCCGAGATCGCCGGCCACATGGAGATCATCTCCGAGATGGCGGCGCGCGGCGTGCGCGTGCAGCTCGGCCATTCGCTCGGCACCTACGACGACGCGGTCGCCGCCCTCAAGCACGGCGCGTGCGGCTTCACGCATCTGTTCAACGCGATGTCGCCGCTGCATCACCGCAACCCTGGCCTCGTCGGCGCGGCGCTCGCGCACGCCGAATACGCCGAAATCATTCCCGACCTGCTGCACGTGCATCCGGGTGCGATCCGCACCGCGCTGCGCGCGATTCCGCGCCTGTACGTGGTGACGGACAGCACGTCGGCCACCGGCATGCCCGACGGCGAGTACCGCCTCGGCAGCCAGCACGTGACCAAGTGTCTCGGCGGCGTACGGTTGGCCGACGGAACGCTCGCGGGCAGCACGCTGACGATGGATCAGGCGCTGCGCAATCTTGTCTCGATCGGCCTGCCGATCGCCGATGTATCCCACCGTTTGTCGCGCTACGCCGCCGACTATCTCGGCATCGAGGACCGCGGGCGCATCGCGCGCGGTGCGTGGGCCGACGTGGTCGTCTTCGACCGCGAGCTGGCGCTTGGCGCAACCTACGTCGAAGGAGAAGCCATTGTCGAATATGCTTAAAGAAGCGCTCGCGTCCGCCGCAACGGTCGCCGAGCAGCTCAAGGACTCCTCGCGCGTCGCGGCGCTCGCCGCGACGCTCGCGCAACAGCCGCGCCACGTCGCGCTGACCGTCGCGCGCGGCAGCTCGGACCACGCCGCCAGTTACTTTGCCTCTCTGACGATGAGCCGCCTGGGCGTGCCGGTCGCGTCGCTGCCGATGTCGGTCGCGACGCTGCAGCAGGCGCCGCTGCAGGTGCGCGATCAGCTTGCGCTCGCGTTTTCGCAATCGGGCAAGAGCCCCGACCTCGTCGGCACGATGAACGCGTTGCGAGCAGCCGGCGCGCTGACGGTCGCCGCTGTCAACGCACCTAGCTCACCGCTCGCCGACGCGTGCGAGTGGCATCTGCCGCTCGTCGCCGGTCCCGAACTGAGCGTTGCCGCGACCAAGAGCTACATCGCGATGCTGTCGATCTCCGCGCAACTGGTCGCGCATTGGCAGAACGACGCCGAGTTGCTCGCTGGACTGAATACGCTGCCCGACGCGCTGGAACGCGCGGGCCGGCTCGACTGGTCGATGGCCGTCAACGAGTTGCGCGGCATCGAGCGGATGATCGTGATCGGCCGCGGCCTTGGCCTCGCGATCGCGCAGGAAGCCGCGCTCAAGCTGAAGGAAACTTCCGGCATCCAGGCCGAAGCGTTTTCGAGCGCGGAAGTGCGTCATGGTCCGATGGAGCTGATCGACCGCGACTATCCACTGCTCGTGTTCGCACCGCGCGGACCAGAGCAGGCGGGTCTGCTGCAACTCGCGCACGACATGCGCGCGCGCGGCGCGCGCGTGCTGCTCGCCGCACCCGATGACGTCGCGCAAGCTTCGCTGCCGCTCGTCGCCACCGCACACGCGGCGCTCGATCCGATCGCCGCCATCCTGTCCTTTTACGTGATGGCCGCGGATCTTGCCGCCGCGCGCGGGCGCAATCCCGACGCGCCACGCCATCTGAACAAAGTCACCGAAACTCACTGACGAGAACGACGATGCGACGTGTCGAGAAGTCCAACCTGATGAGCCATTCCGAAGATCACATTGTTTTGCTTGCACCGCTGACCGGTCCGGTGGTGCCGCTCGCGAAGGTGCCGGACCCGGTATTTTCGGGCGGCATGTTCGGCGACGGCATCGGCGTCGATCCGCTCGAGGGGCGGCTCGTCGCGCCGTGCGACGGCGTCGTCACGCATCTCGCGCGCACCGGCCACGCGGTGACGCTCGAGAGCGCCGAAGGTGCGCAGATTCTGCTGCATATCGGTATCGACACGGTCGGGCTGAACGGCAAGGGCTTTGCGCCGATGGTCGGGCAGGGCGCGCAGGTTCGCGCTGGTGACGTGCTGATCGAGTTCGATCAGGATCAGGTCGCGCTGAATGCGCCGAGCCTCGTGTCGGTGGTCGCGATTGCGAATTCGGAAATGTTCGAAATCATCGAGCGGGCGCCGAACGGTCACGTCAAGGCCGGCGAAACGCCACTGCTGGTGCTGCGCGCGCGCGACGGCGTCACTCATGACGCGGTGCGCGAGGCGTGCGCCGCGCAGGTGATGGACGAAGCGCGCCGGCAGATCACGCTGACGCACGCGGGCGGTCTGCATGCGCGGCCCGCGGCGCGAGCGCGCGAAGCGGCGCGCGGCTTCGACGCGCGCGTCGAGGTGCGCTACGACGGGCGCAAGGCGCCGATCGAAAGCGTGGTGGGTCTGCTGGGACTCGGTGCCGGCGAAGGCGCGAGCGTCGAGTTGCTCGGCGTCGGTCCGCACGCGCAGGCGGCGGTCGATGCGATCGCCGATGAACTGACGCGCGAAGCGCACGGTGAGGTGGAACACAAGCCCGCGCGGCCGGCGACAGCACCGACGACCGTGGTTGCCACGCCCGCCGCGGGCGAGCCGCTCGCGCCGACTACGCTCGCGGGTGTATGCGCGGCGCCGGGCGTTGCGGTCGGCAAGCTGGTGCGCTGGGACGACGCGGACGTCGATCCGCCGGAGCAGGCGAGCGGCACGTCGGCGGCGGAAAGCCGTCTGCTCGACAAGGCGATCGCGACCGTCGACGCCGATCTCGACGCGATCGTGCGCGATGCGTCGCAACGCGGGGCGGTCGGCGAGGCGGGAATTTTCGCGGTGCATCGCGTGCTGCTCGAAGATCCGACGCTGCTCGACGCCGCGCGCGATCTGATCAGCCTCGGCAAGAGCGCGGGTTTTGCGTGGCGCGAGGCGATCCGCGCGCAAATAGACATCCTGAGTAATGTCGAAGACGCACTGCTCGCCGAGCGGGCCGCCGATCTGCGCGACATCGAAAAGCGTGTGCAGCGCGCGCTCGGCTACACGAGCAGCGCCGCCCGCACGCTGCCGGACGAGGCGGTGCTCGCGGCCGACGAATTCACGCCGTCGGATCTGTCGTCGCTCGATCGCGCGCGTGTGACCGCGCTCGTGATGGCACGTGGCGGCGCGACCTCGCACGCGGCGATTCTCGCGCGTCAGGCGGGCATCCCGGCGCTGGTCGCGGTCGGCGACGCGTTGCATGCGATTCCCGATGGCACTCAGGTGGTGGTGAACGCGAGCACCGGCCGGCTCGAATTCGCGCCGACCGAACTCGACGTCGAACGCGCCCGGTGCGAACGCAGCCGCCTCGCCGACGTGCGCGAAGCGAATCGCCGCACCTCGCAACAGGCAGCGGCGACCGCCGACGGCCGCGCGATCGAAGTGGCCGCCAACATCGCCACACTCGACGACGCGAACGCCGCGGTCGACAACGGCGCCGACTCGGTCGGCCTGTTGCGCACCGAGCTGCTGTTCATCCACCGCCCGGCCGCGCCGAGCGCGGACGAGCATCGCCACAGCTATCAGGCGATCGTCGATGCGTTGCGCGGCCGCAGCGCGATCATCCGCACGCTCGACGTCGGCGCGGACAAGGAAGTCGACTATCTGACGCTGCCGCCCGAGCCGAATCCCGCGCTCGGCCTGCGCGGCGTGCGTCTCGCGCAGGTGCGCCCCGATCTGCTCGATGACCAGCTGCGTGGCCTGCTCGCAGTGCGTCCGATCGGCGCCGTGCGCATCCTGCTGCCGATGGTCACCGATGCGGGCGAACTGATCCGCATCCGCAAGCGTATCGACGAACTGGCACGCGAAGCGGGCAGCACCGAGCCGGTCGAAGTGGGTGTGATGATCGAAGTGCCGTCGGCCGCATTGCTCGCCGATCAGCTCGCCCAGCACGCCGATTTCCTGTCGATCGGCACCAACGACCTGACCCAATACACGCTCGCGATGGACCGCTGCCAGCCCGATCTCGCGGCGCAGGCGGACGGCCTGCATCCGGCGGTGCTGCGGCTGATCGCGGCGACCGTCGAAGGTGCCGCGAAGCATGGCAAATGGGTCGGCGTATGCGGCGCGCTCGCCGGCGACCCGCTCGCGATGCCGCTGCTGGTGGGCCTGGGTGTGACCGAGCTATCGGTCGATCCGGTCTCGGTGCCCGGCATCAAGGCACGCGTGCGCACGCTCGACTATCAGTTGTGCCGCCAGCGCGCTCGCGATGCGCTCGCGCTCGACTC
Source organism: Paraburkholderia sp. BR10923 (assembly GCF_040948765.1). Classification (NCBI taxonomy): domain Bacteria; kingdom Pseudomonadati; phylum Pseudomonadota; class Betaproteobacteria; order Burkholderiales; family Burkholderiaceae; genus Paraburkholderia; species Paraburkholderia sp. BR10923. The sequence goes on along the minus strand of NZ_JBFPKO010000004.1, from coordinate 452,003 downwards.
GGCGCAGGCGGTTCGAGCCGCAAGCCGCGCGACGTGGCCGCTCGATTGAAAGATTAATCAAATGGAGAACTCGCACGCCGTGCGTCCGGCAGTACGGCTGCCTTCACGCGCGGCGCGATTCTCCGCAATGCTGCACTACTCACCGAAGACTTACCCCACGAGACAAAATTGGAGATACCGATGGATGCAAATCCGTTTCTGAAGATACAGCGCCTGGGACGCGCGCTGATGCTGCCGATCGCGGTGCTACCGGTCGCCGGCCTGCTGCTGCGGCTCGGCCAGCCCGACGTGTTCAACATCAAGATGATCGCCGATGCGGGCGGCGCGATCTTCGACAACCTGCCGCTACTGTTCGCGATCGGTGTGGCGGTCGGCTTCGCCAAAGACAATAACGGCGTCGCGGGTCTGGCTGGCGCGATCGGCTATCTGGTGCAGACCGCGGTGATGAAGGACATCAACGACAAGCTCAACATGGGCGTGCTGTCGGGGATCATCGCGGGGATCGTCGCGGGACTGCTGTACAACCGCTACAAGGACATCAAGCTGCCCGACTACCTGGCGTTCTTCGGCGGCAAACGCTTCGTGCCGATCGTGACAGGCGTGGTCTGCGTGGTGCTAGGCATCATATTCGGCCACGTGTGGGCGCCGGTGCAGAGCGCGATCGATCTGGCCGGCCACTGGCTCACGACGGCCGGCGCGCTCGGCGCCTTCGTGTTCGGTGTGCTGAACCGCTTGCTGCTCGTCACGGGCCTGCATCACATCCTGAACTCGCTGACGTGGTTCGTGTTCGGCAGCTTCACGCCGGCCGGCGGCGCGGCGGTCACGGGCGACCTGCACCGCTTCTTCGCCGGCGACCCGACCGCGGGCACCTTCATGACCGGCTTCTTCCCGGTGATGATGTTCGGCCTGCCGGCCGCGTGTCTCGCGATGTTCCACGAGGTGCCGAAGGAGCGTCGCGCGGTGGCCGGCGGCCTGCTGTTCTCGATGGCGCTCACGTCGTTCCTGACCGGCGTGACCGAGCCGATCGAGTTCAGCTTCATGTTCCTTGCGCCGGTGCTGTATGCGATCCACGCGCTGCTGACAGGGCTGTCGCTCGCGATCTGCTCGGCGCTCGGCATTCACCTCGGCTTTACGTTCTCGGCGGGCTTCATCGACTACGTGCTGAACTTCGGTCTGTCGACGAAGGGCTGGTGGGCGATTCCGCTCGGTATCGTGTACTCGGTCGTGTACTACGGTCTGTTCCGCTTCTTCATCCGCAAGTTCAACATGGCGACGCCGGGCCGTGAGCCCGCCGCTGCGGAAGAGCAGGTCGAGTCGTTCGCGGAGGGTGGTTTCGTCGCGCCGGCGGCCGGTGCGGCCGTGCCGCGTGCGCAGCGTTATATCGCGGCGCTCGGTGGGGCGGCGAACCTGTCGGTCGTGGATGCATGCACGACGCGTCTGCGCCTGTCGGTCGTCGATGCGGACAAGGTCTCCGAAAGCGAACTGAAGTCGATCGGCGCGCGTGGCGTGCTCAAGCGCGGCGCGAACAACGTGCAGGTGATCATCGGACCGGAAGCGGACATCATCGCCGATGAGATGCGTACGGCGATCGCGCAGGGTCAGGGCGACGCAGTGAAGGTGGTGAGTGCTGCCGTGTCGGCGCCGGCTACCGCTGCCGCGCCGGCCGCGCGAAACGCTGGGCACGCCGACGACGCGCAAGGCGGTCCGCTCGACCCCGATCCGCTGCGCTGGCTCGCCGTGTTCGGTGGCGCGGGCAACGTGGTGTCGCTCGATGCGGTCGCGGCGACGCGTCTGCGCGTGGTCGTGCGCGATGCGGCGGCGATCGATCGTCAGCGCCTCGCGTCGCTCGATACCGCGTGGGTGTCGACCGACACGTTCCATATCGTCGTCGGCGAGGCCGCGCAGCGCTATGCGCAGAAGCTGGCCGAGCGGCTGTCGTCGCAAGGCGGTGGCGCGGGCGCGGCGCCGGTGCCGGCTTGATCGGCTGATGGCTGTCGGGCACTGTTGAGAGAAAAAAAGCGGCACCTTGTCCCAAGGTGTCGCTTTCGCGTCTACGACCCAAGCGTGCCGCCTGGCGAGTCACCCGCTGGTGCCGCTCAATACATCGAATGGTGGTTTTCCTTGATCGCAGCGGCGGTCACCTTGCCGCGCATCACGCGATAAACCCAGCCGGTATAGAGGAGGATGACCGGCAGGAACAGGATCACCGCGAACAGCATGATTTCGAGCGTCATCTGGCTCGACGTCGAATCCCACATGGTCAGGCTGCTGCGGCCGTCGAGTGACGAAGGCATGATGAACGGGAACATCGAGAAGCCCGCGGTCAGGATCACGCCGATGACCATCAGCGATGTCGACAGAAACGCCGTCGCCTCGAAGCGCGAGCGTGCGAGCAGCACCGCGAGCACCCCGCCGACCAAACCCGCGAGCGGCGCGATCGCCATCCACGGATAGAGCGCGTAGTTGTTCAGCCACAGACCCGGCGCGCCGATCACGGTCTTCATCAAAGGATTGGAGACCGCGTCGAGCGGCGGCATGTCGACGATCTGATAGCCGCCGATCATCGTCGCGACGAGCGCGCCCGCGATGAGAAACAGCACCACCGCGCACAGCGCCGCGAGCCGCAGCGCCTTCGACGCGCGCTCGTGAACCTCGCCATCGGTCTTCCACTTGACGAACGCCGCGCCGTGCGCGGCCAGCATCGACACGCTGACGAGACCCGTCAGCAGCGCGAACGGATTGAGCAGGCCGAAGAAACTGCCGTGATAGGTGACGCGCAGATCGGTATCGAACGAGAACGGCACGCCTTGCAGCAGATTGCCGAACGCGATGCCGAACACCAGCGCCGGTACGAAGCCGCCGATGAAGAGACCCCAGTCCCACGCGTTGCGCCAGCGCGGATCCTCGCGCTTGCCGCGATAGTCGAAGCCAACCGGACGGAAGAACAGCGCGAACAGCACCAGCAGCATCGCGAAGTAGAAGCCCGAGAACGATGCCGCGTAGGCGAGCGGCCACGCCGCGAACATCGCGCCGCCCGCGGTCACGAACCAGACCTGGTTGCCTTCCCACGTCGCGCCGACCGTGTTCACGACGATGCGGCGCTCGGAGTCCGTCCTGGCGATGAACGGCAGCAGGATCGCAGCGCCCATGTCGAAGCCGTCGGTGAGCGCGAAGCCGATCAGCAGTACACCTATCAATACCCACCAGATCAGTCTGAGAGCTGCGTAGTCCATATGGCTTATTCCTCTGAAGCGGTGTGGCGGCGCGTCACGCGGCCGTGTTCGACAGCGGCTGAGTCACCTGCTGGTCGTTCTCGTGGTGATAGCGGCCGGTATGCAGCGACGAAGGGCCGAGCCGTGCGTACTTGAGCATCAGCATGATCTCGATGACGAACAGCCCCGTGTAGAACAGCACGAAGCCGCCGATGCTCAGATACAGATCGCGCGGCGTCAGTGTCGATGCGGCCAGGTTGGTCGGCAGAATGCCCGCGATGCTCCACGGCTGGCGGCCCATTTCGGCGACGATCCAGCCGAGCTCGGCGGCGAGCCACGGCAGCGGAATCGCGATGACCGCCCAACGCAGGAACCAGCGACGCTTTTCGAGCAGCAGCGTGCGCTGCGCGCAGAACCAGAACGCGAGCACGAAGGTCGCGAGGAACAGCAGGCCGAGGCCGACCATCATGCGGAACGAGAAGAACAGCGGCAGCACTGGCGGAATCGTGCTTTTTGCCGCGGCCGCGATCTGGTCTGGCGTCGCATCGGTGACGTTCGGCGCGAACCGCTTGAGCAGCAGGCCGTAGCCGAGATCGTCCTTGTACTTGTCGAACGCGGCGTGCGCTTCGTCGCTCGAGTCGCCGCCTTTCAACTTCTGCAGCGCCGAGTAGGCGAGCATGCCGTTCTTGATGCGCCCCTCGTTTTCGACGATCAGGTCGCGCAGGCCGACCACGGGTTCGCTCAGCGAGCGGGTCGCGATGATGCCGAGCGCATACGGCACGCGGATCGCGTAGTCGGTGCGCTGCTCCTTTTGATTGGGAATACCGAAGACCGTGAACGGCGCCGGCGCGGGCGCGGTCTCCCATTCGGATTCGATTGCGGCGAGCTTGACCTGCTGGACTTCACCGGTGCGATAGCCGGATTCGTCGCCGAGCACGATTACGCACAGCGCCGACGCGAGGCCGAAACCGGCGGCGATCGCGAACGAGCGCAGCGCGAACTCGGTGTCGCGGCGCTTCAACAGATACCACGACGACACCCCGAGCACGAACAACGCCGCGGTCACGTAACCGGCCGACACCGTGTGCACGAACTTCACCTGTGCGACCGGGTTGAAGATCACCGAGCCGATGTTGTCGAGCTCCATGCGCATCGTCTGGTAGTTGAACGTCGCGCCGACCGGATTGTTCATCCAGCCGTTGGCGATCAGAATCCACAGCGCCGACAGGTTCGATCCGAGCGCGACACAGAACGTGACGATCAGATGCTGCACTTTTGACAATCTGTTCCAGCCGAAGAAGAACAGACCGACGAACGTCGATTCGAGGAAGAACGCCATCAGTCCTTCGACGGCGAGCGGCACGCCGAAAATGTCGCCGACGTAATGGGAGTAATAGGCCCAGTTGGTGCCGAACTGAAATTCGAGCGTGAGGCCGGTCGCGACGCCCATTGCGAAGTTGATGCCGAACAGCTTGCCCCAGAACTGCGTCATGTCCTTGTAGATCTGCTTGCCGGTCATCACGTAGACCGACTCCATGATGACGAGCAACCAGGCGAGGCCGAGCGTGAGCGGCACGAACAGAAAGTGATAAAGCGCCGTGATGGCGAACTGGAGCCGCGACAGTTCTACGACTTCGCTAACGGGCATGTTGATCACCTCCGGACGGATGCGGGGCGGGCACCGACAGCAGCGCCTGCGCGACCTGCCGAGGCGGCAGCATCATGTGCTCCGCCTGCGGATGATTGAAGAATGCGAATTTGAGCGCCATCAGTAGGGCGAACTTGATGACGAGGATGATGGCGATATCGCGCGCCAGGGTTGGACCGCGCACCCACCTGGTGAACCCGCCGCGCAAGCGCGACCGGACAGTGCTGCTGCGATTGAGGGCTAGGGTCATGATCGGTCGAAAGACGACTTCACGCCGGAGAGTCCGGCCGGATCCAGACCGCCCTTGCCGTCGGGCAGTCTGGCGAATGCATGCCGACTGTAGGAGGGAGAACCTCGCGCGCTCAAGGTTAGCCATGCGGCATCACGTCGTGAAACTTGCCGCGTCTGTGCAGTATTGCTACCGGACTCGCGATACGTCAAGAAAGGCTTACCGGGCTCAACAGGCCGGCTTGGGGACAGGCCTACGCGAATGCGCTGCGGCCGGGAGACGCACGAATGGACGAAAGGAATGAAAAAGCCCCGCCGTCTTGCGAGGGCGGGGCTTGAGCGCGATGGTCGCTAAATAGTACGCGACCGGTTACCGTGTGTCGCTTTTACCCAAGTCGTGGGCAGGACACAATTGACGCGCGCATGGCTTCGACGCTTTTACGCGTATTCGGTCAGTGCGCCGCGCATCTTCTTCATCGCGCTGGCTTCGATCTGGCGGATACGTTCGGCCGACACGCCGAACTCGTCGGCCAGCTCGTGCAACGTGGAGCCGCCCGAGCCGTCGTCGGCCACCTTCAGCCAGCGCGCTTCGATGATGCGGCGGCTGCGCGGATCGAGCGCGTCGAGCGCGCTTGCGATGCCGTCGCTTTGTAGCCGGTCGCGCTGACGCGAAGCCAGCACGGCGGTCGGCTCGCTATGCGAGTCGGCCAGATACGCGATCGGCGCGTACGACTCTTCACCGTCTTCGACCTGACCTTCGAGCGCGATATCGCCGCCCGACAGACGCGTTTCCATCTCCGCGACCTCTTCGCGCTTCACGTTCAGTTCCTTGGCGAGACCTTCGATCTCGTCCGGCGTGAACGCGCCGAGGCCCTGCTTGTGGCTGCGCAGGTTGAAGAACAGCTTGCGCTGCGCCTTCGTGGTGGCGACCTTCACCATGCGCCAGTTGCGCAGGATGTATTCGTGGATCTCGGCCTTGATCCAGTGCATTGCGTACGACACGAGGCGCACGTTCTGCTCGGGATCGAAGCGCTTGACCGCTTTCATCAGGCCGATGTTGCCTTCCTGGATCAGATCGGCGTGCGGCAGCCCGTAACCGAGGTAGTTACGCGCGATGGACACGACGAGTCGCAGGTGCGACAGCACGAGGCGGCGTGCGGCCTCCAGATTGTCGTGTTCGCGCAATTCGGTGGCGAACCGGCGTTCTTCCGCCGGCGTCAGCATCGGGATCCGGTTGACCGCCTGGATGTAGGCGTCGATGTTGCCCAGTTGACCGGACAGCAGCGAGGAATGCGAGAGCGCCAGTGCACCTGCCGAAGCGGCCTTAGCCGACGACGGGCTCAAAGTACTCGGAAGGGTCATTGCATGGCTCACGTGTGAAGCTCCTTTGGAATCAGACAATTGCGTACTCAGTAAACGACTCCAGCGATGGATGTTAGCACTCAGATCTGCCGAGTGCTAATACTTAGATGTCGCAGGGGTATCCAAGTTCCGGAAAATCCTATGGAGTCTTGATTTCTGATAGTCATCATACGCTCTATTTGCACTGTGCGTTGAGCCTGTACAAATTACCGTTCGAGGCGGCTGCCGCCTCATGATCGACTGACATCGTTCTGTTCTAAAGTGAATAATTGCTGTTTGGGCGCATAACCTGGAAGATACTTGCCCCTAAATCGTGCGTGGAACAAAGGGGGCGCTCGCTTAATAGTCACCAGAATGGGGGCTGAATGAACAACAAGAATCTTGTGGTCCGTGGACTTACTCTAAAAAGTGCGTTGGCCATTCTGCTGCTGGGTGCGGCGGGCGCGTCCCGGGCTGACCAGTTCGGCGTGCTGGTGGCCGCTGGTGTCGGTGATCGTCACGTCAAGAGGCTCGATCTCGGCGTGGTCTGGGACCCGAACCTCACCTGGTGGCAGATCGGCGACTGGCATTTCGCGCTGATCGGCGAGGCGCACGTCGCGTGGTGGCACACCAATGAAGGAAACGTTCACGACGACATCGGCGAGATCGGTGTGACGCCGGTGATCCGCTTCGTCAAGTCGTCGGGTTTGGTGCGGCCATTCATCGAGGTGGGTGCCGGCGTCGGGGTGCTGACCAGCCCGCGCATTTCTTCCGACTTCACGTTGGGCACCGCGTTCCAATTCTCCGAGATGGCGGGCGTCGGGCTGCAGTTCGGCGCTCATCGGCAGTATGTCGCCGGCTACCGCTTCCAGCATGTTTCCAATGGCGGTATCAAAGAGCCGAATCCTGGTATAAATTTCAGCCAGCTATATTTGCAATATCACTTCTGACCGTGGCCCCTTGCGGCTCGCGGTGTTCGAGGGGCTCTGCAATGGCGGCAAAGATGATCGAAGCGATTCGCGGGCTCGAGCGAGAGCGATTTCGCGCGATGGTCGACGGCGATGGGCAGTCGCTCGACACGCTGCTCGCTGACAACGTGAGCTACGTTCATACGAACGGCAAGCGCGAGACGAAGCGACAGTTCATCGACGGGATCACCGCGGGGCGCCGTCGTTATCGGCAAATCGAGGTGCAGTCGCAAGACGTCCTGCCGGCCGGGCGCGAGACCTACGTGGTCACGGGCCGCGCGCTGATCGAGATGGAAGCGAACAACGGCGCGCTGTTGTTCCCGATTGCCTACACCGCGATTCACACACACGAAGACGGCCAGTGGCGGCTGATCGCATGGCAGGCGACACGTTGCGCGCTGGAGTGAGATTTTCATCGCGGGCGCGCCTCGTGAGCGCGCCCGTCCCGGCAGCCGAATGCGGGGTGCGCGCTCCGCCGCCGCAAGCTCAAGTCGGATTTACGCGGTTGCGCAATCCTCAGCTTTATCGCGGCTGTTTGCGCCGTATTCATCGCGCTCGGCATCCGCGTCGCGCGCCGCGCGTGAGCCGCGCATCGCCACTTCTCCCGCATACGGATGCCGCGCGGCCACTGGAAGCCGCGTGCAGCGCTCCGCCACGCGCCGGATCGTCGCGAGATCCGAAAAATCCAGACCGCTGTCGATAGCCATCGCGTCGAGGTTCATCGCGAGCGTGACGAGGTCGACGTTGCCGGTGCGCTCGCCATTGCCGAACAGACAGCCTTCGATGCGATCGGCGCCCGCCAGCAGCGCGAGCTGCGCCGCGGCCACGGCGGTGCCGCGATCGTTGTGCGGATGCACCGACAGCACGATGCTGTCGCGGTAGCCGAGGTTGCGGTGCATCCATTCGATCTGGTCGGCGAATACGTTCGGCGTGGCCGCTTCGACGCTCGCCGGCAGGTTGACGATCATCTTGTGATTGCGCGTCGGCCGCCACGTTTGCGCGACCGCGTCGCATACCTCGCGCGCGAACGGCAGCTCGGTCGTGTTGAAGGTCTCGGGCGAGTACTGGAAGGTCCAGTGCGTTCCCGGCCGCGCCTGCGCATGTTCCTTGATGACGCGCGTGCCTTCGACTGCGAGCGCCTTGATCTCGTGCTTCGATTGCTGGAACACGATGCGCCGGAACGACGGGCAGATCGCGTTATACAGATGCACGATCGCGCGCGGCGCGCCTTCGAGCGCTTCGAACGTGCGTGCGATCAGCTCCGCGCGCGAGGGTACGAAGACTTCGATCGTGACGTCGTCGGGAATGCGCCGCTCGTCGATCAGCTTGCGCACGAAGTCGAAATCGGTCTGCGAGGCCGACGGAAAGCCCACTTCGATTTCCTTGAAACCGATCGCGACCAGCATCTCGAAGTACTCGAGCTTTTGCGCGGCGTTCATCGGTTCGATCAGCGCCTGGTTGCCGTCGCGCAGGTCGGTGCTCATCCAGACGGGCGCGGCGTCGATCGTGCGACTCGGCCATTTGCGGCCGGTCAGCCGCACGGCGGGAAAGGGGCGGTACTTTTCAGCGGGATTGCGCAACATGGTGAGGTGCCTCATTCGTGGTGTCGTCGGCGGAGGGTGGGACGTCGAGCGGTTGGCCGACTGTCACGCATGCACGATGCGGATGCCCGAGGCAACGTGCATTTGATCCTCTCGCTTCGCCCGCGCGGTAAACGGACGAATGCAAACGACGACAGGTTGTGGAGAACTACGACGGGGGTGAAGCGAGACTGCGGGAACTACCGGGAGGACCGCCGACGGCAACCGGAGCTGCCAGCGCGCGGCGCTACGCGTGACTTACGCCAGGCGTAGCGATAGGGGCCGCGCTAGGCGGCCGGAGATAATTCGGAGGGTGTTCGGGAGGGAACGCATGGGGCCAAATGTATGACGGCGGGCGTTGGCCTGTCAAGCCGCGACCGTCAGGCCGCCGTCTTCGCGATATCGACGATCAGCTCGACCTGCCGTTCGATCGCGCCCGGCACCGGTGCTTCGCCGCGCAGCACGGCGTCGATCCAGGCGGCCGTGGTCGCCGCGTCGCGCGCTTCGGGCAGCTCGACTTCGGGCGCATCGGGCGAAGAGCGCTCGTGCGGCAGCCGCGTCTCGCAGATGCCGTCATGCAGCCAGTCGACTTGCACCTGGCGGCGCGTATCGGCGACCGCCTCGCCTTCGGTGCCGCGCGCGAGCAGTGCACCGCCGACGGCCGCATCGGGATGCGTGATGAACAGCTGCGTGAGACTGTCGCGATACGGCGGATGCGTGTAATTCACGAGCCGCAGCCCCGCGGGCGCGAATGGCTGCAGCAGCTTCACGAGCGTATGCGTCGAGTTGCGCACGCCCATGCGCCGGCGCAGCGCGAGCAGGCGCGCGAGCTTGGGCGCGAGTACGTCGATCGACGCGAACGCGACGCGACGCTCGGCGAGACCCGCTTCGATCTGCGCGTGCGACTGCGCAGGGACGATGCGCAGATGCGTGAAAATTTCCGCGCTCGTCACGCGACCCGGATCTTCGGTGACGCCGTGCACGAGCACCGGCACGCCTTCGCGCGCGAGCAGCAGCGCGAGCAGCGGCACGAGGTTCGGCTGCTTGCGCGCGCCGTTGTACGACGGAATCGAAACGGGCCGAAACGCGCCGTGGGGCAGCCGCACCGGCTCGAACGACGTATGCGCGGCGGCCAGCATCGCGGCGAGTTCGTCAGCGGTTTCGCCTTTCACGCGATACGCGAGCAGCACCGCGCCGAGCTCGAGATCGTCGACGCGGCCGTCGAGCATTGCGGTGTAGAGCGCGCGGGTGTCGTCCGCGGTCAGCGCGCGGGCGCCGTTCGGACCGCGGCCGATTTCCTTGATGAAGCGGGCGCAGGGGAAGGGAGAAGTCGTATTGGTCGAGTCGGTCATCGTACGCAAGAGGCGGGTGGCGTGCCGCGCTTGGGCGTCGGCTACGGCATTCGGGAAGCTATTCGGTGTGAGTATCGCATCTATGGCGAGCGGGCGAACAGCGGCGAAGCGGGCGCGCGGTGACGCGCGACGGCCCGCCTGACATGCACCCGCGCCGTGCCGCGCGTTACACTCGATGTTTCTCGCCGCCTCGGCGGCGCCCATCGAAAAACGGAGAACGGGATGAGTTACGTGTTTGCACCCGCACCGCAGGTCGCGGTGCCGGTCGTGGGGTCGAGCGAGCAGTTCGCGGTGCGCCGCATCTACTGCGTGGGGCGCAACTACAAAGCGCATGCGCGCGAAATGGGCCACGACCCGGACCGCGAACCGCCGTTCTTCTTCTCGAAGCCGGCCGATGCGGTCGTCTACGTCGCGCCGGGCACCACCGGCGAATTCCCATATCCGTCGCAGACAAAGAACGTCCATTTCGAAATGGAAATGGTCGCGGCGATCGGCGAGGGCGGCAAAGACATCCCCGTCGAGCGCGCGCTCGACCACGTCTACGGCTACGCGCTCGGTCTCGACATGACGCGCCGCGACCTGCAAGGCGAAGCGAAGAAAATGGGTCGTCCGTGGGACACCGCCAAGGGCTTCGATCACTCGGCGCCGCTCGGCCCGATCCATCCGGCTTCGGCAGTTGGTCACATCGGCAAGGGCGCGATCTGGCTGTCGGTGAACGGCGAGGACAAGCAGCGCGCGGACGTGTCGCAGCTGATCTGGTCGGTGGCGGAGACGATCGCGTATCTGTCGACGTTGTTCGAACTGCAGCCCGGCGACCTGATTTTCACCGGCACGCCGGAAGGCGTCGGCGCGGTCGTGAAGGGTGACCTGATGAAGGGCGGCGTGGACGGACTCGGCGAATTCAGCGTACGCGTCGTTTGAGACGGCTTGCGGGCAGGTAGGTGGAGGAGGCAGACAACATGAAGCTCTACAGCTATTTTCGTAGCTCGGCGTCGTATCGCGTGCGCATCGCGCTGAACGTGAAGAACCTGACGTACGACTACGTGCCCGTGCACCTGGTGCGCGAAGGCGGCGAGCAACTAAAGCCCGAGTATCGCAAGATCAACGCGGACTGCATCGTGCCGACGCTCGCCGACGGCAATCATTTGCTGCCGCAGTCGCTCGCGATCATCGAGTATCTCGAGGAGACGCATCCGGAGCCGCCGCTGCTGCCGAAGGCGCCGCTCGATCGCGCCTATGTGCGCTCGGTGGCGCTGCAGGTCGCGTGCGAGATTCATCCGCTGAACAATCTGCGCGTGCTGCGCTATCTAAAGCACACGCTGCGAGTCGACGACGACGCGAAGGACGCGTGGTACCGGCACTGGATCGACGCGGGCTTCGCGACGCTGGAAGCGCATCTCGCCGGCGACGCGCGCACCGGCAAACTGTGTTTCGGCGACACACCGACACTTGCCGACGCGTGCCTGATTCCGCAGGTTTTCAACGCACAGCGCTTCAAGGTCGACAGCGCAAAGTTTCCGACGATCCAGCGCATCTACGACCACGCGATGCAACTCGATGCGTTCGCCCGCGCTGCCCCGGGCGCACAGCCGGACGCGGAGTGATCGCGGGATCGCTTGAAGCGTTGACGGCGGCTCGAAACGAAGAAGGGCACCCCGCGGAGTGCCCTTTTCCTTTTTGCGCGCAGCGAGCGGCGAGCGCCGCGGCGGTCAAGCGATTGCGGGATCAGCCGCCCAGCAGCGCGTCCGAAAACTCCTCCGCGCTGAACGGCTGCAGATCCTCGACCCTTTCGCCGACGCCGATGAAGTACACCGGAATCGGCCGCTGCCGCGCGATCGCCGCGAGGATGCCGCCCTTCGCGGTGCCGTCGAGCTTGGTGACGATCAGGCCGGTGAGGCCGAGCGCGTCGTCGAACGCCTTGACCTGCGTGAGCGCGTTCTGGCCGGTGTTAGCGTCGATCACGAGCAGCACTTCGTGCGGCGCGCCGTTTTGCGCCTTGCCGATCACGCGCTTCACCTTGCGCAGTTCTTCCATCAAATGCAACTGCGTGGGCAGGCGGCCAGCCGTGTCGGCCATCATCACGTCGATCTTTCGCGCGCGCGCGGCGCCGACCGCGTCGAAGATCACCGCAGCCGGATCGCCGCTTTCCTGCGCGACCACGGTCACGTTGTTGCGCTGGCCCCAGACGGCAAGCTGTTCGCGCGCGGCGGCGCGGAACGTGTCGCCGGCGGCGAGCAGCACCGACTGGTGAAAGCTCTGCAGATGCTTCGCGAGCTTGCCGATGCTGGTGGTTTTGCCCGCGCCGTTGACGCCGGCGATCATCATTACGAGCGGCTGCGCGCGGCCGAGCATCAGCGATTTTTCGAGCGGCTTCAGCAACTCGACGAGCAGCGTGCGCAATGCGATTTTGACCTGCTGCGGGTCCGTCAGGCGCTCGGTGCGCACTTTCTCGCGCAGCGATTCGAGCAGGAATTCGGTCGCCTCGACGCCGGCGTCCGACATCAGCAGCGCGGTTTCGAGTTCCTCGTACAGGTCCTCGTCGATCTTCGTGCCGACGAAGATGCCGGTCAGGTTCGAACTGGTTTTCGAGAGGCCGCTCTTCAGGCGCGTGAGCCACGAGCGTTTTGCGCCGGCGTCCTGCATGGGCGGCGGGACGATTTCCACGCTGTCGAGCGCGGCGTCTTGCGGCTCGGGCTGCGGCTCGATGATGGTCGTGACCACAGGCGGAACGGCGGCCGGCGTGGGCTCGACGGTTTTGGCGGGCGAAACCGGCTCGACGGCCTCGGCCTCGGGCGTCGCGCCGTCTTGCGCCGCCAGCGATTCGTCTGCGGCGGTATCGGACTCTTTCGAACCCTTGAATCGTTTGAAAAAGCTGAACATGATCTGACGTATGGGAGAGCGCGCCGATGCGCGCAGCCGGCACGGGACCGGCGAAGCGGTGGGCAGCGCCGGGATGCGAAAAGGCGGGGCGCTGGCAGCCGCACATTTTATCAGGCGTGCCGCGGTGCGTCGTATTGGCCGCCCGGGCAAGCTGGACGCGCGCCGCCCCTGTGGTAACGTGGGCGCTCCGGCCCGCGCGCACCGGCGTCGCGGGCGTATTCACCACCTAGCTGAAACTGCACGATACTGCATGCCTCGTTTAGCACCTTCACGCGCCGCTGGCGCTTCGTCCAAAGGCGGCAAGCCGCATGCCATTCGCATCATCGGCGGCGACTGGAAACGCACGCCGCTGCCCGTGCTCGATCTGGACGGCTTGCGCCCGACGCCCGACCGCGTCCGCGAAACGCTGTTCAACTGGCTCGGCCAGCGCCTGGACGGCCAGCACTGTCTCGATCTGTTCGCCGGTAGCGGCGCGCTCGGCTTCGAAGCTGCGTCGCGCGGCGCGGCGCGCGTGCTGATGGTGGAGCGTCATGCGCGCGCCGCCGGCCAGTTGCGCGCGAACCAGCAGCGGCTCGACGCACGCATGATCGAAATCGCCGAGGCGGACGGCTTGCGTCTTGCCGCGAGCCTCGCCCCAGGCTCGTTCGACGTAGTGTTCCTCGATCCGCCGTTCGATGCCGATCTGCTCGGCAAGGCGCTCGCGGTAGCCGTGCCGCTCGTGCGCGCTGACGGCTATCTTTATGTCGAGGCAGGCGAAGCGCTCGAACCGACCGCTCATCAGTCGCTTGCGGACTGGGAGGTCGTGCGGCAGGGCAAGGCGGGCGCAGTGCACTTTCATTTGCTGCAGCGCGAAAATAAGGAATAATGCGCGTTCCAAAAAAGGGCCGGGCGGTTTATCGTCATCCGCGCCGGTGCGAAATGCGTCGCTTGGACGTGCCCTTTTGTCTGAAAAGAGGAGAAGTCTCATGGTAGTCGCCGTGTACCCGGGCACGTTCGACCCGCTGACGCGCGGTCACGAAGACCTCGTTCGGCGCGCGTCGAGCATTTTCGACACGCTGGTGGTGGGTGTGGCCGACAGCCGTGCCAAGAAGCCGTTTTTCACTCTCCAGGAGCGCCTCGCGATTGCGCACGAGGTGCTCGGCCACTATCCGAACGTCCAGGTGATGAGCTTCAAGGGACTGCTGAAGGACTTCGTGCGGAGCAACAACGCGCGGGTGATCGTCAGGGGTCTGCGCGCGGTGTCGGACTTCGAGTACGAGTTCCAGATGGCGGGCATGAACCGCTATCTGCTTCCGGACGTCGAGACGATGTTCATGACGCCGTCCGATCAGTATCAGTTCATCTCGGGCACGATCGTGCGGGAGATTGCACAATTGGGCGGCGACGTCAGCAAGTTCGTATTCCCGTCGGTCGAAAAATGGCTGAAGGAGAAAGTCGCGTCGCTGGACCCGCAGGGCGGTGCCCAAGGGACGTGAGCCTGAGTCGCGCGAATGGCCGATTTCGACGGATCATTTATCCGACGCAGTGCAATGTCAGCTACCCTTCGCGGCCTTGGCGAATACCTCGGCAAGCTTGTCGAAGTGTCGGAGGGCGGCGGGCGTTAGCTCGACCTGTTTGCGGCGAGCATCTTCGGTGTCGTTGAGCAGGAGCCAGCCTTTTTCGCGCATTGACGTGATCCGGGCATGCAAGGTGGCCGGAGGCCCGACCGCACTTTGGGCCATCATCTCTCGAACCGACAGGCGTTCGTTTTTTTGCCTCATGCGAGCAATGAACTCCAGGAGCTTTTCTTCGAGCGGATCGACTCTACATTCTTGTCGAGCCCGGCATAAAGCGCGGGATTGCACGACCGCGCGGGGGCGAAAAAGCTATAATGTGTTGTTTTATCTAGCAAAGTTGGTGGCAGCATGGCCCTGATGATTACCGACGAGTGCATCAACTGCGACGTCTGCGAGCCTGAGTGCCCAAACGACGCGATTTCGATGGGCCCGGAAATCTATGTGATCGATCCGAAGAAGTGCACCGAGTGCGTCGGTCATTTCGACGAGCCACAGTGCATTCAGGTGTGCCCGGTCGAGTGCATTCCGCGTGACCCGAACCACCTCGAAACGCCTGAGGGTTTGATGGCGAAATATCACGCGTTGCAGGCCGCCAAAGGCACCTGACGTGCGCGGGTGACGCGCAAAAGAAAACGGCGAAGGCCCGCGGGCCTTCGCCGTTTTCTTTTGCGGCGGCGTTTCCGTTATCCGACGTAAGCGCTGAAAATACCCCGCAACGTGTCGAGCAGGATGTCGCACTCGGCGTCGGTGCCGACCGAGATCCGCAGATGCTGGTCAATCCGCGGTGCGTTGAAGTGCCGCACGAAAATTTCCTTTTCCCGCAGCCGCGACGCGAGCGTCGCCGCGTCGTACCCTTGATGCCGCGCGAACAGCAGATTCGCGGCCGACGGCACCACCTCGAAGCCGAGCGCGGTCAATTCCGCCGCGAGCCGCTCACGGCTCGCGATCACCTTCGCGCAGCATTCGCGAAACCACGCGTCGTCTTCGTACGCGGCGGTGGCAGCGGCTTGCGCCAGGCGGTCGAGCGGGTACGAATTGAAGCTGTCCTTCACGCGATTGAGCGCATCGATCAGCGCCGCATCGCCGAACGCGAAGCCGACGCGCATGCCGGCGAGCGAACGTGACTTCGACACGGTCTGCACGACGAGCAGATTCGGATAGCGGTCGATCAACGCAATCGCCGACTCGGCGCCGAAGTCGACATAGGCTTCGTCGATCACCACGACCGAATCAGGATGGCTGGCGACGAGGCGTTCGATTTCCGCCAGCGCCAGCGGCCGGCCGGTCGGCGCGTTCGGATTCGGAAACAGGATGGCGCCATTGGGCACCGCGTAGTCGTCGACGTTGATCGCGAAACCCGCGTCGAGCGGGACGGTGCGGTAGTCGACCTCGAACAGCTTCGCGTAGGTCGGATAGAAGCTGTACGTGATATCGGGAAACAGCAGCGGCTTGTCGTGCTTCAGCAAGGCCTGGAATGTCAGCGCGAGCACTTCGTCCGAGCCGTTGCCCGCGAATACCTGGTCGGCGCGGATGCCGTGATACGCGGCGACCGTTTCGCGCAGCTTGCGTGCGCTCGGATCGGGATAGCGGCGCAGTGCGTCGGCGGTGTCGCCGAGCTCGCGGCGGATCGCGTCGAGCACGCGCGGCGACGGCGGATACGGATTCTCATTGGTGTTCAGCTTCACCGGATGCGCGAGCGCGGGCTGCTCGCCCGGCACGTACGGCGTCAGACGGTGAACGATGTCGCTCCAGTAGCGGCTCAAGCGATTCTCCTCGCAGGGTCGATTGCGGGTTTCGAAGGATGTGGCGCGCGTCAGCTGTTATTGCGATGCAGTTGCATCATTGCACGTTCGAGCTCTCCCTTGATGATCTGCGGCATCACCGCGAGCGCGCGCTCGATCGACGCGTCGATGACCTCTTGCTCTTCTCGCCGCGGCGGCTTCAGCACATAGTTCGCGACGTCCGGCTTCGCGCCGGCGCGCGCGCTTTCGGGGATCAGATCACGCGGATGACCGATGCCGATCCGCAGCCGCCAGTATTGCTGCGACGACAAATGCGCGCTGATGTCCTTCAGGCCATTATGCCCGCCGCTGCCGCCGCCGAGCTTCAGCTTGACGCTGCCGGCCGGCATGTCGAGCTCGTCGTGCGCGACGAGGATCTCGTCGGGAAGAATCTTGAAGAATTGCGCAAGCGCGACGACCGACTGACCAGAACGGTTCATGTAGGTCTGCGGCTCGAGCAGATGCACTTCCTCGCCATGCAACCGCGCCTTCGCGTAAAAGCCGTGAAAGCGCCGCTCGTCGCGCAGCGTCGTGCCAGCCTCGCGTGCGAGTTGATCGACCAGCCAGAAGCCGGCGTTGTGACGCGTCGCGGTGTATTCGGCGCCCGGATTGCCGAGCCCGACGATCAGCTTGATCATGATTGCGTGAGTCCACCAGGTCCGGAAGTGAAATGCACCGGACTAAAAAAACCGAAAAAAAAACCCGCCAGGGCGAACCTCGGCGGGTCACATCGACCGTTTCATTGGAAACGGATCGAGAGGATTGCTTGCTTCGAACCGAAAGGCTCTTAAGCAGCCGGCGTTTCGCCGCCTTCAGCAGCAGCAGCGTCTTCAGCGATTGCGCCAGCCGGGATCGTTGCAGCAGCGACCACCGGGTTTTCCGCGTCGACGTGGGCGACGAGCGCCACACCTGCCGGCAGCGGGATGTCCTTCGCGTGAACCGATTGACCAGCTTCGATCTTCGCGAGGTCAACTTCGATGAATTCCGGCAGTGCCGACGGCAGGCACTCGATTTCGATTTCGTTGATGACGTGCGAGATCACCGCGCTCGACAGCTTCACTGCCGGGTTGGTTTCCTGGTTCAGGAAGTGCAGCGGCACCTTGGTGTGCAGCTTCTTCGACGCGTCGACGCGCTGGAAGTCCACGTGCAGCACGAGCTGACGGAACGGGTGGTATTGCACGTCGCGCAGCAGAACCTGTTGCGACTTGCCTGCCACTTCCAGATCGAGGATCGACGAGTGGAATACTTCTTTCTTCAGCGCGTGCCACAGGGCGTTGTGATCGAGTTCGATCAGTTGCGTGTCAGCACCAGCGCCATAAACGATACCCGGGGTCTTGCCCGAGTTACGCAGGCGGCGGCTCGCACCCGTACCTTGCTGGGAACGCTCGAAAGCGACTACTTTCATGTTGAATCTCCAATGCACTGCCCGCGACCAGGCAGTAAAAACAGGGCCTCGAAGCCGTAATGGCTGAGGCCCGGGATCGCGGCAAGAACCTTCGTTCGTTCATGCCGATTGTGCAAAAACGCCGCGTGTCGCATCAAGCGGTACGCGGCGTCTTCGCAAATGCTTAACTTTCAGCGAACAGCGACATCACCGAATCGCCGCGGCGGATGCGCGAGAACGTTTCGGCGAGCAAACCGGCGCTCGTCAGCGAACGGATCTTCGCGCACGAACGGGCTTCTTCGCCGAGCGGGATCGTGTCCGTGACTACGAGTTCGTCGAGTGCGGAGGCGGCGATACGCTCACCCGCGCCGCCCGACAGAACCGGGTGGGTGGCGTACGCGAATACCTGCTTCGCGCCGCGTTCCTTCAGAACCTGCGCGGCCTTGCACAGCGTGCCTGCGGTGTCGACCATGTCGTCCATGATCACGCAGGTGCGGCCTTCGACTTCACCGATGATGTTCATCACTTCGGCGACGTTCGCCTTCGGACGACGCTTGTCGATGATCGCGAGGTCGCAATTGAGTTGCTTCGCCAATGCACGGGCGCGGACCACACCGCCGACGTCCGGCGAAACAACCATCAGGTTGTCGTAGTTCTGCTTGCGCAGATCGCCGAGCAGCACGGGCGTTGCGTAGATGTTGTCGACCGGGATGTCGAAGAAGCCTTGAATCTGGTCGGCGTGCAGATCCATCGTGATGATCCGCTCGACGCCGGCGATTTCCAGCATGTTCGCCACGACCTTCGCCGAGATGGCGACACGCGCCGAACGCGGGCGACGATCCTGACGGGCATAACCGAAGTAAGGGATGGCTGCGGTGATCCGGCCAGCGGATGCGCGCTTGAGCGCATCGACCATGATCATCAGTTCCATCAGATTGTCGTTAGTCGGCGCGCACGTGGATTGCAGGACGAAGACATCCTTGCCGCGCACATTTTCCTGAATCTCGACCTGGATTTCACCGTCCGAGAAACGGCTAACCATTGCTTTGCCGAGGGGAATACCGAGGTTTTTGACGACTTCCTGTGCAAGCGCGGGATTTGCGTTGCCAGTAAAAACCATCAGGCCGTCATGGCTGCTCATCATGCACCTACTTCAGGCTGGGGGCGGGAGAATGTGAATTACTGCGGCGAACTACAGCGAACTACGAGAATTTTTGGCAGGGGAGAAAGGATTCGAACCTTTGCATGCCGGAATCAAAATCCGGTGCCTTAACCAGCTTGGCGACTCCCCTACACTAACTTTGAGCTCCGCCGAACGTGGAGTTTCGTTCGACGATGCAAAACTTATGACGCGAAAGCAAAGAGTGGATGCTGATCCAAGCCCGCGGCTACTGCACTGTTCCATTCGCCGGGCAGCTTGGCTTGCGCCGCTTCTGCTTCAGCTTTGCTACGGAACGCTGCAAAAACACTGGCACCCGATCCGGACATCCGCGCTGGTGCGATGCTCTCAAACCATCGCAACACTTGCGCTACTTCCGCGTACTTTCCTACTACAACCTGCTGCATGTCATTCCGGCCGAAGCTTTCTGGCCATTCAGTGTTGCAGCTGTGTTCTGCAGGAAAGTCCGTAATTATGAGAGGCTTTGTATCTCTTGTCAACGCTTTTTCGGAAAAAACCGCTGCAGTTGGAACCTGCACCCTCGGCGTCACTACCAGAAAGTGACGCGGCGGCAATTGTACAACGTCTAATGATTCTCCGACACCCTCTGCAAACGCATTTTTTCCAAATACAAAGAAAGGCACGTCCGCGCCGAGCTTCAACGCAAGATCCTGCAACTCCTGACGCGGCAGATCGAGCTTCCACAGGCGATTGAGCGCGAGCAGCGTCGTCGCCGCGTCGGAGCTGCCGCCGCCGAGGCCCGCGCCCATCGGCAGGCGCTTGTCGATTTCGATATCGACACCTTCGCGAGAGCCCGTATGCGACTTCAGCAACGTCGCGGCCCGTACGGTCAGGTCATGCTCAGGCGGCACGTCGGCGATTTCGGTGCGGCGCGTGATGAGACCGTCATCGCGTCGCGTGAAGTGCAGCGTGTCGCCCCAGTCGAGCAACTGGAAGACCGTTTGCAGCGTGTGATAACCATCCGGCCGACGGCCGGTGATGTGCAGGAAGAGATTGAGTTTCGCTGGCGCGAGACAGTCGCGCAGCGAATCGGTTGTTTCGATCATGAGTGAAGGCTACATGCGCCACGGTGGCGCCAAACGGGTGGCAAGGTTACGTGAGCGGATGCCGGGACAAATAGCAGCAACGACGACTCACTGATCGAGCACGAGCTTGATGTCGAGCGGCGGCTCCGAGCGACTCAGATTGACGCGCTTCACGCCGGTGGCTGGCGCATCGGCATAGGCGACATAGTCGATCGTCCAGCCATCCTGGGTGATCTGCTTCAGGCGCGACGGTTGCTCGGGATCCTTCTCGGTCTGCGCGCGCGAGGTCGGCGCCGGCGACGGCTGCAGCCAGTAGCGTAACCCTTCGACCGGCAGCGTGAAGCCGAGCGCGTTTTGCATCAGCGTCGACACGTTATCGGCGGTGAGCGGCTGGCGGTTCGGCAGCTCGAGCGTCGCCGAAGCCGGTGACGAGGTCACGATGGCCAGCGTCTGGCCGAGCGGATTGCGCAATTGCAGCGTGACAGTGTCGCCGGTTTCCTGCCACGAGAAATTGCCGTAAGCGTTGCGCTGCTGGCCGTACTGATCGTTGTACTGGATCGCGAAGCGGCCCTGATACGAGCGGCTCGTTTGCGCGGTGACTTCGGTCGCGGCGTTCGACGTGGACGGCCCCTGCGGCTTCACCGATGCGCAGCCGGCCAACGCGACAACCGCTGCCGCCGCGAGACCAAGCGCGATGCCGCGCGGCGCCATGGCAAAAGAAATCAAACCGGAAAGACGCATCAAAGATCGTTTACCTGAAGACGTTGCAACGTTTTGACGAGAGTCTCGTTGTTGGGTTCGAGCTTGCGCGCCTCGCGGAACGCGGCGCGCGCCTGTTCCTGTTCGCCGGCCTTCCACAGCACCTCGCCGAGGTGCGCGCCGATCTCGGCGTTCGGCTGGAGGCTGTATGCCTTGCGCAGCAGCTTGATCGCATCGGCCGTGTTACCCATCCGGTACTTGACCCAGCCGACGCTGTCCATGATGAACGCATCGTTCGGTGCAAGGGCCGAGGCCTTCTCGACCAGCTTGTCCGCTTCCGGCAGGCGCTGGTTGCGATCGGCGAGCGAATAGCCGAGCGCGTTATACGCCTGCGGATTGTCCGGCTGCGTCTCGATCAGCTTGCGCAACTGCGCTTCCATGACGTCGTAATGGCCGGTTTTCTCGGCGGCCATCGCGTAGTCGTAGGTGAGGTCGGGGTCGTCGGGAAAGTTCGCCGTGGCTTGCTGCAGACGCGCTTCGGCCTCCGGGTAGCGCTTCGCGTCGAACAGGATCGCTGCATCGGTGCGCGCGATCAGCGCCACGTCACGCGGATCCGAGGTCTGCAAGTTGGCGAGCAACTGGCGCGCCTCCTCGGTCTTGCCCTGCTTCGCGAGCAGTTGCGCGCGCGTGATCTGCGCGGCCAGGTATTGCTGACTCGCCGGCGAGATCTTGTTCAGCCAGTCGCTCGCGGCCGCCTCATTCTTCTGTTCGAGCGCTAGCTGCGCGAGATAGATGTAGGCCTGGCCCGCATCGGCGCCCGGCGTCTTCTCGGCCTGCTGCGCGTATTGAATCAGATAGGTCTGTGCTTCGGGGAGTTTCTTCTGCTGGATCTTGATCAGCGCGAGCGCCATCAACGGCGTCAGGTCGTTGGCGTTTGCCTTGCGCATGATCTCGAACTGCTTCTGCGCGTCGTCGAGACGGTCGCTCGCGAGATACATCTGCGCGAGCGCGAGCCGCGCGTCATGCGATTTCGGATTCTGCTGCACGTACTTTTCGAGCGACGCGATGCCTTCCTTGCGCTCCTCTGGGCCCATCTGCGACAGCACCAACGCCGCGGGCAGATAGTCGGGCTTGATCGTGAGCGCCTGCTCGAGCGACTTGCGTGCACCCGGCGCGTCGTCGGCCAGCAGCTGCTGGCGTGCGACGGCCAGTTGCGCTTCCGGCCGGTTCATGTCGTTCTTCAGCAGGTCCTGCAACACGTGCAGGCCACCGACGCGGTTCGGGCCGCGCGACAACAGCAATTGCAGCGCGAGGATTGCGCTGCCGCGATTTTCCTCAGGTACCTTCGCGAGTTCCTGCGACAGGATCGGCGACGCGTCGTCGGGCTTGCCGGACAGCACGAGCAGCGACGCGTCGAGTTGCGCGGCGCGTTCCGAACCGGGCGCGTACTGTTGCCACAATTGCGCGGCGGCGAGCGCGTCCGATGGGCTCTGCGCGGCCAGCGCGATTTCGGTGGCGCGTTGCGCCATGCGCGGGTCGTGCGTGTCGCGCGCGAGCGCGAGGTAGGTCTGATAGGCCGGTGCTGGCTGATCGCGCTGCAGCGCGATCTCGGCGGCCAGCACCTGGAAGACGATCTGGCTCGACAGAGGCACCCCGGGCAAAGACTTTTCGTCTTGAGGGGTTGACGGACCCAGCGGGTCCGGCATCGTGACCGACGTGTCGTCGGAATCTGGCGACGGGTCCTGCGCATGCGCGGGCACGGCGGCGAGCGCCCACAATGCGAGCGCACCCGCACCAAGCATCCGGCGAGCGGACACGGCGAGCGGCACGTTGGACACACGCGCGCGGCGCTTTGAAAGCAGCTTCACGAAGGACACGTTCATGGAAATCCGTTCAATGTTTCAGTCGATTGTAACGCGCTCGCTACAATACGCGCACAACCACTCACGCAAGTAGCAGACCAATCAGCCATGCCAGAGTTGCCAGAAGTCGAGGTTACCCGACGAGGGATCGAACCGTATGTGTCCGGGCGCAAGGTTGAGCGCGTCGACGTGCGGACGGCCGCGCTGCGCTGGCCGATTCCGGCCGACCTTGCGAAAACCTTGCGTGGCCATGTGGTGCGCAAAGTCGAGCGACGCGGCAAGTATCTGCTGTTCGAAATCGACGCAGGGTGGTTCATCGTGCACCTCGGAATGACGGGCACGTTGCGCGTTCTGCGTCATGTGCCGCATCCGCCTGCCGCGGCGAAGCACGATCATGTCGACTGGATCTTCGACGACTTCATCCTGCGCTATCGTGATCCGCGCCGCTTCGGCGCGGTGCTGTGGCATCCGCGCGAGGAAGGCGACATCCTCGAGCATCCGCTGCTCGCGAGCCTTGGCGTCGAGCCTTTCTCGCCGGCGTTTTCGGGCGCGCTGATGCATCGGTTGACGCGCGGGCGCAAGGTGTCGGTGAAGCAGGCTTTGCTGGCAGGCGACATCGTGGTCGGCGTGGGCAACATCTACGCGTCGGAAAGTCTCTTTCGCGCGGGCATCCGGCCGACCACCGCGGCCGGCCGCGTGTCGCTCGTGCGTTATGAACTGCTGGCCGATGCCGTGCGCGTGACGCTCGCCGCCGCGATCGACAAGGGCGGCAGCACGCTGCGCGATTTCGTCGGCAGCAACGGCGAAAGCGGCTATTTCCAGCTCGACTACTTCGTCTATGATCGCGCGGGCCTGCCATGCCGTGTGTGTGCAACGCCAATCAAACAGATCGTGCAGGGACAACGCTCCACGTACTTCTGTCCCACTTGCCAGCGCTAGATTCTCGATGCCTTCCCGCCTGACTCCAACGATCGCCACGCGCTCCAGCGCGTCCGACACCACGCCCGCATTCACGCCGATACCCGATTTTTCCGCGCGCCTGATCGCATGGCAGCGCCAGCATGGCCGCCACGATCTGCCGTGGCAGAACACGCGGGACCCGTATCGAATCTGGCTGTCCGAAATCATGCTGCAGCAGACCCAGGTCTCGACGGTGATTCCGTACTACGCGAAATTCCTCGCGCGTTTCCCGGATGTCGCCGCGCTCGGCGCGGCGACATCCGATGACGTGATGGCACTGTGGGCCGGCCTCGGCTACTACACGCGCGCGCGCAATCTGCATCGCTGCGCGCAGGTCGTCGTCGAGCAGCATGGCGGCGCGTTTCCCGCGTCGGTTGATGAACTCGCCGAGTTGCCCGGCATTGGCCGCTCGACGGCCGCGGCGATCGCGTCGTTCGCGTTCGGTGCGCGCGCGACGATTCTCGATGGCAACGTAAAGCGCGTGCTCGCGCGCGTGTTCGGCGTCGAAGGTTTTCCGGGCGAGAAGAAAGTCGAGAACGCGATGTGGACGCTCGCGGAATCACTATTGCCGTCGAATGCGTCGAACGCGGAGCTCAGCGGCTACACGCAGGGCTTGATGGATCTCGGCGCGACCTTGTGCGTGCGCGGCAAACCCGACTGCACGCGCTGTCCGTTCGCGCCGGACTGCGTCGCCAACGTCACCGGACGTCAGCGCGAATTGCCGACCGCGCGCCCGAAGAAAGCGGTGCCCACGCGCCGCACGTGGATGCTGGTGCTGCGCGACGGCAACGCGGTGATGCTCGAGCGGCGTCCGCCGTCGGGCATCTGGGGCGGTCTGTGGAGTCTGCCCGAAGCCGCCGACGAAGCGAAGCTCGCCGAACGCGCGCGAGCGTTCGGCAGCAACGGTGAAGTGTCGGCGCTTGCGTCGTTCTCCCATGTGTTCACGCATTTCAAGCTCGACATCGAACCGCGGCTTGCCGAACTCGATCGCGGTGTCGGTGCTCTGGCCGCGCTCAACGATGCGGACACCGCCTGGGTTGCGCTCAGCGATCTGGATTCGTTCGGCGTGCCGGCGCCGGTGCGCAAGCTGCTCGCCAGCCTGCATGGTTCGTTGATCTAGCGGAAGGACGACTTCAGGATTTCACAGCAACTGATGCTGCTGCATGTAGTGATGCACGACGTCGATGCGCGCGCCGGCATCGGTCAGTTCCATCAGCTTTTGCCGCGCGCGCAACGCGATTGGCAGCACCTCGGCGAGACGGTTGGACACCCACGACGGATCGTCGAGCCGGAAAGGCTCCGCGAACGGCAGGCTGTCCGGATCGCGTTCGCGGATCGTCGCGATGATCCGTTCGAGCACTTCCGCGCACGCGCCGAATTTGGCCAAGAGCTCGTTGCCTTCGAGCGGCAAGTCGTCGGCGAGCGGCTCGGCCATGCCGACCAGCAGACCGCTCGCTTCGACGCGATGCGACAACAGACGAAAGCGCTTCGTGCCGCGTGCGCGAATCAGCAACATGCCGAATGCCTCGACGTCGCACTCGTCGATTTCGGCGAGACAGCCGATCGTTTCGGGCACCGAAGGTTCTTCCTCACGCGCGACTTCGGCGCCGCTTTTCAGCATGCACACGCCGAACGGTGTTTTTTCGCGCAGGCAGTCACGCGCCATGTCGAGGTAGCGCGCTTCGAAGATTTTTAGCGGCAGCAAGCCATCGGGAAATAGCACCGTATGCAGCGGAAACAGCGGCAAATCGGCGTACACAGTAGGCGTAGAGGACATGGCGCAACGCTTCGGGTTAAGGCCGCGCGATGCGGCCGGTTAAGCCACCAGCTTCGATGATTCGCCGACGTCGACCGGCGCATCGCGGTGCCGCACAATCACATTCGCCGATGTTGCGAGACGCGCGGCAAGCGTCTCCGCGATGAATACCGAGCGGTGCTGGCCGCCCGTGCAACCGATTGCGACGGTCAGATAACTGCGATTGTCGTCGCGGAAATGCGGCAGCCACTTGGACAGGTACTTCTCGATGTCGTCGATCATCTCGTGGACGACCGGCTGCGCATCGAGAAAATCCATCACCGGTTTATCGAGCCCGGTGAGCGGCCTCAATTCATGATCGTAGTATGGGTTCGGCAGCGTGCGTACGTCGAATACGAAATCCGCGTCGAGCGGTACGCCGCGCTTGAAACCGAACGACTCGAACATCAGCACGAGCCCCGCGTCCTCTTGCTCGATGAAGCGTTTGACCCATGCACGCAGCACGTTCGCGCGCAGATTGCTCGTGTCGATCTGATGGCCGAATTCGGCAAGTCCCGCGACCAGTTCGCGCTCGCGTTCGATCGCTTCGGCGAGCGACGTGAGCAGGCCAACGTCCGCGTCGTGCGCGGGCGAGCCAGACAACGGATGGCGGCGGCGCGTTTCGGAAAAGCGTTGAATCAGCGACTGCGTGCTCGCGCTCAGGAACAGCACGCGCACGTCGTGCGAGCGCTTGAGGTCGCGGATCATCGCGGGCATTTCGTCGAGCGACGAACCGGAGCGCGCGTCGATCGCGACCGCGAGACGGTCCTGGCCGTCAGCGGCGAGGTAGGTGGCGAGTTGCTGCAGAAAACGCGGCGGCAGATTGTCGACGCAGTAATAACCCGCGTCTTCGAGCGCGTTCAGGGCAACCGATTTGCCGGAGCCGGAGATACCGGTGATCAGGATTATGCGCATGGAGTCGTCGAAAGCGTAGATTTCATCATAGCATCTGGCCTCCATGCGCGTGCCCGCGTCCTGCCTTCCGCGGGCGCTTCATGGTGCTGTGGTCGGCTTCAGATCAGCTTGCCGGGAAACTGGCTATCGGGATCCTGCATGGCGAGACGTTGCCGATCCATGAAATCGCGCAGCGTGTCGATACCGCGCAACTGCAGGATGGTATTGCGCACGGCCGCTTCGACCAGCACCGCGAGGTTGCGGCCCGCGGCCACCTGGATCGTCACCTTGCTGATCGGCAGGCCGAGCACGTCGACGGTCTGGCTTTCCAGCGGCAGTCGCTGGAATTCGCCATCGGGGCGGCGCACCAGTTGCACGATCAGCTTCAGTTTCATTTTGCGGCGCACCGCCGTTTCGCCGAAGATCGTCTTGATGTCGAGCAGACCGAGGCCGCGCACTTCCAGCAGGTTCTGCAGCAGCGGCGGGCAGCGTCCTTCGACGAAGTCGGGGCCGAGGCGCACGAAGTCGACCGCGTCGTCGGCGACGAGACCGTGACCGCGGCTGATCAGTTCGAGGCCGAGCTCGCTCTTGCCGAGACCCGAGTCGCCGGTCAGCAGCACACCCATGCCGAGGATGTCGAGAAAAACGCCGTGCAGCGTCGCGCGCGGCGCGAGAATGCGCGACATGTAAAGTCGCAGACTATCGATCACCGCCGCCGCCGATGTCGGCGTCGTGAACAACGGCGTCGACGAGCGCGTGCAGCGCAGCACGAGCTCCGGCGGTGCCGCGACGCCGCCCGCGACGACGAGAAACGGTGGCTCCAGCGCGATCAGCTCGGCCATGTGGCGCGAGCGGTCTTCATCGGTCTGACGTTTGTAGTAGTCGATTTCCGCATCGCCGAGCACCTGGATCCGGTTCGGGTGGATCAGGTTCAGGTGGCCGACGAGGTCGGCGCTCGACGTGGCATTGGCGACCGATTCCGAAGAGAAGCCGCGCTCCCAGCCTTCATGCCCCGTGAGCCAGCTGAGCTTCAGCATGGCGGCGTTGTCGTCGAAAATGCTCTGGGCGTTGATGCTGGACGTATCCATGAGTCAGTGACTCCAGTGTTAGCCGCTTGCCGGGCCTTACCTGCGTGTGCGCGCGCGTAGGTACTGCCGCCGCCATTGCCTCAAGGTTGCCACTGAGTAAGCAGGCGATGCAACGATTCGCGGTCTTCTTCAGTGTGCAGCCGCTCGCGGGCGTCGCGATCGGACAGCAATTGCGCGATCTCGGAAAGAATTTCGAGGTGCTGTTGAGTGGCTTGCTCGGGGACGAGCAGGAAGATCAGCAGCGAGACCGGCTGGCCGTCCGGCGCTTCGAAGGGGATGGGTTCCGCGAGTCTGACGAATGCGGCGAGCGGTTGCTTGAGGCCCTTGATCCGCCCATGCGGAATCGCGACGCCTTCGCCGAGCCCGGTCGAGCCGAGTCGTTCTCGCGCAAAAAGATTGTCTGTGACGGTACTGCGGGCGATGCCGTTCTGGTTCTCGAAGATCAGGCCCGCTTGCTCGAACACGCGTTTCTTGCTGGTGACCGATAGTCCGATGACGACGTTCTCGAGGGGAAGAAATTTGGCTAAACGATTCATGTTGACAGGCGAAAACGTGGCCTGAGTTCTCCCCACCGGGGCGGTTGAGTGACGTTCCATTCGTTCGATGCTGGCGAAGACGGACGGTGAGAGTCGATCGGGAAAGCGTGAGATCTCGACCGGCCGTACTTCATCAGAACTGGCTTGACCCCGATGGTAACCGGAACATTATAGAACAGGGTGACAGCCGATGGTGCGGCGCGCCATCTATGCATATCAGGTTTTTCACCGCTTGCGGCGCGGAATATGTCGCGCTGCGCAAACGTCTGCGCGAATGATTGAGCCTGGCCTCGGCGAGGGCGCACCGGCGCAGAGCGCGCACCGGGCGCTGAAACGAAAAACCGCCCAGTTGCGGGCGGCTTGACGAGTCCCAGAGAAATCAGCAATTCCCGCGAGTTTCTCCTATTGCGGCGGCACGTCCAGTTGCGGCGCCGGCTGATACTTGATCGCTTCGTGCTGATGGCCTTGCAGACGATCCTTGTGGCGTATCACCTGTCTGTCGAGCTTGTCGATCATCAGATCGATCGCAGCGTACAAATCACTGTCACAACTCTCGACGAAAATATCCTTGCCCTTCAGGTGGAGGTTGATTTCCACCTTTTGACGCTTCTCCTTTTCCTTATGGTTGTCGACCGAGAGGACCACACTGCCGTCGATGACCTGATCGAAATGTCTTAGCACCCTGTCCAGTTTGGTGATCACGTATTCGCGCAACGCAGGCGTTACTTCGAGGTGGTGTCCACTGATCTTGAGATTCATAGTGCTTCTCCAAGCTAATGGCCGCTTGGTCCGCACAATGACAAAGGTCCGGTCGATCTGACGGCTTGCCTGTGTCGCCCCCCGGTGACGGACATCTGGCAGGTCGCAGCGGCCGGCCTGTCCGCCAGGTGCGGAGCGGCCGGTAAATGCCCGCTGCAAAACGCGGCGAGCTACAGAGACTTGCGCAGGTTGACTGCCGGGATTTTGAGCGCCTCACGGTATTTCGCAACGGTACGACGTGCGACCACGAAGCCCTGTTCCGCCAGCAGTTCGGCTATGCGACTGTCTGAAAGTGGCGATTTCGGGTTTTCCGCTCCTATCAGTTGTTTGATCAGCGCGCGAATGGCCGTGGAGGAGGCCGCGCCGCCGGTGTCCGTCGAAACGTGCGAGCCGAAAAAGTACTTGAATTCCAGCGTCCCGAAAGGCGTAAGCATGTATTTACCGGTCGTCACACGCGAGACAGTCGACTCGTGTAGGCCCAGCGTATCAGCTATTTCCCGCAAAACCAAGGGGCGCATGGCGATTTCGCCGTGCACAAAAAAGCTCTTCTGACGCTCGACAATTGCCTGCGCAACTCGCAGGATCGTCTCGAAACGCTGCTGGATATTTTTGATCAGCCAGCGTGCTTCCTGCAGTTGCTGGCGCAACGAACCGCTGCCCGGATCGCCGCGGTTATTGCGCAGAATATTCGCGTACAGATGGTTAATCCGCAGCTTGGGCACCACCTCGGGATTCAGCTCCGCCTGCCAGCCCTGTGCCGTTTTGCGCACCATGATGTCAGGCACAACGTAGTCCGCTTCGGCCTTGCCGTAGGCGGCGCCCGGAAATGGTTCGAGCGAGCGGATCAGCACATGCGCGTCGCGCAGATCGTCGTCGCTGGCCTTCAGGTGCTTGCGCAGCCGCGTGAAATCGCGCGCGGCGAGCAACTCCAGGTAATGGCCGACAATGTCTAGCGCAAGCGTGCGCGTGGGCGATGGCTCGAGCCGCAGCAACTGCAGCTTCAGACATTCCGACGCGGACCGCGCGCCGACGCCGGGCGGGTCGAAGCTATGCAGCAGCGCAAGCGCGGCGTTCAGTTCGTCGACATCGACCTCGAGTTCTTCGGGCAGGTCGGCCAGCACTTCTTCGAGCGTGGCGGCGAGATAGCCGTCGTCGTCGAGCGATTCGATCAGGAACGTGATGAGCGCGCGGTCGCGCTGGCTCGCCTGGGTGACACGTAGTTGCGCCATCAGGTGGTCGCGCAGCGATGTGCTCGATTCGTGGATTTGCAACGGGGGCAGGTCGTCGTCGTCGGACGCGTTGCCCGAGCGGCCGTAGTCGTCGAGGTTCCACTGTGACGTGTCGCCGCCGCCGTCGCCCGAAAGGCCGTTGTATTCATCGACACCCTGCGGTTCGCCGCTTTCGGCTCGCTCGCCGCTGCCCTCGGACGATGCCGAACCGTTTCCGGCCATCGGGTCGGCCGGCGCCGAGGAGCCCGGTGTCTGGGCGATCACGGAGCCGTCGGCCGCAACCCGCAACGGGCTCGCAATCCACTCGTCTTCGTTTTCGAGGAGTGGATTCTGCGAGATCGCCATGGCGACTTCCTGCTGCAATTCGAGCGTCGACAACTGCAGCAGCCGGATGGACTGTTGCAGTTGCGGCGTCAGCGCAAGATGCTGCGATAGGCGGAGTTGGAGGCTGGCTTTCATGGCAAGTTGAGATTCATTGTAGAGAGTTTGCCACGACCGCGATACCTTGCGGCACACGCAATTTTTGGGTACGCCGAAATGGCGCGCCGCCCGGCGCCAGCCTGCGCCGTCTGACAGCGAATGTGCGGTGCCGCAAAATTGGCGCCGCGGCCGGCCGCGCGCGCTCGCGTGGCCGGGGACGCCGTGTGCGCTTACATGCGGAAGTGCTCGCCCAGATAGACGCGCCGCACGCTTTCGTTTTCGATGATGTCGCTGGGCGCGCCGGCGGCTAGCACGCTGCCGTCGCTGATGATGTACGCGTGATCGCAGATACCGAGTGTTTCGCGCACGTTGTGGTCGGTAATCAGGACGCCAATATTGCGCTGCTTCAAGAACTTGACGATTTTCTGGATTTCCAGCACCGCGATCGGGTCGACGCCGGCGAACGGTTCGTCGAGCAGAATGAAGCTCGGATTGGTTGCCAGCGCGCGCGCAATTTCAACCCGACGACGCTCGCCGCCCGACAGCGACAGCGCCGGATTTTCACGCAGATGCGCGATCTGAAGCTCGTCGAGCAGCGCTTCGGTGCGCGACGTGATCGCGTCTTTGCCGAGGCGCTTGCCGTTTTCGTCATGCTGCAGTTCCAGCACCGCGCGAATATTCTGCTCGACAGTCAACTTGCGGAACACCGACGCTTCCTGCGGCAGATACGACAAGCCGAGCGAAGCGCGCTTGTGAATGGGCAGAAGGCTGATCGACTTGCCATCCAGATCGATTTCGCCGGCGTCGAGCGGCACGAGGCCGACGATCATGTAGAACGACGTGGTCTTGCCGGCACCGTTAGGGCCGAGCAGGCCGACCACTTCGCCGCTCTTCACGTCGAGCGACACGTCCTTGACGACCGTGCGCGAGCCATAGCGCTTCTTCAGATTACGCACGACCAGCGAACTGCTGGTGCCGGCCGGCTTGCGATGGGGGAGCGGCGTGATGGTGCTGCTTACGGTGCTCACTGGTTCGGCGCTCCCTGAATGGAGTTGGACGGCGTGAGCGTGGCCGACGCGCCGGTCAGCGGCGCGGCGCCCGCATTGCGCGGCGACAGCATCGCGCGCACGCGGCCGGTGGGGTTGCCCGGACCGGCGACGTCCTTGCCCGCCTTGGCGGTGTAGAAGTCGTTCTGGCCGTCGTAGGTGATCACGCTGCCGTGCACCTGATCGAGCAGCGTCGTCATGCTCTGCAGCCGGCGCACCGTCGCGTTGGTGGTCAGCGTGGTCAGATCCTGCTTGCCGTCGTAATCGATACGGATGGCCGTACCCTCGATGTATTCATCGAGCCCTTCGCGCTTCTGGCGGAAATACGACAGATTGTTGCCGCTCGAGGTGCCGGTCGCGAACTGGTAGCCCTGCGGGTCTTGCGACACTTCGACGCGATCGGCCTTGATCAGGATCGTCCCTTTGGTGGCCACCACGTGGCCGGTAAAGATGCTGACCTGCCGCAGGTCGTCGTAAGTCATGTTGTCAGCTTCGATGTTCAGCGGCTTGTCCTTGTCGGCGCGGTCCGCGTGCGCGAGCGGCGCGAAGCCGACGAGCGGCAACGCGACGACGAGCGCAGCGAGTGCGGCGCGGCACGCGGACAGCGCGCGCGAACGGCCGGTATCAAAACGGGGGAGCGATTCGTTCATGCAGTCACGCCTGGAATGGATTACCCGGTATGCGTTGGCTTAGTGGCCGGAATCGGACGCGGCGATTGCGCCTCTTACATTGCCGAACAATTGCATAAACCGGGTGACATTGTTGTATTTCATGCCGCTGGCAGTCATCACCGACATGCCGCGCTGAAGTTTAACTGGCTTTTCAGTCTCGATCACATCGTCGTTGACGAGGACCCTGAAATGCTCGGAATCAGCCTGCATCTGCGGATCGCCGCCGCCGGGCGCGCGCAGGATGCGGGCGTTCTGGTACAGATTGACGATCGACGCATCCGCGTTGACCGTGCCGGTATCGCCGGTCGCGGTGACGATCGGCTTGCCGGGCTGGAACGCGCGCATTGCCGGTTTGACGAGGTCGCTCATTTCGTCGTCCTCGTAATGGATCAGCGACTGCGCGGTCAGCCGGTACTGCGTCGCGCCCGACTGGTCGAGCTCGGACACCGAGAAGTTGTCCGCGAAGTAGTCCGGCGTGTGCTCTTTCGGGCGCACCTCGTTGTCGGTCTTGCGCGGCAACGTGGCTTGCAGCAGCCACCACGTGATGCCGGCGAGCGCCGCCATCGCGATGAGCGGGATCAGCGAAGTCAGGCGAAACTGGTTCATCCCACGAGGCCCCGTTGCTCGCCGCTGCACGCCGCCGCAAGCAGTGCTTCATATTTGTGCTGCGCGCGCAGCAGCGTATCGACCACTTCGCGTGCCGCGCCGTGGCCGCCGCGCGCCTCGCTGACCCAATGCGCACGCGCGATCACTTCGGGATGCGAATTGGCCGGCGCAGCCGCGAAGCCGACGCGCAGCATTACCGCGAGATCGACCCAGTCGTCGCCCATGTAGCCGCATTCCTCGGCGGTGAGGCCGGTTTGCCGCAGCAGGTCGGCGAACGCCTGCGGCTTGTCCTGCACGCCCTGGTAGACGTGCGTGATGTTCAATTCTTTCACCCGCGCCGCCACGATGCCGGACTGGCGCCCGGTGATGATGGCCGTTTCGATGCCGGCCTGGCGCAGCAGCTTCATGCCGTGGCCGTCCATCGAGTTGAAGCCTTTCATCGTGTCGCCTTCCGCCGTGAACAGCAGGCCGCCGTCGGTCAGTACGCCGTCGACGTCGAAAATCATCAGCTTCACGCGGCTTGCGCGTTCGGTAGCGGTAGGAGGAGCAACGGCCATCAGATCACCTTCTTCGAAAACAGGTCGTGCATGTTGAGCGCGCCGATTAGCTTGCCCGATTCGTCGACGACCAGCATCTGATTGATGCGATAGCGCTCCATCAGTTCCACGGCTTCGACCGCGAGTTGATCCGGCCCGATCGTGCGCGGGCCCGCGGTCATCACCGAACCGATCGGCAACTGGCGAAAATCGCCGTCGCGTTCGAGCACTCGGCGCAGGTCGCCATCCGTGAAGATGCCCGTCACACGGCCTTCGTGGTCGACGACCGAGGTCATGCCCATGCGTTTTGCGGTCAGTTGGAAGAGGGCATCGCTGACGGTCGCGTCGGGTGTGACCTGCGGCAACTGGTCGCCGGTGCGCATGACGTCGCGCACATAGGTAAGCAGGCGTCGGCCGAGCGCGCCGCCCGGATGCGAGCGCGCGAAGTCGTCGCGGCCGAAGCCGCGCGCGTCGAGCACCGCGACCGCCAGCGCGTCGCCGAGCGCGAGCGCGGCGGTGGTGCTGGCGGTGGGCGCGAGATTCATCGGACAGGCTTCCTTCGCGACGCCGGAATTCAGATGCACGTCCGCGAGTTGCGCGAGGCTGGAGCCGGGGCGGCCCGTCATCGCGATCAGCTTCGCGCCGATCCGCTTGATGAGCGGCAGGATTGCCATCAACTCTTCGGTTTCGCCAGAATTGGACAGCGCGAGGAAGACGTCGTCGGCGGTGACCATGCCGAGGTCGCCGTGACTGGCTTCCGCCGGATGCACGAAGAACGCGGGTGTGCCGGTGCTTGCCAGCGTGGCCGCCAGCTTGCGGGCTATGTGACCGGATTTGCCGATGCCGGAGACGACCACGCGCCCACGGCAACCCAGGATGAAATCGACCGCGCCGACAAAACTGCCGTCGAGCTGGTCGCGAAGCGCCCGCACGGCGTCCGCTTCGATGTCGAGTACGTCGCGAGCAAGCGTGAGTGCCCTGTCGCCATTGATTTTCGCTATCATGCGCGGAGTATAGCAAAGGCGCCTGTTCGCCGCGCCGGGCCTGCTGTGCCGGGCCGCTGTCTTCGTCGGCCTGTCGATAGTCTCATTTGCAGCTGCTTTGCAGCTCTTTAGCAGCTTTTTTCCGGCCCAATCCATTATGTCGCACGGCGTTCTCGTGCGCGGTTCCGCTGACGAACGAGGACGCTTCACCCATGCGTTTTTGCCGATGATTTCCCCGCTCGAAATGACGCTGTTTCTGCTGCTGGCATCGGTGGCGGGCGTGGTGATCTTTCGTTTCCTGAATCTCCCGCCGATGCTCGGCTATCTGACGGTCGGCATCGTCGTCGGGCCGCATGCGTTCGGGCTGATTCCCGATTCGGCGGGCGCGCAGAATCTCGCGGAATTCGGCGTCGTGTTCCTGATGTTCTCGATCGGGCTGGAGTTTTCGCTGGCCAAGTTGCGCACGATGCGCCGGCTCGTGTTCGGACTCGGCTTGCTGCAGGTGATCGGCACAGTCGGGGTAGCGGTGTCGCTCGGCTTCGTGCTGGAGCGCTGGGTGCATATCACGTGGCAGGCGTGCGTCGCGCTGGGCGGCGCGCTGGCGATGTCGTCGACCGCGATCGTCAGCAAGATGCTGGCGGAGCGGCTCGAGATCGAAACCGAGCACGGCCGCAATATCTTCGGCGTGCTGCTGTTCCAGGATCTCGCGGTGGTGCCGCTTTTGATCATCATTTCGGCGCTCGGCGGCCGCTCGGAGAATCTGGCCAGCGCGCTCGGCATCGCGGCGATCAAGATCGTCGTGGCCCTCGCGCTGCTGCTGATCGTCGGCCAGCGCTTCATGACGCGCTGGTTCAACGTGGTCGCGCGGCGCCGCTCGCAGGAGCTGTTCATCCTCAATCTGCTGCTGGTGACGCTCGGCGCCGCGTTCATCACCGACAAATTCGGGCTGTCACTCGCGCTCGGCGCGTTCATTGCCGGCATGCTGATCGCCGAGACGCCGTACCGGCATCAGGTGGAAGAGGACATCAAGCCGTTTCGCGACGTGCTGCTCGGGCTCTTCTTCGTGACTACCGGCATGCTGCTCAATCCGCGCGTGATCTGGGAGCATCCCCTCGTCGTGCTGGCGTTTTTCGTCGGCCCGGTGCTGCTGAAGATGGTCATGATTACCGGCCTCGCGCGGCTTTTCGGCGCGACGCCGGGCGTCGCGATGCGCACCGGTATCGGTCTCGCGCAGGCGGGCGAGTTCGGCTTCGTGCTGCTGAACCTGATCCTCGACCGGCATCTGGTCGACGCGACGCTGTTGCAGACGATTCTCGCCGCGATGCTGCTGTCGATGCTCGCCGCGCCGTTCATGATCCAGAACGCGGACCGCGTCGTGCTGCGGCTGTCGTCGACCGAATGGATGATGCAGTCGTTGCAGATGACACGCATCGCGACCCAGAGCCTGAAGCAGAGCGGCCACGTGATCATCTGCGGCTATGGGCGCGCCGGGCAGAACCTCGCGCGCATGCTC
The DNA here is from genome assembly GCF_040948765.1 of Paraburkholderia sp. BR10923. Taxonomy (NCBI): domain Bacteria; kingdom Pseudomonadati; phylum Pseudomonadota; class Betaproteobacteria; order Burkholderiales; family Burkholderiaceae; genus Paraburkholderia; species Paraburkholderia sp. BR10923. Next base: position 416,271 of record NZ_JBFPKO010000004.1, on the reverse strand, counting down.
GAGCATGAAGGGCTCTCGTATGTCGCGCTTGACCTCGATCCCGACCGCGTCGCGGCGGCCGCGGCGGCCGGTGAATCGGTCGTGTTCGGCGACGCGGGGCGGCGCGAGTCGCTGCTCGCCGCGGGCCTGCATCGCGCGGGCGCGATCGCGATCACCTACGCGAACACGCCGTCGGCAATGCGCGTGCTGCACAACATTCACGAGATGGAGCCGACGCTGCCGGTCATCGTGCGTACCGTCGACGACGCCGATCTGGAGAAACTGCTCGCCGCCGGGGCGACCGAGGTGATTCCGGAGATCGTAGAGGGCAGCCTGATGCTCGCGTCGCACACGCTCGTCGTGATGGGCGTGCCGATGCGCCGCGTGGTGCGGCGCGTCGAGGAGATGCGCGACGAACGCTACTCGCTGTTGCGCGGCTATTTCCACGGCGCCGACGACATCGACGACGACGACGGCCACGAGCAGGTGCGGCTACAATCGGTGCCGGTCGACGAGAGCGCCGACGCGGTGGGCCGTACGCTCGCCGAGGTGGGCCTGTACGAACTCGGTGTCGAAGTGACAGCGATCCGCCGGCACGGCATCCGCGGCGTCGAACCGGACCCGTCGACGAAACTGCGCGCGAGCGACATCGTGGTGCTGCGCGGTCTGCCCGAGCAACTGGCGCAGGCCGAGGAGCGGCTGTCGAAGCACCGCCGCGCCGCCGCGGCCTGAACCCGTGAACCTGGCCCGTTCTGGCGGGCGACGCTAATTCAAGCATTTCACCGGACCTGTCGAGGTCCCTCCGGAGACATCATGTCCAACGCGCTCGCGAGCGCGCCGCTCGATGCGGCCGAGTACATCAGAAGTCACATTCGCACGGTGCCCGACTGGCCGCAGCCGGGCGTGCAGTTCCGCGACATCACGCCGCTCCTGCGCGAGCCGAAGTCGCTGCGCGTGCTGATCGACCTGTTCGTGCAGCGCTATATCGATGCGAAGCTCGATTACATCGCCGGGCTCGATGCGCGCGGCTTCATCATCGGGCCGATCGTCGCGCACGAGCTGAGTGTCGGCTTCATCCCGATTCGCAAGGCGGGCAAGCTGCCGTACAAGCGGATCTCGCAATCGTATGAACTGGAATACGGCACCGCGACAGTCGAGATTCACGAGGATGCGTGCGAGCCGGGCGATCGCGTCGTGATCATCGACGACCTGATCGCGACCGGCGGCACGATGATGGCCGGCAAGCTGCTGCTCGAGCGGCTCGGCGCGGTCGTCGTGGAAGGCGCGGCGATCGTCGATCTGCCGGACCTGGGCGGTTCGAAGCTGCTGTGCGAGGGCGGTCTTGCGCTCTATACAGTGACGAGTTTCGGCGGTCACTGAACCCGGAGGCCGTTACGGCGTGCGCCGTGACGGTCGGCTTTCTAGCCGTACCAGCAGTTAAAGTCGCACAGGCTCCGTTGGCCGCACAAGGCCAACCGGGTTCAACGACATGGCTCACCGCCAGGGCTCACCAGCCGCCCAACCCAGAAGGCCACCACGATGCCCAATTTCCTGCTGTTTCTCGCCACTTCGATTGCGATCACCGTGGCGCCCGGCCCGGACAATCTGCAGGTGCTCGCGCGCGGCATCTCGCAGGGCCGCGCGGCCGGCCTCGTCGCCGCGCTCGGCTTTGCCGCCGGCATCACGTTTCATACGACGCTCGCGGCGCTCGGCGTCGCCGCGCTGCTGCGCTCGTCGCCGCTCGCGTTCGAAGCGATCAAGCTCGCCGGCGCCGCGTATCTGGTGTGGATCGGTATCAAGGCGCTGCGCAGTCAGGGGCTCGCGACCGCGCACGAGCGTGCGCCGCAGCCGCTTTCGGCTGTCTTTCGCCAGAGCGTGCTCGGCAATCTGATGAATCCGAAGGTCACGCTGTTCTTCGTCGTGTTTCTGCCGCAGTTCGTGCAGCCCGGCGGCGCGCAGAGCGTGACCGTGCAGATGCTCGAGCTCGGCGCGCTGTTCATGCTGCAGACCGTCGTAGTGTTTTCGCTGTTCGGCGTGTGCGCGGGGATCATCGGCAGTTGGCTCAGACGGCGGCCGCGTGTCGGCCTGTGGCTCGATCGCGTGGCCGGCGCGACGTTCATCGCGATCGGGATTCGCGTCGCACTGCGCGACTGACGCGCGTCACGCAACCCGTCCGCTTCCGCTTTGCCAGGTTCGCCACGACGGCGGACAGTTTGGAGTTTTCGATGACTTTGCCTTGCATCACCGCCGCGCGCCGCTTCGACGCGACCGCGCATCGGCCGTTTCTGATCTGCGCCGAACAGGTCGGCTGGATTCGCGAGCGCGACGTGCCGCTGCTCGCGCGCTGGCCCGACGTGTTCGAGATCGCGAACTACGGCGTGACGCTCTCCGCCACCTTCGATACCGTCCATCTGCGCAGCGCGGCGCTCGCTTCCGTGATCGGCGCGCTCGCCGCCGATGGCCGCATCCCCGGCTGGCGCAACGAGACCTACGCGATCCGCAATGCGTTCGACGCGCCGCCGCTCGCGTATATCGAGCGCGCGGCGTCGCGCTTCTTCGGCACGATGACCTACGCGGTGCATCTGAACGGCGTCGTAGAATATGCGGAAGGCGGAGCGCCCTTTGGCGGAGCGCCGCAATTGTGGATCGCGCGCCGCAGCGACACGAAGGCCACCGACCCCGGCATGCTCGACAATGTCGTCGCGGGCGGGATCGGCTGGGGCTTCGGTATCGCCGAAACGATCGTCAAGGAGTGCTGGGAAGAAGCGGGCATTCCAGCGGAGATCGCGGCGGGAGCGGTCGCGGGCCGCACCGCGCACGTGCTGCAATCGCTGCCGGAAGGCACACAGGCCGAGCAGATCTTCATCTACGACCTCGCGCTGCCCGCGGACTTCGCGCCGCGCAACCAGGACGGCGAAGTGGGCGAACACCGGCTCGCACGCATCGATGAAGTCGCGCGCTGGATCGAGGAAGGCGCGCTAACCGTCGACGCCAGCCTCGCGACGCTCGATTGCCTGCTGCGCCGCCGCTGGATCGACGAGGACGCGTGCGAGGGTATCGACGCGCTGTTCGCGCCGCCGCCGCTGGGCTAACCGAGGCTCATCGGTCAGGCCCGCCCCGCAGCCAGTACCACTGAAACAAACCACGCAATGAAGAAGGGAGTCACCGAGGTCATGTCGACCGATCACAGCTTTATCCTCAAACTGTCGTGCGCCGACCGGCCCGGCATCGTTCACGCCGTGTCGGGCTTTCTGTTCGAGCGCGGCAGCAATATTCTCGACTCCGCGCAGTTCGGGGACAGCCGCACCGGCGAGTTCTTCATGCGCGTGCATTTTCAACAGGTGGGCGGCGATCCGGGCCTCGACGCGCTGCGCGCGTCGTTCGTGGCACTCGCCGAGCAGTTCGGCATGAGCTGGGAGTTGCACGACGCGAACGTGAAGCCGCGCGTCGTGATCATGGTGTCGAAGATCGGCCACTGCCTGAACGATCTGCTGTTTCGCTACCGCACCGGTCAGCTGAACATCGACATCCCGGCGATCATCTCGAACCACAAGGAGTTCTACCAGCTCGCCGCGAGTTACGACATCCCGTTCCATCACTTCCCGCTGCTCGGCGGCACGCCGGAAGCGAAAACCGCGCAGGAAGCGCGCGTGCTCGAAGTGATCAGCGAGCATCAGGCTGACCTCGTGGTGCTCGCGCGCTACATGCAGATTCTGTCGCCGAACCTGTGCGAGGCGCTCGCCGGGCGCGCGATCAACATCCATCACTCGTTCCTGCCGAGCTTCAAGGGCGCGAAGCCGTACTACCAGGCGTTCGACCGCGGCGTGAAGCTGATCGGCGCGACGGCTCACTATGTGACGACCGATCTCGACGAAGGTCCGATCATCGAGCAGGAAGTCGAGCGCGTGGACCACAGCATGACACCGGAACAACTGACGGCGATCGGTCGCGACGTCGAGTGCGTGACGCTCGCGCGTGCGGTGAAGTGGCACGTCGAGCATCGTGTCGTGCTGAACGGCAGCAAGACGGTGGTGTTCCGCTAAAAATTGCACCGCTAACACCGCGCCGCTCGAGGTCGGCGCGGTCCTTTCCCCGCTTGCGTTACGAACGCGCTGCCGCGCCGCCCGTGCTTTTCCCGAGATTCGCGTTTTGCGCAGAACGGCGGCGCGCGCTCAGCTTCTTCAGCCAGATCAGCAGGCCCGTGACGCTCAGCACGGCCACCGCTACTCCCACCGCGCTGATCAGAATCCGCCCGCCGAGTCCGAGAATGCGCCCCGAGTGCAGCGGATACTGCATCTGCAGGAAGATATCGCCGGCCGTGCCCTGACCGGGAATCCGCGTGGCGAGCCGCTGGCCGGTGGCGGCGTCCCAATACATCCACGGGTTGCCGAGTCCGGCGTCGCCGTGGTCGTTGCCGGCCGTGTAGAAGCCGACGCCATACGCATGCATGAATTCGGCGTAGTAGAGCCCGCCCGGTGGCGCGGCGACATGCATTTCCTTGCCGGCTTGCCCGGCGAGTTCGACGATGCGCTCGCGGCTCAGCACCTGATCGCCCGGTTGCGGTGCGCGCAGGATTTCGGGGTTGCTGAACGGATCGGGCGTCAATGTCGACAGTCGCGACACGATCGGCCGCACCACCTGCGACGACAGATTCATCGAAATCGACGTCAGCGCGACGATCGCCAGCAGGCCCCAGATCCATACGCCTCCGGAGCGGTGCAGATCGAACGTCAGCGCATAGCCGCCGCGTTTCAGGCGGAACGCGAACGACTTGTGCCAGGCCTTCAGGCTCGGAAACGACAGACACAGTGCAATCACGCTATCGAACAGCCACACGATGCCGACGATCCCCATCAACCACGTGCCGATGTCAACGCCGCCGGTGAACGGCAGCTGCAGCGTGTAGTGCAGCTTGTAGATGAACGGAATCAGGTTCAGCCGCGCGAGCGACACGGCGCCCCATTCGCGGCGTCCCTGGATCTCGCCGGTGACGGGATCGACGGCGATCTGGTTGAAGTCGAGCGGATAGGGCTGCTTCGTTGCCGGGTCGGTGCGCGGCAGCACCATCATTTGCAGCGCGTGACCCGGTTCGACCTCGAGCGGCAGATAGGTCACCCGAAGACGCGGATCGGCGGCTTCGACGCGATTCGCCAGTTCGAGGCCGGGCAGCGTCGGCCCAGCCGTGTGAGCCAGGTAGAACGACGGATTCAGCGCGGCATCCAGCGGGTGGTCCCACGCGATGATCGCACCGGTAAGTCCCGCGACGAACAGAAACAGTGCAGTCGCGACGCCGAACCAGCGGTGCAGGCGGACAAGCTGGCGTCTCATGCGCGAGCCGGGCGGAATCGCGGGCGGGAAATCAGCTGAAACGTCACGATGCGGACTGAGCGTAAATAGGAATTGTTCGCATCTTAGGGGGCGGCGCGTTCGGCTGCAAGTTTTCTGTCAGCAGCAGGGCGACGGTGCCGCGTCGCGGGAAGCATAAAAAAAGCGGCGCCGAAGTGCCGCTTTCGCTTCCGTCGCCTGCGTGGACTGCCGGGCGTGCAGGCCGATGAGCGCTAGTGAGCGCTGACTTTGAAGGCCAACCCAGCCCGGCTCACACCAACCGCAAATAAATCAGCTCACGCTTGATGTACGCATAAAAAATCGGTGCCGCAATGACCCCGGCGATACCGAACGCTGCTTCCATCACCAGCATCGCGATCAGCAGTTCCCACGCGCGCGCCTCGATTTGCCCGCCGACGATCCGCGCGTTCAGGAAGTACTCGAGCTTGTGAATCAGGATCAGGAACACGAGCGACATGATCGCCGCCGGAAAACTGACCGACAGCGCGACCGCGACGATGATCGTGTTCGAGATCAGATTGCCGATCACCGGCAGCAGACCCACGATGAACGTGACGAGCACGAGCGTTTTTGACAGCGGCAGCCGGTCGTGGAAGGTCGGCAGGATCACGAGCAGGAAGATCGCTGTGAATACCGCGTTGAGCGCGGAAATCTTCACCTGCGCGAACACGATGCGGCGAAACGCTTCGGCAAAACGCGTGACGCGCGTGACAAACGCCGTGGACAGCGGCAGCCGCTGCATATGCTTCTGCGCGCCGACCGCGATGATCGCGCCGATGATCATGCCGATCAGCACGTGAGTGAACGCGCGCGCGGCGGTCGTGCCGCTTTGCTGCAGCATGTTCGCGTGCGTGTGCATCAGTTCCGCGGCCTTCGTCTTCATCTGTTCGGTGTCGACCGGCAGATAGTTCGCGACGAACTGCGGAATCCTGCCGCGCGCCTGGTCGATCAGTTGCATGGCCTGATCGAGCAGCGCCTGCACGCTGGGCACGTCGTTCTCGAAATGCGAGATGATGCCGAGCGTGAGCCCCGTCAGCGCGCCGACGATCACCGTCGACAGGAGCACCACCGCGAGCCAGCGTGCCCGCCTGCTCGACATGTGGCGCTCGATGCGCGGCGCGATCATTTGCACGAGCTGAAACACCAGCAGCCCGGCGAGCAGCGCGCCGAGCAGCTTCAGTTCGATGACCGCCCACATGCCGAACAGCATCACGACGTAGCTGCCGATCTCGACCGCCGACAGCTTCGGCAGACTCATGTCGCTGGTCAGCCTGACCGGGCGCGGGCGCAGGTCCTGCACCCGATCTTCTTCGCGCGCCTGATTACGCTTGGTCATGGCTTATCCCGTCTCCAAACCTCGATAGTGCAGCGTTATTTTGTGCTGGCGGCGCGCTTGAGCAGCGGCGCCAGATATTGTCCGGTAAAACTGGCCTTCGACTTCGCGATCTGCTCAGGCGTGCCCTGGGCGATGATCTGCCCGCCGCCGGCGCCGCCTTCGGGGCCAAGATCGATGACCCAGTCCGCAGTTTTGATTACATCGAGATTATGTTCGATGATCACGACGGTATTACCCTGGTCACGTAACCGGTGTATGACTTCCAGCAACAGCGCGATATCGTGAAAGTGCAGGCCGGTGGTCGGTTCGTCAAGGATGTATAGCGTGCGACCGGTATCGCGCTTGCTCAGTTCCAGCGATAGTTTCACACGCTGCGCCTCGCCGCCCGATAGCGTGGTCGCCGACTGACCCAGGCGGATATAGCCTAGACCCACGTCCAGCAAGGTTTTCAGCTTGCGCGCGACGACCGGCACGGCCTTGAAGAACTCATACGCGTGCTCGACCGTCATGTCGAGCACTTCGCTGATGTTGCTGCCTTTGTACTGGATGTCGAGTGTTTCGCGGTTGTAGCGCTTGCCGTGGCACACGTCGCACGGCACGTACACATCGGGCAGGAAGTGCATTTCGACCTTCAGCACACCGTCGCCCTGGCACGATTCGCAGCGCCCGCCCTTCACGTTGAACGAGAAGCGGCCCGGATCGTAGCCGCGCTCCTTGGCGGCCGGCACGCCCGCGAACAGCTCGCGGATCGGCGTGAACAGGCCAGTGTAGGTCGCCGGATTCGAGCGCGGCGTGCGCCCGATCGGCGACTGGTCGACGTTGATCACCTTGTCGAAATGTTCGAGGCCCTCGATCGACTCGTACGGCGCCGGCTCCGTGGCCGAGCCGTACAGATGATGCGCGACCGCCTGGTACAGTGTGTCGTTGATCAGCGTCGACTTGCCCGAACCGGACACGCCGGTCACGCAGGTCAGCAAACCTACCGGCAGATCGAGCGTCACGTTGTGCAGATTGTTGCCGTGCGCCTCGACGATGCGCAGATGCCGCTCGTCGGGTTCCTTGCGCTCGTCCGGGTATTCGATCGTGCGCGCGCCCGACATGTACTGGCCCGTCAGCGACGCCGCGTTCTTCTGTATCTCTTTGGGCGTGCCCTCTGCGATCACCATGCCGCCGTGTTCGCCGGCGCCCGGGCCCATGTCGACCACGTAGTCGGCCATGCGGATCATGTCCTCGTCGTGCTCGACGACGATCACCGAGTTGCCGAGATCGCGCAGATGCTTGAGCGTCGAGATCAGGCGGTCGTTGTCGCGCTGATGCAGGCCGATCGACGGTTCGTCGAGCACGTACATTACGCCGGTCAGCCCCGAGCCGATTTGCGAGGCGAGGCGAATGCGCTGCGCTTCGCCGCCCGACAGCGTTTCCGCGCTGCGTTCGAGCGACAGGTAATCGAGCCCGACGTTGTTCAGGAACATCAGACGCGCGACGATTTCCTTCACGACCTTGTCGGCGATCTCGCGCTTCGAGCCCTCGAGGCGCAGCGTCTGGAAGTAGCCGAGCGCATCGCGCAACGGCCAGCCGCTGATCTCGAAGATGCCGCGCGCGTCGCTGTCGGCGCCGATGCGCACGAAGCGCGCCTCGCGACGCAACCGCGTGCCAGCGCACGCCGGGCACGGCTGGTTGTTCTGATACTTGGCGAGTTCTTCGCGTACCGCGGACGAATCGGTTTCGCGGTAGCGCCGCTCCAGATTCGGGATGATCCCTTCGAACACGTGCTCGCGCACCGACGTGCGGCCGCGCTCGTTGATGTACGAGAACGGAATCTCCTGCTTGCCCGAACCGTACAGCAGGATCTTGCGGACTTTCTCCGGCAGGTCCTCGAACGCGGTGTCGATGTCGAAGTCGTAGAACGCCGCGAGGCTCTGCAGCATCTGGAAATAGAACTGGTTGCGCCGGTCCCAGCCCTTCACCGCGCCCGCCGCTAGCGACAGCGACGGATGCGCGACCACCCGTTTCGGATCGAAGAACGTGATCTGGCCGAGGCCGTCGCATTCGGGGCACGCACCCATCGGGTTGTTGAACGAGAACAGCCGCGGCTCGAGTTCCTGCAGCGAATACGAGCAGATCGGGCAGGCGAACTTCGAGCTGAACAGGTGCTCCTTGTCCGTATCCATTTCGAGCGCGATCGCGCGGCCGTCGGCGAGACGCAGCGCCGTTTCGAACGATTCGGCGAGACGCTGCTTCATGTCGGGACGCACGCGCAGACGGTCGATCACGACGTCGATTGTGTGCTTGTCGTTTTTCTTCAGCTTCGGCAGCGAGTCGACTTCGTAGATTTTCGCGGTGCCTTCGTTGGCGGTGCCGCCTCCCGAGCGCACGCGAAAGCGCACGAAGCCTTGCGCCTGCATGTCCTCGAACAGATCCGTGTGCTCGCCCTTGCGATCGCTGACGACTGGCGCGAGGATCATCACGCGCGTTTCTTCAGGCAGTGCGAGCGCCGCGTCGACCATCTGAGACACGCTTTGCGCTTCGAGCGGAATCTCGTGATCGGGGCAGTAGGGTGTGCCGACGCGCGCGAACAGCAGACGCAGATAATCGTGGATTTCGGTGACGGTGCCGACCGTCGAACGCGGATTGTGCGAGGTCGCCTTCTGTTCGATCGAGATAGCCGGCGACAACCCTTCGATCAGGTCGACGTCGGGCTTTTCCATCAGTTGCAGGAACTGCCGTGCATAGGCGGACAGACTTTCGACGTAGCGCCGCTGTCCTTCCGCATACAGCGTATCGAACGCCAGCGACGATTTGCCGGAGCCCGAAAGCCCCGTGATAACGACGAGCTTGTGACGCGGTAGGTCGAGATTGACGTTCTTCAGGTTGTGGGTGCGAGCCCCACGAATACGGATTTGTTCCACGGATTTATTCCATGAACTGCGGAAAGGGAAAGAGGCCAAACCTGCTACTATAACGACTTTTCCAGACCGCCGTTACGGCGTGCTGACAGCGGGAAAGAGGCGTAGCTGGGGCCGTTTTCCGTGAGTACAAGATGCCGCGAGCGTCGGCGGGGACGGTAGGGCACGGGCTTTGCGCATTGCGATGTCTCTTCGGCGCGGACCTGCCGATATGCCGGGGCTAGCCGCCCGCCTGTTCGTCCTGCTCCGCTGTGCCGGCGCTCAAGGCTGTCCCCACGGGCTCGCCGCCCGGTTCATTCAAACAACGCTTCGATGTCCAATCCGTCCGCCATCTCCACACGCATGAGCGCGCCCGAATTGCGCGCGACCGTGTCGCTTGCCGCCATCTTCGCGCTGCGCATGCTGGGTCTCTTCATGATCATGCCGGTGTTCTCGATCTACGCGAAGACCATCCCCGGTGGCGAGAACGTGCTGCTCGTCGGCATCGCGCTCGGCGCGTACGGCGTCACGCAGTCGATGCTCTACATCTTCTACGGCTGGATCTCCGACAAGGTCGGGCGCAAGCCGGTGATCGCGACGGGCCTGCTGATCTTCGCGATCGGCAGCTTCGTCGCGGCGGCCGCGCACGACATGACGTGGATCATCGTCGGCCGGGTGATTCAGGGGATGGGGGCGGTGTCGTCGGCGGTGATCGCGTTCATCGCCGATCTGACCGCGGAGGAACATCGCACGAAGGCGATGGCGATGGTCGGCGGCAGCATCGGCGTGTCGTTCGCGGTCGCGATCGTTGGCGCGCCGATCGTGTTCCACTGGCTCGGCATGAGCGGGCTCTTCACGCTGGTCGGCATATTCGCGATCCTCGCGATTGGTGTGGTGCTGTGGGTCGTGCCCGATGCGCCGAAGCCGGTGCACGTGCGCGCGCCGTTCGCCGAAGTGCTGCACAACGTCGAGCTGCTGCGCTTGAATTTCGGCGTGCTCGTGCTGCACGCGACGCAAACCGCGCTGTTCCTCGTCGTGCCGCGCATTCTCGAAGCAGGCGGGCTGCCGGTCGCGTCGCACTGGAAGGTGTATCTGCCGGTAATGGGGCTGTCGTTCGTGATGATGGTGCCGGCGATCATCGCCGCCGAGAAGCGCGGCAAGATGAAGATCGTGCTGTTGTCGGCGATCGCCCTTATCCTGATCGGCCAGTTGTTATTGGGCGTTGCTCCGCATACGATTCTGAGTGTGGCGGCGATCCTGTTCGTGTACTTTCTCGGCTTCAATATTCTCGAAGCGTCGCAGCCTTCGCTGGTGTCGAAGCTCGCGCCCGGCACCCGCAAGGGAGCCGCGGCCGGCGTGTACAACACCACGCAGTCGATCGGTCTTGCGCTGGGCGGGATGGTCGGCGGCTGGCTGCTGAAGATGAACGGCCAGAGCGCGGTTTTCTTCGCCTGCTCCGGGCTGGTATTTTGCTGGCTTATAATCGCCGCAAAGATGAAACAGCCGCCGCGCAAGGCATAACGCAGCGTACTCGGGGCACTTCCCGAATCATCCAGAACTCACCCGGCGGCGGGCAGAGGCGCTCTTCTGGTCTCGGGCCCGCCGGCCATGAGACGTGAACCGCGTAGTGCCGCGCCGCCTGCAACAGGAATCAACAGGAGAAATTCATGGCATCCGTGAACAAGGTCATTCTGGTCGGCAACCTCGGCGCCGATCCGGAAGTCCGCTATCTTCCGAGCGGCGACGCAGTGGCGAACATCCGCCTTGCGACGACGGACCGCTACAAGGACAAAGCGTCGGGCGAGATGAAGGAAGCCACCGAGTGGCACCGCGTCGCGTTCTTCGGCCGCCTGGCGGAAATCGTGGCGGAATATCTGAAGAAGGGCTCGTCGGTGTACCTTGAAGGGCGCATCCGCACGCGCAAGTGGCAAGCCCAGGACGGCACCGATCGTTACTCGACCGAGATCGTCGCGGAACAAATGCAAATGCTCGGCGGCCGAGGCGGCGCTTCGATGGGTGGCGGCGACGAAGGCGGTTATAGCCGTGGCGAGCCGTCGGAGCGTAGCGGCGGCGGTGGTGGTCGCGGCATGTCGTCGGGCGGCGGCTCGCGTGGCGGCAGTGGCGGTGGCGGTGGCGGCGCGAGCCGTCCGAGCGCGCCGGCTGGCGGCGGCTTCGACGAGATGGACGACGATATCCCGTTCTGATCGTTCCGGCTCAATGCCGACCCGGCCAGCGTCCCGCTGATCGACACAACGAGAAAGGCCCGTTTTCTGTGAAGAAAGCGGGCCTTCTGTTTGCCGGCATTTTTTACGTTACACGCGCGCACGGAGCCTGCCTGCCCGCCGAAAGTCACCTGCTCAAATGCTCCAACGTGTCCCGCAACGGCAGACTCGAAATCACGATCGGCCCGGTGAACGGCGTATCCAGATCGACGATCACATAAACCGCCGAAGCAATCGACACCGCTCCCAGCGTGATCGTCACCAGCGCCAACGCATTGCGCGGCGCGATCAACCCGAAGCTCAGAAAGATCACGCCTAGCCAGAACGTCAGCGTCCAGAAGAACGGCTGCGAAATCGAGCTGTGCGCTTCCTCGATGATCTTCCAGCGCGCGTCGATGACGCGCCGGTACTGAATCAACGCGTCATCGAGCGCGCGTTGCTGCAACGCATCCTGCGTGCGCAGTTGTCGCAATTGCCTCCCCACCGTGGTCAGCATGTCGCCCAGACGGACGTTTTCGAGTTGCTGCGAATTGTCGGGTGAACCGAGATCGCGCGGGTAGTCGCCGCTCGGCGCGGGCTCGCGCGGCCACGTCGACGCGATCGCCGCCGCTGTGTACTGGCGCAACAGGCGCCGCGACTCGTCGGCCGCGCTGCCGAGCTCACGCAGCGTCGTGTCGAATTCGATCAGCTCGGCCGCATAGGTGCGCATATCGTTCGACGCCGTATCGAAGCTCGATTTCGCCGATGCCGTCATCAAACCCAGCACCAGCGCGGCGAACGTCACCAGCATGCCGATCACGAGCTGCACGAGCTGTACGGTCTCGTGCGCCTTGTGCTCCTCCGGCAGCAGCGGCCGCACCCCGACGCCGAGGCCGGTGGCGATCAGCAGCAGCGCGAACACGAGTACGGCCGAACCGATTTCCGACATGGGCGCGCTCCGGACGGGAAGGGGCTTCGACAAAAGGGCTGCAGCAACCGGCTTCGAGACTCCATTGATGTAACGCAAGCGGGGCGAGCGATCAACCATAAAGTTTTCGACCGATACGCCGTTGTCCTCAATGTGCTGTTTGCTTAATTTTCAGACAAGTTGCGGACCGGGCCGAACGGCGTGGGCGCAGCCTGCGTGGCCATGCAGCTATCGTCAACGATACGGAACCATCGGCCGGGCAGCCCAAGGAGACCAGTCCGATGTTGAAAAAGCTGTCGATTCGCACCAGCCTCACTCTGATGATCGTGTTCTTCGGCATCGTGCTGCTGCTCGGCGCGGCTGCGGGATTGTTGTCGCTGCGCTCGTCGAACGCGTCGCTGCAGCAGATGTACACGGTCGACACGCCCGCCGTCGCGGACCTCGAAGGCAGCTCCGGCCAGTTGCTGCGCCTGCGTCTGGCGCTTGCGACCTACGCGTCGCTCGTCGCGCTTAACGATCAGGACGGCGCGAGCGCGGTGCTCAAGCGCTTCGATCAGTACCGCAAAGCCTCCGACGAGCGGCTTGCCCACTATTTGAGCCATGCGGGCACGGATGCCGATGAGCAGCATCTGATCGCCGACATGCAGCAAAAGCGCGACGCGTTTCTGCGCGATGGCGTCGATCCGACGCTCGCCGCGCTGAAGTCGACCGACACCAACGCCTTCCAGCAATTGCAGGCGCATAAGCTGCCGTCGCTGTACAGCGCGTACGAGAAGGCCATGCTCGCGCTCGAGCAGTTGCAGCTCGATCATGGCGCACAGCGCTATCAGGATGCGCAGGAGCTGTTCTACGCGATCAGCACCGCGGTGGCGATCGGCATTGCGCTGTCGCTGGTCGGCGGCTTGCTCGCCCGCTTCGTGCTCGTGCGCGCGATCGTCGCGCCGGTCGATGCGACGATCGCGCAGTTCCAGCGCATCGCCAACGGCGACCTGAGCGGCCGGGTCGAAGTGCTCGGCGGCAACGAAATGGGTCGTCTCGCGGCCGCGCTGCGCAAGATGCAGGAGTCGCTGATCGCGACCGTCAACGCGGTTCGTCAAGGCACCGAATCGATCGATACCGGCGTCACCGAGATCGCAGCGGGCAATGCCGATCTGTCGCAACGTACCGAGGAGCAGGCCGCGGCGCTCGAGGAAACGGCCGCCAGCATCGAAGAGCTGACCTCGACGGTCAAGCAGACGGCCGACAACGCGAAGCAGGCGAGCACGCTCGCGCAGGGCGCCTCGACGCTGGCCGCGCAGGGCGGCGAGCTGACCGAGCAGGTGGTCGGCACGATGCACGGCATCGTCGACGATTCGCGGCGGATTGCCGATATCGTCGGTGTGATCGAGGGGATCGCGTTCCAGACCAACATCCTCGCGCTGAACGCCGCGGTCGAGGCGGCGCGCGCCGGCGAGCAGGGACGCGGCTTCGCGGTCGTCGCGAGCGAAGTGCGCTCGCTCGCCCAGCGCAGCGCGGCGGCGGCCAAGGAGATCAAGGGCTTGATCGATGCGTCGACCGCGCGCGTGGAGCAGGGCTCGCAGCTCGTCGAACGCTCGGGCACGACGATGAACGACATCGTCGGCGCGATCGCGCGCGTCAGTTCGATCATGAACGAAATCGCGGCGGCAGCGCTCGAACAGAGCACCGGCATCGATCAGGTCAATCGCGCGGTCGGTCAGATGGACGAGGTCACCCAGCAGAACGCGGCGCTCGTCGAGCAGGCGGCCGCGGCGGCGAGTTCGCTGGAAGATCAGGCACGGCGCCTGTCGGCGGCGGTGGCGGTGTTCCGGACCGGCAGCGAGTCGCGCGGCGGTGTTGCGGCGCCGGGCACGAAGCGCGCGGGCGGTGTCGGCGCGCGGAGCCTGGATAGCGAGTTTGTGGCGGCGTGACGCGAGCCGTTGCGCTGCGTCACCGCGCACCTTCCCACTACTGCATGGCCGCGTAATACCTCGACACGGCGTCCATTTCCTCGGGCGTCATCTGCCGCGCGACATGGCGCATCTGCTCGTTGATGTCGTTGTGCCGAGCGCCCGAAGCGAACGCTTGCAACTGCGCGGTCAGATAGGCCGCCGCCAGTCCGCCGAGCCACGGTGCCGCGCCTTTGCGGTCTAGCTGTCCATGACACGCCGCGCACGGCGCGATATTGCGTTGCGGATCGCCCTGCATCACGAGCCTGACAGCAATCGGATCGGGTCCTTCGCCGGCCCGGGTTTTCTCGGCCGCTGGAGCGAGTGGGAGCGACGCGTAGTAGGCGGCCAGATCGTGCAGATCCTGGTCGCTGCGTCCCGCGATGATCTCCTGCATCACCGCGCTTGGCCGCTGGCCGCTCTGAAAGTCGCGCAGTTCCTTGTAGATCGCGTCGGCGTACTGTCCGGCTAGCGGCGGCGCGGTGACCTGCACGGTAGCGAGCACGCCGTGGCACATCGAGCAGTGCTGATTAGCAAGCGTCGCGCCGCGGCCGATCGAATCCGCCAACGGGTGGTTCGCGCCCGAAGGCGGCAATACGACGACGTCGCTCGGCACCTGGCTCTTCTCGTTGCCGCTGTACCAGCTCGACGGCACGCCGGCGGCGCCGCAAATCCTCGCCCACAGGCTGAGGTCGCCGAATGCGCTGCTAGCCGACGGCAGCCATACGAAGCCGATCAGGATCGCGACCATCGCGATCGCAACCGTGCCGCCGACGCTCCACACGAACCACGGATTGCGCAAGGTGAACAGGCGTTCTTCATTCATCGCGGCGCTCCGACGACGACTGCCGGCACCGAAGTCTGCGGCAGTCTGAGCAACTGGACGATCGGGAAGCTGTAGTTGACGACCGTGAGCCCGATCATCAGCGCGACCCACAGGCCGAAGCTGTTGAGCGCGACCGGCACGCGCTCGACCGGGTGCGCCGCGACCGCGAAGCGGAACGCCGGCGGTTCTTCCACGGGGCCGAACTGCGATTTCGCGAGGATATAGACGAACTGCAGGCCGGACACCAGCAGGATCAGGCCGCCCACCGCCGACATGACGACCCACACGCCCTGCCCCTGCACGCCGGGCATCGCGTAGTCGTAATAGGCCATGCGGCGCGGCGCGCCGAGCAGGCCGACCCAATGCCACGGTATCGTGACCACCATCATGCCGATGAACCACAGCCACAATTGCGTACGCATCAGTTTCACCGACACGATCGCGCGGCCGGTCAGTTGCGGCCACAGTTCGTACGCAATCACGAAGTACATGATGACGATCGCGCCGCCGAAAATCAGGTGGAAGTGGCCGGTCACCCACTGCGTGTTGTGCACGGTCGAGTTCAGCTGATAGCTCATGTTGATGAGGCCGCCCGCGCCGCCGAAGCCGAGCATCACGAACGAGAACGCGACCGCCAGCATGATCGGGTTGCTCCACGGCAACGCGGTCAGCCAGCCGAGCGCGCCCCTGCCGCCGCGCAGCCGGCCGGCGATTTCCACCGACGCGCAGATCGTGAACACGGTCAGCAGCGTCGGCACCGACACCATGCCGGTGAACACCGCGTGCACGAACTTGAAGCCAGCGCCGACCTGCGGATCGACGAACAGGTGATGGATGCCGATCGGCATCGCGAACACGAGGAACAGGATGAACGACACCCGCGCCATCGAGTCGCTGTAGAGCCGTCCGCCGATCGAGCGTGGCACCAGCGTGTAGAACGCGATGTAAGCCGGAAACAGCCAGAAGTAGACGATCGCGTGCAGCGTCCACGAGAACAGCACGCGCGCGAGGCCGGCGTCGATCGTATGGGCGAAGCCTAGTGCGACCGGCAGGATCTGGAACAGGATCTCGAGCGCCGCGCCGACCGCGGTCCAGGCCCACAGGTACGCGCCCGCGACGTTCGCGAACATCGCGAGCGGCACGGGCTTGCCCGGGTTCGCACGCTTCCAGATGCGCAGGTTCACATGCATCAGCGCGACCCAGATCCACGAGCCGACCACTACGAGCACGACGCCGAGGTAGTAGAACGGACTGCCGACCATCGGCGGATAGAACGTGTAGAGCACCGAGGCGCGGCCGAGCGCGACCGGCACCATCGCCATCACCGCGCCGACCAGCAGCATGATGAGCGCGGCCCACGCCCATTTGAGGCCGACGAGGCGCTGCCCGAGCGAGAGTTCGACGATCGCGTAGCCGAAGGCCATCGCGACCAGCGTCGGCATCACGTAGGCCATCACGGTGCCGTGCGCGGTGACCGAACGGTAGTACAGCTCAGGATCGCCGATCCACGGCAACAGGGGACTGCGCACCAGCATCTGCCATGCGCCGAGGCATAGCGCGATCGCGAACGTGATGAAGGCGAGCCAGAAATGCGCGAGTACGAGTCGCTTAGCGTGGAACACAGCTCAGTCTCCGTGATTGTCGTGCCTGCTCGAAGAAGGCGGCTTTGTCGATCACCTTCACGTGCGCCCACATGGTCTGATGGCCGAAGCCGCAGAATTCGTGGCACGGCATCGCGTGATCGGCGGGATGGTCGAACTGCGTGTTCAGCGTCGCGACGTAGCCGGGCACGACCATCGTGTTGATGTTGGTGTCGGTGACGAGCAGGCCGTGCACGACGTCCGCGCTGGTGGTGCGGATCGTGATCGGCGTATCGGCGGGCACCAGCAGACATTGCGGCGTGAACGAGTACTGCTGCGCGACGAAGCGCACGATCACCGAGCCGTCCGGCTGCACCGCGCTGCCGAGGTTGTCTTCGGCGAATTCGCCGGATAGCTGCAGGCGCGACGGATCGATCGTCTCGACGCGCGACGGCGGCATCATCGACCAATGCACGCCCACGAACACGATCACGGCGAGCATCAGCACGATCAGCGCGACCGCGAAGATCGCCCAGCGCCGCTCGGCGCGCAATGCGACCGCGTGGCCGCTACCGGGTTGATGAGAGGAGTCGGTCGACATGGTCAGTGGATGATGCCGCGCGGCAGAAACGCGAAAAAGTAGAAGGCGAACCAGATCAGCATCACGATGACGGCGGCGACGCCGGCCAGCGCGATCGCGCCGCGCGGACCGGACGCGACGACGTGCTCGACTTCGTCGTCGGTCGGCGGAGCGGCGCTGGGCGGGTCGTTCGCTTTCATGTCGATGGTTCTCCTATGCGGCGCTTCGGTGTGACCCTTTCGGGACGGCAACTCAATGCAGCGGTGCCTTGCGCAGCTCGTTGACCTCGCGGGCCGTCACCGGCAGCCCGTGATTGCCCCACGCGGTGCGGATGAACGTGACGACGGCGGCCGCTTCGGCGTCGTTCAGCTCCTGGCCGAACGGCGGCATGCCGAACGGCTGCGGATTGCGTTTGGTGCCCGGCGGGAAACCGCCGTTCAGCACGATGCGGATCGGATTGACGGCCGAGTCCATTTCGATCGACTGGTTGCCCGCGAGCGGGGGGTAGTGCGGCAGCTGTCCTTCGCCGTTGTCGCCGTGGCAGATCGCGCACTTGTCCGCATAGATCTGCTTGCCGAGCGCGAACACCTTCGGGTTCGGCGTCGCGCTCGGACCGGTCTTGCGGCCGCCCTGGTCGGGCAGCGACTTCAGATAGACGGCCATCGCGCGGATGTCTTCCTCGCTCAGATGCTGCAGGCTGTGATAGGTGACCTCGGCCATCGGGCCGTAGACTGCGCCGCGATTGGAGATGCCCGCCTGCAGCAGATCGACGATGTCCTGGATGCTCCAGTCGCCGAGGCCGCCGTCCTTGTCCGAAGTGAGCGACGGCGCGTACCAGTTCTGCACCGGAATCAGCCCGCCCGCGAACTGCTCGCGCGGCGACGAACCGCCCAGCATGTTGATGCGCGTGTGGCACATCGTGCAGTGCCCGAGCCCCTCGACCAGATACGCGCCACGATTCCATTCGACCGATTTGGTCGGGTCGGGCTTGAACTCACCCTCGTGGAAATACAGCGTGCGCCAGCCGTACAGCAGATCGCGCTGATTGAACGGGAAGCGCAGCGTGTGCGGGTGATTCGGCTGACGCACCGGCTCGACGGTCTTCAGGAACGCGAAGATCGCGTCCGAGTCCTCGCGCGTGACCTTCGTGTACTGGGCGACCGGCATTGCCGGATAGATCGGCGCGCCGTCCGGCTTGCGGCCGGTGCGCATCATCTTGAAGAACGCTTCCTCGCTCCACGTGCCGATGCCGTACTGCGGGTCCGGCGTGATGTTCGGCGAGTACAGCGTGCCGAACGGCGTTTCCATCGCGAGCCCGCCGGCGAACAGCCGGCCCCGCGGCGCGGTGTGGCACGCGATGCAGTCGCCCGCGCGCGCGAGGTATTCGCCGCGTCTTACGATCTCAGGGCGAGTGTCGGGACTGGTTCCAGCCTTGGCAGTTGCTTCCGCGCCTTGGGGCGCGGCGGTCGCGGCATGCGCCGGCGTCGTGAGCGGTCCATGGACCAGCAACGCGAGCGCGAAGCTGCCGGTTGCAAGGACGCTAGCCATGCTTGCCGGGCGCAGCCAACCGGGCGGGCGGAGTGTCGGCTTCATTGCGGTTGGCTCCCGCAAGCGAGGGGCAGCCGCTCGGCGGATGCCGGTGCGGGCCGGGGATCGGCGGGACGCGGCTGGCGCGCGAGCCAGTTCGATACCGCGGCGATGTCGTTGTCGTTCAGCTTGAGCGCGATCGTGCGCATGCAGTCCGGCGCGAGCGCGTGGCGGGTGCCTGAGCGCCACGTACCCATCTGTCCGGCGATATAGCTCGCGTGCAAGCCGAGCAGGCCCGGAATGCCCGGCTGCGTGCCGGTCATGCGGGCGCCGTGACAGGCGATGCACGCCGGTATGCCGCGCGCCGGGTCGCCATGCGTCACGAGCTTTTCACCGGCGGCAAGCAGCTTCGGCGACAGGGCGGCGCGCTCGGATTCGGGATAGGGCGGCTGCAGGGCCGCGAAGTACTCGCTGATCTGGCGCAGGTAGTCGTCGGGCAGGAACGCGAGCAGATAGCCCATCGGCGGATAGGTGCGGCCGCCGTCGCGAAACGCGATCAGCTGGTTGAACAGGTACTCGGCCGGCTTGCCGGCGATGCGCGGGAAGTAGTCGTTTTTGCGTCCCTGGCCCTGCTCGCCGTGACACGACGTGCAAGCGCGTATGCGCTGGTCCATCGATGGCGGCATCGCGCCGGACGCGTCGGTGGCCGCTAACGCCGCGCCGCTCCATAGCGCTTGAAGCGCGCACAGCACGAACAGGACCGCAGAGCCGATAGTTTTGCGATACACACCGGGCCTCGTTTTGGAACGTTCTTATCGCTCGATTTATATACCCGGCGCGGGTGTGCGGATTGACTCATGAATCCGGAAACGGCGCATCTCGGGACTAGCTGCTTTTAATTGACTTGCTATTAACCGCTATTCGGAACGGGCTTGTTCGGGAACGCGAACTACAGAAGCGCCATGATGATGCAATTGTCCGGCCAAAACTTTGATCTGCGACAATGATCCGCGCTGGAATGCGCCTGGGACGGCGGCTTTCGGGCTCCAATGAGCGACGCGTGAGGCGCTGAAAAGCGCGTGATATCCAGTAGCAGCGTGCAACAATTTGCTGGATGCGTCAATAGAGAATACGAAGGTAAACGGGCGTTCCGATAATGCGGACCGGCTTGGATGTACGGCTTGGCGCGGTGGATTTGTTGCGCCTCGGCTTATCGATGTCAATGCATCAGGTTGATGCGATTAGCTGATGTCGATCCATAAATTTTGCTGTGAATTTTATTTGTGCCGGGGTCTGCGTCTCATTCGTGTGGTTTCACATTTTGCGCAAACGGCGGTGGCTTCATGCGAAGAGTCGCACGAGCGCATCACGTGCATTGCCGACCAGTTCGCTTTCGCCCGGACGCCGCGGCAACAGATGAAACTCGATGGCGGGCAGCGGCGGCAAGCCGATGTTCGCGGCGCACGCGACCACGCCGCCGCCGAGCGACGACTCGTTCAGACAGGAAATCCCCAGCCCCGCCTTCAAGGCGAGCTGCAGCCCCGCGACGCCCGACGCCGAATGCGACACCACGTACGCTACCTTGTGTTCGTCGAGCAGCTTGACGACGAAGCGCTGCAGCTGACAGGTCGTCGGCAGCAGCACTAGTTGATACGGTGTGGCGGGGCGGGTGGGGGCATCGGCGCAGCTGGCCCATAGCAGCTTTTCGCGCCGCACGACGATGCTCGCGGCACCGGCACCGCGTGCGCGCGGCTGGCCGATGACGAGCCGCGCCGACAAACCGATGTCGAACGTCGCGTGATCGTCCGCGCCGCTGTCGATCACCGCGCTCGGCAGCACCGTCACGTGCAGCTTCAGCCGCGGATGCTGTTCCGAAAACGTCTTGAGGATGCGTGCGATGTCGTGCGGGCGGTAGTAATCGGTGATTGCGATGCGCAGCTCGCCGTCGAGCGAGCGGCCTTGCAGGTCGTCGAAGGCCGCTTCGCTCATCGCGATGATGCGGCGCGCATGCTCGAGCAGACGCCCGCCAGCGGGCGTCGGGTTCACACCCTGGCGGCCGCGCACGAGGAGCGGCTGGCCGGCGCGCTCCTCGAGCTTTTTCAGCTGCTCGCTTACCGACGACTGTGACAGGAACACGCGCTCGGCGCCCGCCGACACTCCGCCCGATTCGGCGACGGCCACGAAGGTCCGCAACTGCGCAAGGTCGAAACCACGCTGACTCATGATTCGGTTTTTCCGATGGTGATGATCTGAATTTCCGGCTTTTCCGATGGAATGCCCAGCCGTAGCATACCCCCGAATACATGCGGAGGGTGTGATGGAAAACGGATCTATGACAGCGTCGCGCGGCACCGGCGAGCGCGGCGCGCGGCATCGCTGGAAGGTGCTGGGCGTGGGCTTTGCCGCGAATGCGAGCTTTTCAGCGGCATTTTCGGGAATTCCGACGACGGCAGTGTTCCTGCGCTCGGACTACCACCTCGGCAACCACGGGCTCGGCCTCGTGCTCGGCATGCTCGGGCTCGGCATTGCGATCAGCGAGTTGCCGTGGGGACTGCTGACCGACCGTTGGGGCGATCGTCGCGTGCTGCTGCTCGGCTTGCTGTCGACCGCGGCCGCGCTCGCCGGTCTCGCGCTGTTCGTGTCGCCGGGCGACGCGCGGGTGCCCGGCATCGTTCCGCTCGCGCTCGGGCTGCTGCTGGTCGGATTGCTGGGCGGCAGCGTCAACGGATCGAGCGGCCGAGCCGTGATGGCGTGGTTTCGCGAAGGCGAGCGCGGTCTCGCGATGAGCATCCGGCAAACCGCCGTGCCGGCGGGCGGTGGACTCGGCGCATTGGTGCTGCCGGTGCTCGCCTCGCACTTCGGTTTTGCGAGCGCTTATGCGGTGCTGGCGTTGGCATGCGCGCTCACCGCGTGGTTCGCGTGGCGCTGGCTTCACGAGCCCGCGCAGGTGATTGCGACGGCCGGCGCAGCGGCGGCCAGCGGGCGGGGCGCAGACGCTTCGAACGTCGGCGCGCCGCTGGCGATGCGTTCGCCACTGCGCGACATCGCAATCTGGCGCGTCGCGCTCGGCGCGGGCGCGCTGTGCGTGCCGCAGATTGCCGTGATCACGTTCGGCACGGTGTTCCTGCACGACTTCGGGCGTGCCGGCGTGTTCGCGATCAGCGTGATGATGGCCGCGGTGCAGACCGGCGCCGCGGTCGCGCGGGTCTGGAGCGGCGCGTGGACCGACCGGCGCGGCAACCGTCGTGCGTATATGCGGGCATGCAGTCTGTTGACCGCCGTGCTGTTCGTGCTGCTCGCGCTCGCGACCGGGCTCGTCGGCATGCATCGCGCCGGGACGGTCGCGCTGTTCGCGTTGATGATCGTGTTCGGCGGAGTTAGCGCGTCGGCGTGGCACGGCGTCGCGTTCACCGAACTCGCGTCGCTCGCCGGTACGCGCCGCGCGGGCACCGCGCTCGCGATGGGCAACACCTGCGTGTTCCTCACGCTGTTCGTGACGCCGCTCGCGATTCCGGCGCTGCTGTCCATCGGAGCATGGCCGCTGGTGTGGACCGTGGCGAGCGCGTGTGCGTTGCTCGCGTTGCCAGTGTTTCCGCGCGCCGCGTCGACGCGTGCGATGCGCGCGACGAGCGCTTGTGATGCGGCGTGAGAGATGATGTGAACAGCGCCCGCTTTGCGTTTCGGAATTGGTTTTGATTCGATTCGAATAACGCTGCGCATATTGCTCGGTAGAACTATAAATTATCCCAATCAGTCAACCGGATTAGGAACGCTCCGATTGTCGTGAATTTGCGAGGGTGATGAGATGGCTTTTCCGGCACGTCGCTTGATTGACGCGGCGAAGGTCGACGCCTGCCGCCTGCACAGCCACCCCCACACGCATTCTGACCATTCCGATAACGAGCGAGACTAATCGTGACAAATCTTCGAATCATTCTGGCGGACGATCATCCGTTCGTCCTGCTTGGCCTGAAATGGACGCTGGAGGCGCACGAAGGTCTGACTGTCGTCGGTCAGGCGCAGACGCCCACCGCGTTGATCGCGTTGCTGCAACACACACCGTGCGACGTGCTCGTCGTCGATCTTTCCATGCCGGAGCCCGCCGGCGAGATTGGCGACGGACTCGGCCTGATCCAGCGCATTCGTGGCGAGTGGCCGTCATTGCGCGTCGTCGTCGTGACCGGGCAGACGAATGCGGCGATGTTGCGCGTCGTCGCCGCCGATGCCGCAGTCAGCGTGGTCGGCAAAGCCGATTCGCTCGAGGAACTGCCGCGAGCCGTCTGCGACAGTGTGCGCGGCGCGCGCTACCTGGGCCGCTCGGTGGTCGAAACGCTCGAGCGTTCGCAGCCGGACAACGGTCGGTTCGTGTCGGCACTGCTGTTGTCGAAGCGGCAGACCGACATCGTGCGCAGACTCGTGAGCGGCGAGTCCATCGTGCAGATCGCGGCGGCGCTCGGCTGCCATCGCCGCACGGTGAGTCGGCAAAAGCGTGAAGCGATGGCGCGATTGGGCGTGACCGACGACCCCGAGCTCTTTTCCTGTGTGCGCGCCTGCGGCTCGCTCCTCCTCGAACCAGAAAACTAAGCATCGGGCACGCCGTCGTTCGGTCCATTTCAGAGCGCTCTGATGTTTGTCGCAAAAGAAATGCTCGACCATTGCGTGAGCGCCGGTCACACATAACAGGGTGTCGAGAAATGAAAGTATCGAGGAGCGCCAGAAGATGAACCTCATGGCTGCATCAGGCACGCCTGTTCGAACGATCATTGCGGACGATCATCCGCTGGTTCTGCTGGCTATAGAAAATCTGATTGGCAACTATCCCAACCTGAAGGTGGTTGGCCGTGCGGCGGATGTCGCCGAACTGTTGATCGAAGTCGATCGCTGTCCTTGCGATCTCGTGCTGATGGATCTTTGCATGCCAGGAGGGAACAACGAAAACCGGTTCGACATCGTCAGGCAGTTGAAGGCGCGCTATCCCAACGTGGCGCTCGTCATCCTGACAATGGAAACGGAAGCGGCGACGCTGCGCAAGGTGATGTCGCTGGGCGTGGATGGGCTGCTGAGCAAACGTGATCGTATCGATCTGATCCATGTGGCGCTGGTCATGGCGCTGGCGCGCGAGTGTTATGTCGGTCCGGCGGTGCGCGCCATGCTGGCCGACGTAACGCTGACGCAACGTCTCGACTTCGTGCGCGCCACCCTGTCTCGCCGCGAGTTCGAGGTATTTACGCAGTACGCGTCAGGGCTCTGCGTCACGGAAATCGCCCTGCGGTTGGGACGTAGTGTGAAGACGATCAGCGCGCAGAAGTGCATGGCCATGCGCAAGCTATCGCTGAATAGCGACGCCGAACTGTTTCGCTTCGCAGTCGAGTACGGAGTAGTGCCAGACCGGCTTGGTCAGGTCCGCTAACCGGGCGGCAACCTGCCGCGCATGGGCGCGGCGAATAGATCGGCATAACCGGGGAGACACATTTGGTGCGGTATGCCGATCGACACCATAAGAAAGTCACGGAACAGAATGACAAACAAGATTCACGTCGTCGTGGCGGACGATCACGACTCCATTCGCGCGGGCGTCCGATCGCTGCTGCGCGACAAGCCGAATATCGAGATTGTTGGCGAAGCTGCCGACACCCGTGGTCTCGCGAAGCTGCTCGAAGCCTGCGCGTGCGACGTCGTCGTGTCGGACATCGGCATGCCGGGGCTCGACGGAGATACCAGCGCGGTGCCGCTATTGCGTCGGCTGCTTCGGCGCACGCCGCATCCCCACGTGGTCGTGCTGACCATGATTGGGCGCGCGCATGTATTGGCCGGCTTGCGCAATATCGGCGTGACTGGAATCGTCGACAAGCGCGACGCCGTGGACGCATTGATCGACGCGATCGAAGCCGTTGCCGCCGGAGGCACCCATCTATCGGAACAGGTTCGTGCCGCACTGGCGGCCGCGGAGCCTACTTCGCCCCGGCGCGGCGGTGCGATGAGCGCACGCGAGTGGGAGGTGTTTCAACTTTATGTGCGAGGCCTCGCGGTGCACGAAATCGCCACGCGTCTGCGACGTAGCGACAAAACCATCAGCACGCAAAAACGCAGCGCGATGCGCAAGCTCGGACTGGAAACAGAAGCTGACCTGATCAACTACGCCACTCAGATTGGGCTGATATGAGGCGGCGGGATGGTCACATTTTCTTGCTTGCGACGGCTTTGATGTAGTCCTTATCAGACTTATCTGATTGGCATGGCTTGCGGGGGCCCCCAATAATCCTGGCCGCCGCCGGTCATTGCGCGCCTTGCGCCGCAACTGCCGCTATGGCTAGTTCGTGATCCGATTAGCAATGGATCAAGGGAATCCGGTGCAGACATCTTCGCGCGATCGCTCGGAGTCTGTGCCTCGTACTTGACGGATGGGGTAGAGATGGTTGCGCTAGGCAAGCGATTGTGGAGCGAGGGAGTGGGTACGGCCTGGCTCGTGTTCGTCGGCTGCGGCAGTACGGTGTTGGACACCACGGGCATATCGCAGGCTAGTGGCGCGCTGCAGATGTCGTTGGCGTTCGGGCTTGCACTCGCTACTGGCAGCTATGCGTTCGGCAAGATCTCCGGCGCGCATTTCAATCCTGCCGTCACCATCGGTCTGACCGTCGCGCAGCGCTTTCCGGTGCGTGATCTGTTGCCCTATATCGCTGCGCAAATCGGCGGCGCGATAGTCGCCGCGGCGCTTCTCGCCTACCTCGCTAGTGGGCGGCCAGGTTTCGAACTCGCCGCGAGTGAATTCGCGGCGAACGGTTTCGGCGCTCATTCGCCCGCTGACTATCCATTGCATTCGGCGCTCGTCGTGGAAGTCGTGCTGTCGTTCGTGTTTGTCGGGACCTGCCTGCTGGCCGTCGTTCGAAAAGAGTTGGCAACGGTTGCGCCGTTCATCACCGGCGCATGTCTGATGCTCGTCTACCTGGTGTCCATTCCGGTTACCAACGGAGCGGTCAATCCCGCCCGTTCGACAGCGCAGGCAGTGTTCGTCGGCAACTGGGCGCTGGACCAGTTGTGGCTGTTCTGGGCCGCGCCGTTGGCCGGCGCAATCGCGGCAGGCGTGCTGTTTTCGTTTCTGGACGGTCGAGTTGATTCGTCCGCGGTGTCATTGGACGGACAGGGTGACGTTTCGTGAGCGGGGGACGCTACTCACCACTTCCGATCGATGCGAGTTCTCAAGGCGAGGTGACGCTGAGGTTGGGGCTGCGGCGTTTGTTGCGGTGTCTGTGGCAGCGCTCGCCGCGCCACTCAATGATGCGTTGGCTGGCGTTATGTCTGCTGGCGGCTTCGCATGCGGTCTGCATGGCCGCGCCTGCCGGCGCTGCGTCAGAGTCACCCGTCATCTCCACAGTGGGAGCCGATGCTTCGGCTTCGTCACCCATTGCATTTCCTTCCAGACTGACCGTGGGCATACTCGAAGGTGGCTGGCCGCCGTTCGACATCCCGCGGGGTGGCCAGCTCGCCGGCGTCAGCGGCGACCTGTTGCGCGCGCTCGTGGGGCCGAACGTCGTCATCGAGACGAAGAGCTTTCCCGACATGGCCAAACTGGTCGCCGCGGCTTGCGCCGGCGAGGTCGACCTGCTGACGAGCATAGCGCGCACGCCGCAGCGCGAGCGCTGCCTCGGCTTTACGGCCCCCTACTTCCACTCGTTCGCGTCGGCCGTCGTGCGTCGCGACGATGCCCGGCATATGAAACCCACCGACCTCGCCGGCGCGCGTATTGCGATCGAGCGCGGTTTTGCGCGTGAGCGTTTGTTGCGCGCCGGTTTTCCTCGCGCGAAGATCGTCTCGTTCTCGAGCACGCACGAAGCACTGAACGCGGTACTGCATGGCGATGCCGACGCCTATTTCGGCTTCACGCCGGTCGTGCAATACGAACTGGCGACCGACGCGTATCGCAATCTGCGCGTAGCGTTCGAGCAAGGCGGCAAAGCGCTCGACCTGCGCTTTGCGGTATCGCCCCGCCAGCTTGCCTTGCGCGATCAACTGAACCGCGCGCTCGTGTCGATGAATCCCGCCGAGGCTGCCGCGATACGCGCGCTTTGGCTGTCCGGCAACTTCAACGCGGCGCCCGCGACGGGTGCAGCACGCTTCGCGCTAACGCCGGAAGAAGAGAACTGGCTGCGTTCGCTGCCGCCGCTGCAGATCGGCTTCGACGACGACTGGGCCCCGTTCACCTATGTTGACGCCGCCGGTCGCCCCGTCGGTCTGACCGCCGATTACCTCGCGTACCTGAGCAGCACGCTCGGTGTCGTGTTCAACCGCGCGCGCGCGGCCGACTGGGCCGCCACCATCGACGCGTTCCAGCGCGGCGAGCTCGCGATGCTGTCCTCTACATCGAGTCGCGGGGCGCTTCTCGTGGGCGCCGACCATAGCCGCGTATACGAGAGCGATCCGCTGGTGATCGTCGGACGCAGCGGCGTGCCCACTCCATGCTGGTTCGACGACATCACGTCGTGCCGCGTCGTAATGTCGCCGCACGTAGCCGGTTCGGTGCCGCTCGCGTTGGGGGCGGTGCCGGTCGATCACATCGTCGTCGCGGCGAGCCTGGGCGAGGCGATGCGCATGGTCGCGAGCGGCGAGGCCGACGTACTGGTCGGCAACGCTGCCGCGATCAACGTGCAAATCCGGCAGCATTACACAGGCGCACTCAGGGTGCTCGACTCGCTCGGTGAATCCGACTCGTTATATTTTGCTGTACGCGAGGATCTGAGCCCGCTCGTCAAGCTGATCGATCGCGCGTTGCAGGCGATGCCGGCAGCCGAAAAGCAACGCATCCGGCGCAAGTGGGTGAGCCCCGCCGCGCCGGACAACGCGATGTGGAGCGTGACCGCGGTGCGGTTGCTGCCGGTGCTGATCGGCATCGGCGTCGTGCTGCTGGTCACGTTGCGCGCGTATGTGCTGCTGCAACGCGAAGTCCGCCTGCGCAAGCAGACCGAGCGCGAACTCGCGCTGCAATTGAACTTCCAGGAAACGATGATGAAGACAGTGCCGTATCCGCTCATCGCGAAAGGCCTGGACGGACGGTACATCGCGATCAACGAGGCTTATGAGAAAGCGTGTGGGCTGGAGCGGAAGGACGTGCTCGGGCGTACGACGGCCGAGGTCGGCACATGGGGCGACGCAAACAGCCGCGTGCTCGACGACATGACGCTCGAGCTCCTGCGCGGCGGCGGCATCGCTAAAGTCGAACTGCAGTTCGAGGACGGTGCTGGCGAGGCGCGGCATGGGATTTTCTGGACGAGCGTCTGTGAAGGCGACGATGGGCAGCCGGCGTACGTGCTCGGCACGATGGTCGATATCACGGACATCCGGCGCGCCGAAATGCGCGCGCGCGAAACCGAACGGCGCCTGTTCGACGTCACGCACTCGTTGCCGGCCGTCGTGTTCCAGATGCGGCGCTCGCCGGCCGGTGCCTATTCCTTCCCGTACATCGGCGGTGACGCGCGACATCTGCTCGGCGACAGCGATTCGCAGGGCGGGGCGCGAGTCGACTTCCAGCGCATATCGGAGCTGGATCGGCCGCTCGTTCTCGCCGAGCTCGAGCGTTCTGCGATCTGTACCTCTCCGGTGCATATGGAGTTCCGCGTCGAAAGCGCCGGTCAACTCAAGTGGGTGCGGGCCGAGCTGGTGCCGCGGCGCGATGCCGATGGCGGTGTCCTGTGGAGCGGCTATTGGGTCGACGCGAGCGTCGAGCGCGCGCGTTCGGAGGAACTCGCGCGAGCTCGCGATCTGGCCGAGGCGGCCTCGCGCGCGAAGGACAACTTCTTCGCGATGATGAGCCACGAAATCCGCACCCCGATGAACGGCGTGCTCGGTCTCGTCGAAGTGCTCGAACGCACGCCCCTCAGTACCGACCAGAGCGAAATGCTCGGCATGATCCACGAGTCGGCGGGCGCGCTGCTGCAGATTCTCGATGATTTGCTCGACTATTCGAAGATCGAGGCGGGTCGGCTTACGCTCGAAGCCGAGCCGATCGATCTCCGCGAGCTCGTCGATAACGCGCTGGGCCTGCTCGCCGGGCGCGCTCACGAAAAAGGGCTGAAAGTGCGCGTCGACATCGCGAGCGACGCCGCTGCGACGCTCCGTGGCGACAGCGTGCGTCTGCGCCAGATCCTGTTCAACCTGCTCGGCAATGCGATCAAGTTCACGCCGAAGGGCGAGGTTGGTGTCAGCGTAGCGGTCGTCGAAGATTGCGCGGATTCGCAGACGTTGGAGCTGACCGTTCGGGACACCGGCATCGGCATCGCACCCGATGTGCAGGCGGGGCTATTCGAGCCGTTCGTGCAGGCTGAGTCGTCCACCACGCGGCGCTTCGGCGGCACGGGCCTGGGGCTGACGATCTGCCGCAAGCTGATCGACCTGATGAACGGCACGCTCACGCTGCATAGCGAACCCGGCCACGGCACGAGCATGATCGTGCGGCTGACGATGCCGATCGTCGAACAGTGCTATCCGATCAACGGTCTGCGCGGCAAACTCGGCGTAGTGGTCACGCGAGATCGACGCATCGGCCGGGCCCTCGCGCACTTCGGCAAGGCGCTCGGGCTCGAACTGCGCAGCCTCTCGGCCGATGCGGCGACGCTGGGCAAAAGCGACGTGCTGAGCCGCGCGGATCTGCTGTTCGTCGCCGAGGACGTCACGTTGCCGGCACATATCGGCAGGAATGCGCGCATCGTCACGCTGACCGAAAAACCGAAGCCGACCGGTTACCGCATCCTCGACGATAAGGTGCGCGTCAGCACCAATCCGATATCGTGGCGCGGCCTCGGCGCCGCGTGTGCGGCCGCGACGACGGGGCTGCCGTCGATGGCCCCGATGGCGTCGCGCGTGGTGGGCGCGCCGTTCACGACCGACGGCATCGCGCCGCCGCCTGATCGCGAACGCGCGCTCGCGAACGGGCGGCTGATTCTTGTCGCGGAAGATCATCCAGTCAATCAGGAGTTGATCCGTCATCAGCTCGCCTTGCTGGGGTTCGCGTGCGACGTCACCAACGACGGCGCCGAAGCGCTCGCCGCGCTGGAATGCACGAGCTATGGCTGCCTGATCACGGACTGCCACATGCCGAACCTGTCCGGCTATGAACTGACCCGTCGCATCCGCGAAGCGGAGGCACTGCACGACGGCGCGCAGCGTCTGCCGATACTCGGCATCACGGCCAATACCGCGCCCGATGACCTGAGTCTGTGCCGCGAAGCCGGCATGGACGACAGTCTGATCAAGCCGACCCGGCTCGCCACGCTGCGCGACCACCTGAGCCGCTGGTTTGGCACTGACGCCGAGTGGCCCCCCGCGCCGGCGGAAACTTCCGATCGCGTCTCGACTGCGTCGGCCGGCGAGCGGCAGGCCACACAACCTGTCGGTGCTGAACCGTTCGTGCCCGTCGACCTCGCACGCATGACGCAGTTATGGGGAAGCGAGTCGACGGTCAAGGCGTTGCTAGATTCATTCGTCTCGTCGATGCGCGACGACATCAACGCGCTGGCGACGTTACTCGAACGCGCGGACATGGAGAGGGTGCACGAGTGGCTGCACCGGGTGATGGGGGCGGCGAGCGTGTTGCAGTATCCGCCGCTCGTACAGGCGCTCGAAGCCTATCGCCGCGTCATTGCCGCGAAGTCGCCGCAGCAGGTGCGTGACGAGGGGTATGCGCTAATTCGGCAATGCGAGGCGATGCTCGATGGGATCGAACAGCAGGCCGGATTGCTCGCGTAGCGAGCGGCGCGCCGTAACTTCGCGCAAACACCCAGGCGATTCAAACGGCGGCAACCCAAATCAGGACGAAAAAAAACGCGGCCGAAGCCGCGTTAAAGGTTTGGAGACGTCCTTCGATGAAGGAGTCACTTCTCGCGAGTCGAAGCATACCAGGATTGACATCATTTATTTATTACGAAACGCGCAATTATATTTTCGATTAAATCGACTAAAGCCATTTCGCACTACGTCTTTGCAGGCCATCATTCCAGTCGACTCCATATGATTTGCACTAGTATGTGGAAACTCCGCACGGCCGACACGGCGCCGCGGCGGCGCGTCAATGTCCGGAGAAGACCATGATTTCGCAGCGAAAATTTAATCTGGCCGTAGTGTTGTGGGCGCTTGCATCGAGCGCTGCATTTGCGGATACGGTTGCGCTGAAGGCGAATCTCCAGCCGTCGAGCGAAGTGCCGCCGCGCGTAAGTCACGGGCATGGCATGCTGAATGCGACCTTCGACACGTCCACCCAATCGCTGCAGTGGACTGTTACTTACGAGGGCTTGAGCGGTCCGGTCACCGCCGCGCATTTCCACGGTCCCGCGCCGGTCGGCCAGAATGCGAAGGTCCAGGTGCCGATCGAGAAGAATGGGCTCGCGAGTCCGATCAAAGGCACGGCGAAGCTGACCGAGCAGCAGGTCACGGATCTGATGGCGGGGCAGTGGTACTTCAATGTACATACCGCGCAGAATCCGACGGGCGAAATTCGCGGGCAGGTGTTGCCGGCGAACTAGGCGGACTCGCGGCGGCTGGGCGCGCGTGCCGCGGCCAGGATCACAGTCACGCGCCTGGAACCCGCCAAACCACGGTCCCCTGCCAACCCACGTACCCTGACGGGACTTCAACGAAGGAGCATGTCCCGATGAGCTGGCAAAGCGCGCTCGCGTGCTGGTATTTGCGCAGGCAGTTCCGGCCCGAAACCCTCAAACCGTTTATCAACGTCGAACGGGCGCGCGCGCTGACCTCGAAGCGCGTGTGGTCGCCACGCGTGCCGCGCGGCTGGCATCTGCGCGAAACGTATCGCGCAGGCGACGCGCCGCTCGTCGGCGAATGGCTGGAGCGCGTGGACGGCGGCACGGCCGGCGGCGCGGAGCCCACGGTGCTGTATTGCCACGGCGGCGGCTACTACTTCTGCTCGCCGCGCACGCACCGGTCGCTAACGTTCGCTCTCGCGACCCGCGCGAATGCGCGACTCTTCTCCCTCGACTACCGTCTCGCGCCCGAGCATCGCTTTCCGGCCGCGCTCGACGACGCCATCGCCGCCTATCGCCAGTTGCTCGCGATGGGCATCGCACCCAGCTCGATCGTGATCGCCGGCGACTCGGCCGGCGGCGGTCTCGCGCTCGCCACGCTGGTCGCGCTGCGCGACGGGGGCGCGCCGATGCCTGCGGGCGGCCTGCTGTTCTCGCCGTGGACCGATCTGGCGACCACCGGCGCGAGCCTGCGCACCAACGACAGCGTCGATCCGATGTTCTGCGGCGCCTCGATCGAGCGCGCGGCCAAGGTCTATCTGGGCGACGCGTCGCCCACCCATCCGTACGCGTCGCCGGTCTATGCGGAGCTGCACGGTCTGCCGCCGCTGTTCCTGCAGGCGGGCAGCACCGAGGTGCTGCTCGACGACACGCGCCGCGTCGCCGACAACGCGCACGCGGCAGGAGTCGATTGCGAATGCGAGGTGTGGAAAAACCTGCCGCACGTGTGGCCGATGTTCGCGCCGTTCATGCCGGAGGCGAACCGAGCGCTCGATGGCGCGGCCGCCTTCGTGCGACGCACGACGAGCCGCGCCGCTAACAGGGCTCAGGCGTCGAGCGTGATGTCGAGCGTCCGATAGACGGCTTCGATCGTTTGCTGGCCATATCGCCGCTCGAGCCGCCGCACGGTGAAGTGCCCGTGCGCGACCTGCTGGAAATGATCGATAAACACGGTATTGACCATCGCGCCGAGCACCGCGCCGATCGCCGGAATCGATTTGGCCGCGATCTGCTCGCTGACCTGCACCGAAAAGCGCGCGGCGATCGCGTTGATGAGGCGCAACAGAGCCGCCGAGCCGTGGGCCGTGAAGCCCTTGCTGGCCACCTCGGACGACGCCTTCGACACCGCCTGCGCGAGTGCGCCGCGCATGAAGAAGTAGCCGAGGTCGGCGTCGTCGTCCTCGCTCGAGGTGCCGCCCATGCCGAGCACGGTCAGGCATTGCAGCTGCGTGTCGACCGAGGTCAGGTCCTCGCCCTCGCCGCGCGCGATGTCGCAGATCGAGCGAAACATCAGCGTGGTCGTGACGGGCAGCTCGACCGGCAGCGCGAGCAAGCCAAACGCGCCGCCGGCCGCACCGGTCGTCGCGACCGCGAACTTGTGCAGCAGGTTGTTCGGCTTGTCGGGTGCGAGCAGCCTGGCGTCGTCGCGCCGGCCGAGCGTGCGCAGCGCGATCGACAGACATTTGCGCAACGCGGCCTGCGTCGCATCGGACACTTTTTCGTTGGCGAACGCCGGAATGCGCGACAGCAGCTTTTCGATCGGCGCGCCGACGACGCTTGCGAGTTTCATTGCGAGCGCGGGGCTTTCGAGCTGATGTTTGGCGCGCCGCAGCGCGGCGAGGTCCTGCTCCGATAAGGATGGTGCTGCGAGCGAACTCGGCTGCATGAGCCTCCCTGGCATGTCATGGCGTGGGTACTCCAAGTGAGTCTACCGCGTTGCAAGACGTGTTCCGTCCCGCGTGGAGCGTTGCAGCGTGGTATGATTTGCAATCCTTTGACACGTCAACTTTTGCTGCATCAAAAATGGCTGTCCATACCGCCGCCCACCATTCGAGTGGGCAAGTTTTACCATTCCGCGAATCCCTGCTGGCCATGCTCGGCATCTCCTTCGTCACGATGCTGGTCGCGCTCGACCAGACCGTGGTCGGCACCGCGCTGCCCACCATCGTGTCCGAGCTCCGGGGCTTCGAGCTGTACGCGTGGGTCGCCACCTCGTATCTGCTGAGCTCGGTGATCACCGTGCCGATCTTCGGTCGGCTCGGCGATTACTACGGGCGCAAGCCGTTCGTGATCGCATCGATCGTCGTGTTTACCGGCGCCTCGGTGCTGTGCGGCGCGGCCAAAGACATGCTGTATCTCGTGCTCGCGCGCGGCTTGCAGGGCATTGGCGGCGGCATGCTGGTCGGCACCGCGTTCGCGTGCATTCCCGATCTGTTCCCCGATTCCGTCGTGCGGTTGCGCTGGCAGGTGCTGATGAGCTCGGCGTTCGGCATTGCCAATGCAGTCGGGCCGTCGCTCGGCGGTTTTCTGACGCAGTACTACGGCTGGCGTTCGGTGTTCTACGTGAATCTGCCGGTCGGGCTGCTGTCGCTGTTTTTCGTCTGGCGTTTCCTGCCGCATCTGCGGCACGTCGAGCATGAAGGCAAGATGCGGCTCGACTGGCCCGGCGCGCTGTTGATCGCGATCGCGCTCGGCTCGCTGCAACTGTTCGTCGAGTTGTTGCCGAAGCATGGCATCACCCTGAGCGCGTTCGCGCTGCTCGGGCTGAGCGTCGTGTCGGCCATCGCGTTGTGGAAGTGGGAAAAGCGTTGCCCTACCGCGATTCTGCCCGTCGACATGTTCCGCAACCGTAGTCTTGCCGCGCTGTTCACACTGGCCGTGCTCGGCGGCTTCACGATGTTCTCGCTGCTGTTCTACGCACCGCTGCTGTTCCAGGGCGGCTTCGGCATGTCGCCGAAAGAGGCGGGCCTCGTGATCACGCCGCTCGTCGTGTTCATCACGATCGGCAGCATCACGAACGGGCGCGTCGTGTTGCGGATCCGGAATCCGAACCTGATGCTGTACATCGGCTTTGCGATGGTCGCGCTGTCATGCCTTGGCATCGTCGTCGCGACCCGTTCGATGCAGCAATGGGTGCTGATGTCGTTCATGGTCGTCGGCGGCCTCGGGCTCGGTTTCGTGATGCCGAACCTGACGATCTTCGCGCAGCAGACCGCGGGCCGCGAACACCTCGGCATCGCGACCGCGCTGCTGCAGTCGCTGCGGATGATCGGCGGCATGATCGGCACCGCGCTGACCGGCACGCTCGTGACTCATATGTACACGAGCGGCGTGCGCAGTGCGCTCGACGGCGCGGGCGCGTCGCACTGGTTCGGCGATCTGGGCGATCCCCAGATCCTGATCAACCGCGATGCGCAGACTACGCTCGTCAACCAGCTGACGCACGCGGGCCACGACGGCGCGATGCTGCTCGAAAGCGCGCGCGAGTCGCTGGTCGGCGCGATTCATCTGGGTCTCGCGATGGCCGCGCTGATAGCCGTCGTGTCGGTGTGGCAAAGCCGCCGCGTGCCGCCGGTCAAGCTGCAGCGCAAGCTCGAGCCGGTGATTCACGCAGACTGATTTTTTGACTTGGTGTTGGACAGGCAGATTATGGAAGAACAGGACCGCGTCGCCGTCATGCAGCAATTTGGCCGCACGTATCGGGCATTCATGTCGGCATTCGAGACCCAGGTGGGTCATCCGCTGCCACGCTGGCGCATTCTGCTCGCGCTGCACGAGCAGGCCGGCGAGTCGTCGCAGAAGCGGCTCGTCGAGCGGCTACGCGTCGATCCGGGCGCGCTGACGCGGCAGTTGAAGGCGCTCGAAAGTCTGGGCTGGATCGCCCGCAGCATGGATGCGCGCGATAACCGCGTGACCAACGTGCGCCTGACTGAAGCAGGTCGCGACGCGACCGAAGCGAGCCTGCCGCGTCGCCAGGCGTTCTTGCACGACACGATGGCAGGGTTGCCGGATGAGGCGCTCGCGGCGTTGTCGAGCGCGCTGAAAATGCTGGAGACGCGCATCGGCGAAGTGGCGGCCAATGCGAGCGCAGCGGCCGGCGCCGCCGCGGCAGCCCAGGAGGCCGCCGGCGACGAGGCGGCCCAACGCGTGTGATCTTTTCTCCGCTTGCGACGACAAAAAGGCTGTGCGCCCTTGGGCTCACAGCCTTTTTTCTATCGTCGGAAAGCCCGCGCTTCAGCGCGGCGCAATCCACTCCAATCCAATCAGAAAAACGTCTCGATCACTTCCTTCACGCGATACTGCGGATCGAGGACCAGCACCTGCTTCCACTTGTCGAACGTCAGGCACGGATGCGAGATGTCGAACGCGATCATGTCGCCCACTTTCAGATCGGCGCCGGCGGGAATGCGCAGATACGCGTGCTGATCCATCAGACCGAAGATTTCCCAGCCTTCGCTCGCGGCGATGTCGCGCGGCGCCTCGTTGCCCGGACGATAGTGGCGCGCCGGCTCCGGCATGCCCGCGTCGAACGCGGAGTCGCGTTTGCCGAGGCCGATGATCGCGCGATCCGGCTCGGGAATCGACTGCACGTACGCCCACAATTGCAGCGCCGGCAGCAAGCCTTCGCCCATTTTCTTCGCGACCGGATTGCGCTTGAAGATGTCGGTCTGCGCCTTGCGATAGATGCCGACGTCATGCGTCAGGTAGCAGCCGGGCCGCAGCACGACCTCGACCTTGCCGGTTTGTGTCGCCTGCGCGAATTCTTCGGCGACCACGTCGTACCACGCCGATCCTGCGCCGGACAACACCGCCGGCGAACGCGCGAAACGTCCTTGCTCGACGAGCTCGCGCGTAACTGCAACCGCACCTTGCAGGAACGCGCGCACTTCGGCTTCTTCCTTCAGCACGCCTTCGTACAGTTCGACGCCCGCGAGTTTCAGCACGTCCGGATAGCGCGCGATCGCGTCCAGCACCGCGTTGCGCTGCGCTTCATCGCGCACGCCGGTGCGCCCGCCCGGCACGCCGAGTTCGAGCAGTACCTGGAGCGGCTTCTTCACCGACGTGAAGAATTCGCCGAGTTGCTCGACACCTTCGGCCGAATCGACGAGGCAGAAGAATTCGAAATCCGGATCGCTGAGTAGCTCGGCGATCATCATCATGTTGTGGCGGCCGACCAGCTGATTCGCCATCAGGACGCGCGACACGCCGCCGTGATACGCCGCGCGCACCTGATGGGCGGTGGCTAGCGTGATACCCCACGCGCCGGTTTCGAGCTGACGGCGAAACAGCTGCGGCGCCATCGTGGTCTTACCGTGCGGCGCGAGCTTGACGCCGTATTCGGCGACGAACGCCTGCATCCACTTCAGGTTGTGCTCGACGCGATCCTCGTACAGCACGGCGGCCGGCAGGCTCACGTCCTCGGCGAGCAGGTTCCACTCGAGGCGCGCGGCGTCCTTCAGCTGGACGCTCGTGCCCGGAACCATGCCCAAGCCCTTGCTATAAGGATCAATCGTCGCGCCCTGATAGTTTGTAACTTTCATGTCTCCGTGCTCCATCGTCCGGTTAAATTCAATCAGATTTGACTTTACCATGTTACCGAAAGTACGATGTCCGGAGAAATGTTATTTAGTACCACGGGTTTCGAAGGCCGCCGCAAAGGGCCGCGAAAGCCGTGCCGCGAAGCCGCCCGCCATGAACAGTAGCGCCGAACCGCTCGCTTTCGACATCGTCGCGCGCATCGCCGAATGTGCGCCGGAACTGCGCTCGGCCGAACGCAAGGTCGCCGCGCTGATCCTCGACGATCTGACCGGCGCGTCGCGCGCGAGCATCGGCGCGCTCGCGCAGCAGGCCGAGGTCAGCATCGCGACCGTCACGCGCTTCGCGAAGGCGGTTGGCTGCCGCGACGTGCGCGAGCTGAAGCTGCGGCTCGCGCAGGCGGCCGCGGTCGGTCAGCGTTTTCTCGAGCGCGACGCAACAAGTGACGCACCCGAGCCGATCGCCACGCGCGTCTTCGACGAACTGCAAACCGCGCTCGCGCACAATCATCAACTGCTGCGCCAGGCGCCGCTCGCCGAAGCGGCGGCCGCGCTGCGCAATGCGCGCATGATTTACGTGTTCGGCATGGGCGGCGGCTCGACCGCGCTCGCCGACGAAATGCGTTTCAGGCTCGTGCGCCTCGGCCGCCCGGTCGCGACCTATCAGGACGGACTGTTGCAGCGCATGGTGGCGAGCACGGTGTCGCGCGACTGCGTGGTGATCGCGCTGTCCACCACGGGTCGCGTGCCCGAGATGGTCGAGAACTGCAAGATCGCGCGCAGCTACGGCGCGACCGTGGTCGCGGTGACCGCGCCCACGTCGCCACTGGCGAAGCTCGCCGACTGGCTGATCCCGATCGTCGCGTTCGAAACCGATTTCATTTACAAGCCGTCGTCTTCCCGTTACGCGATGATGATGGCGCTCGATGTGCTCGTCACCGAACTTGCCGTCAGCCAGGGCGACGAGAGCCGCGAATTGCTGCGCCGCATGAAGCACGCGCTCGACGCGCACCGCGGCGGCGGCGATCGACAACCGTTAGGAGATTGATCCATGCATTCGCATCCCGAAGCCGCCGACACGCTGATCGTCGGCGCGCAACTGTATGACGGCACGGGCGCCCCGCCCGTAGAGCGCGATGTGGCGATCCGCGACGGGCGCATCGCCGCGATCGGCAATCTGTCGAACTGGCTCGCCGAAGAGGTGATCGAGGCCGAGGGGCGCGCGCTCGCGCCGGGCTTCATCGACGTGCACACGCACGACGACACGCACGTGATCCGCTCGCCGCAGATGCTGCCGAAGATCACCCAGGGCGTGACGACGGTGATCGTCGGCAATTGCGGCATCAGCGCGTCGCCGGTGTCGCTGAAGGGCGATCCGCCCGATCCGATGAACCTGCTCGGCGAGCGCGATGCGTTCCAGTACCCGACCTTCGCCGACTACGTGAGCGCGGTGAACGCCGCGCGGCCGGCGGTGAACGTCGGCGCGCTGATCGGCCACACGGCGTTGCGCAATAACCAGATGGACCGGCTCGATCGCGCGGCGACTGCCGAGGAAATCGAGCGCATGTGCGCGCAGCTCGAGGAAGCGCTCGCGCACGGCGCACTGGGCTTGAGCTCGGGGCTCGCGTACGGTTCGGCGTTCGCCGCGCCGACCGAGGAAGTGATGGCGCTCGCCGAGCCGCTCGCCGCCGCGGGCGCGCTCTATACGACCCACATGCGCACCGAGTTCGACGCGATTCTCGACGCGATGGACGAGGCTTACCGCGTCGGCCGGCATGCGCGCGTGCCGGTCGTGATCTCGCATCTGAAGTGC
Organism: Paraburkholderia sp. BR10923; assembly: GCF_040948765.1. Lineage (NCBI taxonomy): Bacteria > Pseudomonadati > Pseudomonadota > Betaproteobacteria > Burkholderiales > Burkholderiaceae > Paraburkholderia > Paraburkholderia sp. BR10923. The sequence continues at coordinate 377,263 of NZ_JBFPKO010000004.1, read as the reverse complement.
GCGGGGCCGTCGAACTGGGGACGCAGCGTCGAAGTGCTGAAGTCGCTCGAAGGCGCGCGCGGCGGGCAGCCGGTCGGTTGCGACTGCTATCCGTACAACCGCAGCTCGTCGACGCTCGATCTTAAGCAGGTGACGGGCGACATCGACATCACGATCACGTGGTCCGAGCCGCATCCGGAGATGGCCGGCAAGCTGATCAGCGAAGTCGCGGCGGAGTGGGGCGTCTCGCAGCAGGAAGCGGGCAAGCGCCTGCAGCCGGCGGGCGCGGTCTATCACAACATGTCCGAAGACGACGTGCGGCGCATCCTGTCGCATCCGGCGACGATGGTCGGCTCGGACGGCCTGCCGAACGATCCGCTGCCGCATCCGCGGCTGTGGGGCGCGTTTCCGCGCGTGCTCGGCCACTATGCGCGTGATGCCGCGCTGCTGCCGCTCGAAGAGGCGGTGCGCAAAATGACGAGCCTGTCCGCGCGCCGCTTCGGTCTCGCGCAGCGCGGCGAAGTGCACATCGGCTATCACGCCGACCTCGTGCTGTTCGATCCGTCGAAAGTGCTCGACCTGGCGACTTTCGACAAGCCGCAGCAGCCCGCTGCCGGCATCGACGCGGTGTGGGTCAACGGCGTGCTGTCGTATCGCGACGGCGCGGTGACGGGCGAGAGGGCTGGCCGGTTCGTCACGCGCGGCGCACCGTCGAAGGGCGATGCGCAGGGCGCGTTCTGATTTTTATCGATTGATGGCGGCACGCGCGGCGAGGGCGCCGCGCACGTGCCCGACTTTTTAAGGAGTGTGACGATGAAGCGATATGGCGTGGAAGGCGGAAAGGGAACGGGCGGTCAGGTGATGCCGTTCGCGCGTGCGGTCGAAGCGGACGGCTGGCTGTTCGTGTCGGGCCAGACGCCGATGGAAAACGGCGAAGTGATCAACGGCGGCATCGTCGAGCAATCGCACAAGGCGATCCAGAACGTGTTCGCGATCCTGAAGGAAGCGGGCTATGGCGCCGAGCACGTCGTGCGTTGCGGCGTGTGGCTCGACGATCCGCGCGACTTTGCGTCGTTCAATAAGGTGTTTCGCGAGTATTTTGGCGAGAATCCGCCGGCGCGCGCGTGCGTGGTGTCGTCGATGGTGATCGACTGCAAGGTCGAGGTGGATTGCGTCGCTTACAAGAAGCCGGCGGCCTGAGCGCTTTGACGGCTTTCATGTGACGAGGGCGCCGCAGGCTGTGATGGCCTGGGCGCCCTCGGTGCGTGTGCCGCCGTGCTTTACCGTTACTGCCGCGCGAGCCGCATGTTGTCCGGCATCGGCAGGTTGTAGTTGGTGCGGAACGGGTTGATGTCGAGCCCGCCGCGGCGCGTGTAGCGCGCATAGACCGCGAGCTTCAGCGGTTTGCACATCTTCATGATGTCGACGAAGATCCGCTCGACGCATTGCTCGTGAAAGCCGGTGTGATTGCGGTACGAGATGATGTAGCGCAGCAGGCCCGCGTGATCGATTTGTGGCCCGGCATAGTGGATCTGCACGCTGCCCCAGTCCGGCTGTCCGGTCACCGGGCAGTTCGACTTCAGCAGGTTCGAGAACAGCGTTTCCTCGACCGGCGCTTCGTTGTGCGCCGCGCTCAAAAGCGACGCGTCCGGCTGATAGATGCTCGCCTCGAGTTCGAGCCGATCGAGCGACAGGCCGTCGAATTCTTCCATTTTCAGCTTGCCGAATTCGTGCGGCGTGTGCAGATGCACCGACACCGTCGCGCCGCACGACGCGGACACGTCGCGCCTGATCGTGTCGCGCACGCTCTCGGCCGATTCGAAGGCGGTCTGCGCGAACGAGCCGAGATACAGCTTGAACGACTTGGATTCGACGATGTTCGGCGAATCGGCCGGTACGAAGAACGTCGCGACCGCGATTTGCGGTTTGCCGCGTGTATTCAGCCACGACAGCTCGTAGGCGTTCCAGATGTCGGTGCCGAAAAACGGCAGTCGCGCGGTAATGCCGATCGCCTCGCGGGCATGGCTGCGCGCAATCGGAAACAGCAGCGTCGGATCGTATTGTTCGGTGTAAGTCGAGGACTTACCGAGCGGGGATTGTTCGGGTGTCATGATGCGTTCACGATGCCACTCAAAACGTGCCCGGTCGCCGTTACGACGCGGGCCGATTCGCAGTGGCCGATCTGGTCGTCGAAGAAAAAGTCGGGCTCGAACTCGCGCAAAAATGCGCTCTTGTCGAGGCCGCCGAGGAACATCGCTTCGTCGATTTCGATGTTCCACGCCATCAGGGTGCGGATCGCGCGCTCATGCGCGGGGGCCGAGCGTGCTGTTACCAGTGCCGTGCGAATGCGCATCGGCGCGGCCGCGTCCGCCAGTTTTTGCAGCCGGTGCAGCGCTTCGAGCAGCGGCTTGAGCGGACCGTCCGCGAGCGGCAGATGCTTGTTGTCGATCTCGTGACCGACGAACGCGCGCAGGCCGTCTTTCTGGAAGATGCGTTCCGCTTCGTCGGAAAACAAGACCGCGTCGCCATCGAACGCAATGCGGATTTCGTCCGGATACTTGCTCGCCATTTTCGCCGATTCCGGCAACACGCGTGCGGCAGGGAAGCCAGCGGCGAGCGCATCGCGCACGTCCTGCTGATTCGCCGACAGAAACAGCGCCGCGTTCAGCGGCTTCAGATAACCGAACGGCGCGCGGCCGCGCGTGAACACCCCGCGCTCGATCGCGAGTCCGTGTTCGCGGCACGAATGAAACGCGCGCAGGCCGCTGATCGGATCGCTGCGCGACAGGATCACCACTTCGACGCGATGACCGACGGCGTTCAGCGCAAGCAATTTGCGGATCAGCGGAAACGCGACGCCCGGTTTCGCGGGCACGTTCAGGCGCTCGCGCTGCAACGCTTCGTAAGCCTTCAGGTCGCCGGCCTCGTAGACGCGGTTTTCTTCCTCGAAGTCGAACAGCGCGCGCGACGAGATTGCGACCACCAGTTTGTCGACAAGCGAAAGCGCCATCGGTGAGTTCCGGTCCGAAGAGATCAGGCGAGGAAGAGGCGGTAGACCGGGTTTTTCGTTTCTTCCCAGCACGGATAGCCGAGCGTTTCGATGAAGCGCTCGAACGCCGCGTGGTCGCTTTCGGGCACCTGAATGCCGACCAGAATCGAACTGTAGTCCGCACCCTGGTTGCGATAGTGGAACAGGCTGATGTTCCAGTTCGGCGCCATCGACGACAGGAATTTCATCAGCGCGCCCGGACGCTCGGGAAACTCGAAGCGGAACAGACGTTCATCGCGCGCGAGCGGCGAGCGGCCGCCGACCATGTAGCGGATGTGCTGCTTCGACAGTTCGTCGAAGGTCAGATCGACGGTCGCGAAGCCGTGCGCTTCGAAGGCGCCGGCGATCTGCGCCGGTTCGCTGCGGTTGCGGATCTGCACGCCGACGAAGATATGCGCCGAGTTCGCGTCGGCGATCCGGTAGTTGAATTCGGTGACGCTGCGCGTGCCGACCAGTTCGCAGAAGCGCCTGAAGCTGCCGCGCTCTTCGGGGATCGTCACCGCGAAGACCGCTTCGCGGGCTTCGCCCACTTCGGCGCGTTCGGCGACGAAGCGCATGCGGTCGAAGTTCATGTTCGCGCCCGACGTGATCGCGATCAGCGTCTGGTTCTCGATGCCTTCCCGTTCGGCGTACTGCTTCGCGCCCGCCACCGCGAGCGAGCCCGCCGGTTCGAGCACGCTGCGCGTGTCCTGGAACACGTCCTTGATCGCCGCGCACAGTGCGTCCGTGTTCACGAGCAGCACTTCGTCGAGATATTCGCTGCACAGGCGGAAGGTTTCCTCGCCGACGAGCTTCACCGCGGTGCCGTCGGAGAACAGGCCCACTTCGTTCAGCGTCACGCGCTCGCCTGCCTTCAGCGACGCGGCCATCGCGCACGAATCATCGGTCTGCACGCCGATCACCTTGATCTCCGGGCGCACGGATTTCACGTACGCGGCGACACCGGCCGCGAGACCGCCGCCGCCGATCGGCACGAAGATCGCGTGAATCGGCCCCTGGTGCTGGCTGAGGATTTCCATCGCCACCGTGCCCTGGCCGGCGATCACGTACGGATCATCGAACGGATGCACGAAGGTCAGGCCGCGCTCCTCCTGCAGCTTGACCGCGTGACCGTAGGCATCGCTATACGATTCGCCGAACTGCACGACCTCGACGGTCGGCCCGCCATGCGTGCGGATCGCGTCGACCTTGAGCTGCGGGGTCGTCACCGGCACGACGATGATCGCCTTCACGCCCATGCGTGCGGCCGACAACGCCACGCCCTGCGCATGATTGCCCGCCGACGCGGTGATCACGCCGCGACTGAGCGCTTCGGCCGGAATATGCGCCATCTTGTTGTACGCGCCGCGCAGCTTGAACGAGAACACCGGCTGGTTGTCCTCGCGCTTCAGATAAACCGGATTGCGCAGCCGTGCCGACAGGTTCGGCGCGCGTTCGAGCTCGGTCTCGCGCGCCACGTCGTAGACGCGCGCGGTCAGGGTCTTTTTCAGGTAGTCGTGGGAAGCCATGCGGGTCGCGCGGTGCGCTGTGTGAGACGGGAAAACGTCAATGATAGCGCCAACGGTGCCTGCTCTGGCCGTTCCGCGCGCGGCGGAGAAGGGTGGCACGCCACTGGCCGGGCCGTTTCGGCACCGTTGAGCGAATTTTGCCAAACCGTCCGGCCGGTCAATGGGGTCGCATGCGAAACGCCGCGGGATTCGCCGCCAAATCCCCCGAAGCGCCGTCACCGCCCAGGTTCCTGCCGTCAACGCGTGGCGGGATGATGCGGTAGAATTCCATTTTGGAATAAGGATCGGAAGATGCACTGGCAGCCTCGGATCGCCCATTTAATGCCCGTTCCGCGCGAATCCTGCCCCGCGGCGGAGCGGCATCTCCGCCACGCGCGATCGTGTAGCTGTCCCTGAGTCCCGCGAAGCGACCGCCGTGAGTTGGCCGCCGGTCGTGTTCGCTCCCCTAGAAGCCCTAGAAGATTTCAAGCATTGCGCCCCACGCGCATTGTCGGCCGACGCCTCGTGACGAGCGCGCCAGGCCGACCTACCGAGTCGTCCAAACATGAACGCACCTCAAGTTTTCGATCCGCACGGCGCCGCCGCTGCGGTGGCCGCCGATCCCGAAGCGCGTCTGCGCGAAATTCCCTACAACTACACGTCGTTCTCCGACCGCGAAATCGTCATCCGCCTGCTCGGCAACGAGGCTTGGGATGCGCTCGCCGAACTGCGCGCCGAACGCCGCACCGGACGCTCGGCGCGCATGCTGTACGAAGTGCTCGGCGATATCTGGGTCGTGCGCCGCAATCCGTATCTGCAGGATGACCTGCTCGACAACCCGAAGCGCCGCGCGCTGCTGATCGAAGCGCTCAATCACCGCCTCGCCGAAATCGAGAAGCGCCGCCGCGCCGATTTGCGCGAACACGGCGACGAAGCCGGCGTCGATCGCGCCGCGCGCGTCGAAAAGCTGGTACAGGCCGCGCGCCGCGCTATCGACCAATTCGCCGGCGAATTCCAGCAGACCTACGACCTGCGCCGCCGCACGACGCGCGTGCTCGGCAAGGTCACGCAGAAGGACAACATCAAGTTCGACGGCCTGTCGCGCGTCTCGCACGTGACCGACGCGACCGACTGGCGCGTCGAATACCCATTCGTCGTGCTGACGCCGGACTCGGAAGCCGAAATCGCCGGCATGATCAAGGCCTGCTTCGAACTCGGCCTGACCGTGATTCCGCGCGGCGGCGGCACCGGCTACACGGGCGGCGCGGTGCCGCTCACGCCGTTCTCGGCCGTCATCAACACCGAAAAGCTCGAACAGCTCGGCCCGGTCGAAATGACCCAGCTGCCGGGCGTCGGTCGCAAGGTCGCGACGATCTTCTCGGGTGCGGGTGTCGTCACGCGCCGCGTGACCGAAGCGGCCGAGCAGGCCGGCTTCGTGTTCGCGGTCGACCCGACCTCGCTCGACGCGTCCTGCGTCGGCGGCAACGTCGCGATGAACGCGGGCGGCAAGAAGGCGGTGCTATGGGGCACGGCGCTCGACAACCTCGCGTGGTGGCGCATGGTCGACCCGGAAGGGAACTGGCTCGAAGTCACGCGTCTCGAGCACAACATGGGCAAGATCCACGACACCGAAGTCGCGCGTTTCGAACTCAAGTGGTTCGACGGCAACTACGCGCCGGGCGAGAAACTGCTGCGCACTGAGGCGCTCGATATCAAGGGCCGCGTGTTTCGCAAGGAAGGCCTCGGCAAGGACGTCACCGATAAATTCCTCGCCGGACTGCCGGGCGTGCAGAAGGAAGGCTGCGACGGCCTCATCACGTCCGCGCGCTGGGTGCTTCACAAGATGCCCGCGCATACGCGCACCGTCTGTCTCGAGTTCTTCGGCCAGGCGCGCGAGGCGATTCCGAGCATCGTCGAAATCAAGGACTACCTGTTCGAGACGTCGCGCCAGGGCGGCGCGATTCTCGCGGGCCTTGAGCATCTCGACGAGCGCTATCTGCGCGCGGTCGGCTATGCGACCAAGAGCAAGCGCAACGCGTTTCCGAAGATGGTGCTGATCGGCGACATCGTCGGCAACGATGCGGACGCGGTCGCGCAGGCCACCTCGGAAGTCGTGCGCATGGCCAACGGCAAGAGCGGCGAAGGTTTCGTCGCGGTCAGCGCCGAGGCCCGCAAGCGCTTCTGGCTCGACCGCAGCCGCACCGCCGCGATCGCGAAGCACACCAACGCGTTCAAGATCAACGAAGACGTCGTGATTCCGCTCGACCGCATGGGCGAGTACACGGACGGCATCGAGCGCATCAACATCGAGCTGTCGCTGAAGAACAAGCTGCAACTGGTCGACGCGCTCGAAGCGTTCTTCAAGGGCGGCAAGCTGCCGCTCGGCAAGAGCGACGACGCGAACGAAATCCCGAGCGCCGAGCTGCTCGAAGACCGCGTGCAGCAGGCGCTCGATCTGCTCGCGCGCGTGCGCACGCGCTGGGAATTCGTGCGCGACAAGCTCGACCTGTCGCTGCGCGAGGCGCAGCACTATCTGGTCGGCCTCGGCTATGAATCGCTCGCGGAGAAGTTTGCCGATCGCGTCGACGCGCAACCGGAAGCAACCGTATTCCACCTCGCCCAAGACCGCACGATCCGCGTGTCGTGGAAGCAGGAAATCCGTGCCGAATTGCGGCAGATTTTCAATGGCGGCGAGTTCAAGCCGATCCTCGACGAAGCCCAGGCGATCCACAAGCAGGTGCTGCGCGGCCGCGTGTTCGTCGCGCTGCACATGCACGCGGGCGACGGCAACGTGCACACCAACATCCCGGTCAACTCCGACAACTACGAGATGCTGCAGGACGCGCACACGGCGGTCGCGCGCATCATGAAGCTCGCGCGTTCGCTCGACGGCGTGATCTCCGGCGAGCACGGCATCGGCATCACGAAGCTCGAATTCCTGACCGACGACGAGATCGGCGAATTCCGCAAGTACAAGCAGCGCGTCGATCCGCATGGCCGCTTCAACGCCGGCAAGCTGCTCGAAGGCGCGGACCTGCGCAACGCGTACACGCCGAGCTTCGGGCTGATGGGCTACGAATCGCTGATCATGCAGCAGTCCGATATCGGCGCGATTTCCGAGTCGATCAAGGACTGCCTGCGCTGCGGCAAGTGCAAGCCGGTCTGCGCGACGCACGTGCCGCGCGCGAACCTGCTATACAGCCCGCGCAACAAGATTCTCGCCACCTCCCTGCTGGTCGAGGCATTCCTGTACGAAGAGCAGACGCGCCGCGGCGTGTCGATCAAGCACTGGGACGAGTTCAACGACGTCGCCGATCACTGCACCGTCTGCCACAAGTGCGTGACGCCGTGCCCGGTGAAGATCGACTTCGGCGACGTGTCGATGAACATGCGCAACCTGTTGCGCAAGATGGGCAAGAAGAAGTTCAACCCGGGCAACGCGGCGGGCATGTTCTTCCTGAACGCGACCAACCCGCAGACCATCAATCTCGCGCGCACCGCGATGATGGGCGTCGGCTACAAGGCGCAACGTCTCGGCAACGAGGTGCTGAAAAAGTTCACGAAGAAGCAGACCGCGCATCCGCCCGCCACGGTCGGCAAGCCGGTGATCACGCAGCAGGTGATCCACTTCATGAACAAGAAGATGCCGGGCAACCTGCCGAAGAAGACCGCGCGTGCGTTGCTCGATATCGAGGACAACAAGATCGTCCCGATCATCCGCAATCCGAAGACGACCACCGCCGACACCGAAGCGGTGTTCTACTTCCCGGGCTGCGGCTCCGAGCGGCTGTTCTCGCAGGTGGGTCTCGCGACCCAGGCAATGCTGTGGGAGGCGGGCGTGCAGACCGTGCTGCCGCCGGGCTACCTGTGCTGCGGCTATCCGCAGCGCGGCTCGGGCCAGTACGACAAGGCCGAGCAGATCGTCACCGACAACCGCGTGCTGTTCCACCGCGTCGCCAATACGCTGAACTACCTCGACATCAAGACGGTCGTGGTGTCGTGCGGTACGTGTTACGACCAGCTCGCCGGTTACGAATTCGAAAAGATCTTCCCGGGTTGCCGGATCATCGACATCCATGAGTACCTGCTGGAAAAAGGCATCAAGCTCGATGGCGTGAACGGCGTGCGCTACATGTACCACGACCCGTGCCATTCGCCGATCAAGACGATGGACCCGGTCAAGCTCGTCAACCAGCTGATGGGTTCGGAACAGGACGGCTACAAGATCGAGAAGAACGACCGCTGCTGCGGCGAATCGGGCACGCTCGCGGTCACGCGTCCCGACATCTCGACTCAGGTGCGCTTCCGCAAGGAAGAAGAAATCCGCAAGGGCGCGGCGAAGCTGCGCGGTATTCCGCTCGTTGCCGAAGCAGGCGCGAACGCGATCAATCCGGCCAATGCATCGGCCGGATCCGCCGGTGCGACCAACGGTTCCGTGCTGAAAGCCGGCGACGGTCCGCAGCCGGGTAACGGCAACGCGGGTTCGACCGACGTCAAGATCCTCACGAGCTGCCCGTCGTGCCTGCAAGGGCTGTCGCGCTACAACGAAGACGCGGGTACCGAGGCGGATTACATCGTGGTCGAGATGGCACGTCACGTGCTCGGCGAAAACTGGATGGCGGACTACGTACAGCGGGCGAACAATGGCGGAATCGAGCGCGTGCTGGTTTAATGGCACGACCGACGATATTTGCCGAGGACGACGATGGACTGCGTTTTTTGCCGTGAAGACGGCGGCGATGTGCTATGGCAGGACGACGCGTTGCGAGTCGTCCTCGCCGACGAACACGACTACCCGGGCTTTTGCCGGGTCATCTGGAACGCTCACGTAGCCGAGTTTTCGGATCTTTCCGCCGACGACCGCGATCACGTGATGAAGGCCGTCTACGCGGTCGAGCGTGCGCAGCGGCGCGTGATGCAGCCCGCGAAGGTCAATCTCGCGAGCCTCGGCAACCAGGTGCCGCACGTGCACTGGCACGTGATTCCGCGTTTCTCGAACGACGCGCATTTCCCCCTGCCGATCTGGGCGCCGCGCCAGCGCACGGTGTCCGAAGCGATGCTGTCGTCGCGTCGCGCGCACGCCACGTTGCTGCGCGAAGCCGTGCGGCAGGAAATCGAACAGGCGCTGGGCTGAGCATCGCTGAATCCGCCGCCGCGCACCGCCGGGCTCCGGTCGGTGCGCGGGGCGGCCGAGCCGTCGTTATCACCCCGCCGTTATCTGATGAGGCCAACATGAGCGGATTGACTCCCGAGACGCCGGTGCCGACCGGCGTGGTCGTGCATTCCAAGTCGCGCGTGCTCGAACTGCAGTACGCGAACGGCGAAGCGTACCGGCTGCCGTTCGAACTGCTGCGCGTCTATTCGCCGTCGGCGGAAGTGCAGGGCCACGGGCCCGGCCAGGAAACGCTGCAGACGGGCAAGCGCGACGTGACGATCACGATGATCGAAGGCGTCGGCAATTACGCGCTGCAGCCGACTTTCTCCGATGGCCACTCCACCGGTATCTATTCGTGGGACCTGCTGTACGACATGGCCGTACGTCAGGATGAACTCTGGCGCGCGTATCTCGCCAAACTGGCAGCGGCCGGCATCGACCGCGACACGCCGATGGTGCCCGCCGCAGCTGCGCACGGGCACTGTCACTGATACGATTCGCCCCCGAACGCCGCTCGAGCGGCGCAACATTCAAGAACACGCGAAAGGACGAGCGCGATGAGCAAAACCCACTTCGGCTTTCAATCGGTCGACGAACAGGACAAGGCGCAGAAAGTGGCGGGGGTGTTCCACTCGGTGGCCGCCAACTACGACCTGATGAACGACCTGATGTCGGGCGGATTGCACCGGGCGTGGAAGGTGTTCACGATCGCCCAGGCGAACGTGCGGCCGGGCTACAAGGTGCTCGACATCGCGGGCGGCACGGGCGATCTGTCGAAGGCGTTCGCCAAACAGGCGGGCGAGACGGGCGAGGTCTGGCATACCGACATCAATGAATCGATGCTGCGCGTCGGCCGCGACCGGCTGCTCGACAAGGGCATCATTACGCCGACGCTGCTTTGCGATGCCGAGAAAATCCCGTTCCCGGATAACTATTTCGACGTCGTGACGGTCGCGTTCGGCTTGCGCAACATGACGCATAAAGACATCGCGCTCGCCGAAATGCGCCGTGTGCTGAAGCCGGCCGGGCGGCTGCTCGTGCTCGAGTTCTCGAAGGTATGGGACCCGCTGAAGAAGGTCTACGATCTGTATTCGTTCAAGGTGTTGCCGTGGCTCGGCGAGCGCTTCGCCAAGGACGCGGAAAGCTACCAGTACCTGGCGGAATCGATCCGCATGCATCCTGACCAGGAAACTTTGAAAACTATGATGGAACAAGCCGGTCTCGACAACGTCAAATATTACAATTTGTCAGCTGGCGTGGTAGCGTTGCATGTGGGGACCAAATACTAGGGTCCCTAACCCATCGATTTTTAAAGGAAAGTGCGAAATGTCCGATTCGAATCTGTTATCTGCTCGTAAGGTTAAGGGGTCGCTGGCGAGAAGAATCGGACTGATCGCGATGGTCGGTCTGCTGACGGCCGGCACCCTTGCCTCTCTCGACGCCGAAGCACGCCGCATGGGCGGAGGCCGTAGCTTCGGCCGTCAATCGAACAGTCTGCAGCAGCGCCAGACGACGCCGCCGTCCCAGCCCGCGCAGAACAATCAGGCCACGCAGCAGAGCGCGCAACCGGCGGCTCCTGCAACCAAGCCCACGCCGCCCGCCGCGCCGAACCGCAATCGCTGGCTGGGCCCGATCGCCGGTCTCGCGGCCGGTCTCGGCATCGCCGCGTTGCTGTCGCATTTCGGGCTCGGCGAGGCGTTCGCCGGCATGTTCGCCAACGTGATCGTGATTGCGTTGATCGCGATGGTCGTGATCTGGCTCATCCGCCGCTTCACCGGCCGCAAGCGCGATGCGGAGCAACCGGCTTACGCGGGCACGGCGCCGTCGCTGAACACCAAAGGCACCGACTATATTCAGGAGCCGCGTTACACCGCGCCGCCGACCGGCTCGTATCTCGAACCGCAGGGCAACCCGTTGACGACGCCATCGCTCGGCGCGACGCCGTCGGTGCCGGCCGGCTTCGATTCGGAAGCGTTTCTGCGTAACGCGAAGGTGTACTTCGTGCGCCTGCAGGCCGCGTGGGACGTCGGCAATGTCGATGACATCCGCGAATTCACGACGCCGGAAATGTTCGCCGAAGTGCGCGTCGATCTCACCGCGCGCGGCACGCAGCCGAACCAGACCGACGTCGTGCAGTTGAACGCCGAGCTGCTCGGCGTCGAGGAGCGCGCGACCGAATACTTCGCGAGCGTGCGCTTCTCCGGTTTGATCCGCGAGGCGCCGGGCGCGGCGGCCGAGCCGTTCGTCGAAGTCTGGAATCTGACGAAGGCGAATCGCCCTGGCGAAGGATGGCTGCTTGCCGGCATCCAGCAGGTCGAGCAACACTGACATGCCGAAGCATCGATCGAAAAAAGCCGGCCACGGCACGGCGATTCCTCGCCTCGCGCATCGCTTAGGCCGTTCGGCATAGCAGGCCGCGAAGCGAACGGACGTTACAATGGGAGCCCGCGCAAGCACCTCGCTCGCGCGGGTTTTTTCTTGCCACCTTCGATGACCCTCGCCGCCAAGCCCTTCGCTGCTGCTGTCAATCATCTGCTCGCCCGCGAATCGTGGGCCCGCGAGCGCCTCGCCCCGTACGCGGGCAAGACCGCACGCCTGTCATCTCCACCGGTTGTGCTTGCACTGCTCGTGCAGCCCGACGGCTATCTCGGCACGCTCGACGAAGCCGATGCGCATCAGTTCGACGTGACCGTCTCGGTGCCGTCCGACGCACTCCCGGCCTTCCTGCAAGGTGGCCAGGCCGCAGTGATGAAGCACGTGAAGATCGAGGGCGACGCCGAGTTCGCGACCGTGATCGCGAAGCTCGCCGAGCATCTGCGCTGGGAGCCGGAGGAAGATCTCTCGAAGCTGATCGGTGATGGGCCCGCGTGGCGCATCACGTCGCTCGTGCGTTCGGTCGGCGAGCATGTGCAACGCACCGGCCGCAACCTGCTCGACACGGCAGCCGAGTATCTGCTCGACGAGAATCCGCAGCTGGTGCGCCGTACCGCGCTCGCGGACTTCAACGTCGAGCTGGCGCGCGCGCGTGATTCGCTCGCGCGCGTCGAAAAGCGCATCGAGCGTCTCGAACAGAAGGTCGAAGCCCGCGGCGCGCAAGCGTCGGGCGGCGCCGCCACGTCGCGCGGCACGCGCTAGTCAACGGGCCCAGCCATGCGTTTTCTGCGTTTTCTCAAGATATTTTTCACGGTCATCCGCTTCGGCCTCGACGAAATGATGTTGAGCCGCATCAACGATCGGCGCGTGCGTTTGCTGCTGCGAATCACGACCCTCGGCCGCAAGTTCGATGCGCCTCCGGGCGTTCGTCTGCGGCTCGCACTCGAAAGTCTCGGGCCGATCTTCGTCAAGTTCGGCCAGGTGTTGTCGACCCGTCGCGATCTGCTGCCGGTCGATATCGCCAACGAACTCGCGAAGCTGCAGGACCAGGTGCCGCCGTTCGATTCGGCGGTCGCGATCGCACTCGTCGAGAAGTCGCTCGGCGCGCCGGTCGACGTGTTGTTCGACGATTTCGAGCGGGTCCCGGTCGCGAGCGCGTCGATCGCGCAGGTCCACTTCGCGACGGTGAAGGCCGGCCAGCACGCAGGCAAGGCGGTCGCGGTGAAGGTGCTGCGTCCCAACATGCTGCCGGTGATCGATTCCGACCTCGCGCTGTTGCGCGACATCGCCGTGTGGGCCGAGCGTCTGTGGGCCGACGGCAAACGACTGAAGCCGCGCGAAGTGGTCGCCGAATTCGACAAGTATCTGCACGACGAACTCGACCTGATGCGCGAGGCTGCCAACGGTAGCCAGTTGCGGCGCAACTTCCAGGGGCTCGACCTGCTGCTCGTGCCCGAGATGTACTGGGAATTCTGCACGCCCACGGTGCTCGTGATGGAGCGGATGGTCGGTGTGCCGATCAGCCAGGTCGACACATTGCGCGCGGCGGGCGTCGATATCCCGAAGCTCGCGCGCGAGGGCGTCGAGATTTTCTTCACGCAGGTGTTCCGCGACGGCTTTTTCCACGCCGACATGCACCCCGGCAACATCCAGGTGAGCCTCGATCCCGCGCACTTCGGCCGCTATATCGCGCTCGACTTCGGCATCATCGGCGCGCTGTCGGACTTCGATAAAAACTACCTCGCGCAAAACTTCCTCGCGTTCTTCAAGCGCGACTACCATCGCGTCGCGACGCTGCATCTGGAGTCGGGCTGGGTGCCGCCGACCACGCGTGTCGAGGAGCTCGAAAGCGCGATCCGCGCGGTCTGTGAACCGTACTTCGATCGCGCGCTGAAGGACATTTCGCTCGGCCAGGTGCTGATGCGCCTGTTCTCGACGTCGCGGCGCTTTAACGTCGAGATCCAGCCGCAGCTCGTATTGCTGCAAAAGACGATGCTGAACGTGGAAGGACTCGGCCGTTCGCTCGACCCCGAACTGGATCTCTGGAAGACCGCGAAGCCTTACCTCGAGCGCTGGATGAACGAGCAGATCGGCTTGCGCGGCTGGTACGAGCGTTTGAAGATCGAGGCGCCGCAGTGGAGCAAGACGCTGCCGCAGTTGCCGCGTCTCGTCCACAACATGCTGGCCGAGCGCCATCATCCAGTGGGCGGCGCGAACGACGACGTGATCCGCCAGATCCTGCTCGAGCAGAAGCGCACCAACCGTCTGCTGCAAGGCCTGCTGCTGTTCGGCGTGGCGGTCGGCGTCGGCGCGATGCTGGCGCGGGCGTTCCTGGCGCTCGCATACGGCGGTTGAGTGCGGCTGACGGCCCATTGGCCGCGCTGTGTTTCAGCGGCGGTGTCAGCCGCGGCTTGCGGTGACGACAGGGGCAAACCTCAACGAGGCATCCGATGAGCGATCCGACCCAACCCCCCATGCCCGATTTCGCGAACCGCGATCCCAACTCACCCGAGTTCTGGGACGAACGTTTCGAGCGCCGTTTCACGCCGTGGGACCAGGCGGGCGTGCCGTCCGCGTTTCGCGCGTTCGCTGACCGGCACCGCGACGCCGCCGTGCTGATTCCAGGCTGCGGCAGTGCCCACGAAGCGGCATGGCTCGCGCGTCGGGGCAACCTGGTGCGCGCGATCGACTTCTCCGCCGCCGCCGTCGCGGGGGCGCGCGAGCAACTCGGCGCGCAGCACGCATCGCTGGTCGAGCAGGCGGACTTTTTCACCTATGCGCCGCCGTTCACGCCCGCGTGGATCTACGAGCGCGCGTTCTTCTGCGCGCTGCCGCCGACGCGCCGCACTGACTATGCGCAACGCATGGTCCAACTGCTGCCGTCCGGCGGGTTGCTCGCGGGGTACTTTTTTATCGGCGCGACGCCGAAGGGGCCGCCGTTCGGCATCGAACGCGATGAGCTCGACGCGCTGTTCACGCCACACTTCGAGCTTATCGAAGACGAAGCGGTCGACGACTCGATCGCCGTTTTTGCCGGACACGAGCGCTGGCTCACCTGGCGGCGTCGCGGCTAGCGCCACGCGCCGCTCTTGACAGATCCGCGGGACGCCCCCATCTGGCGCGGTGGCGGGCGCGTCACGCGTCCGCTTCCCGAAATCCGGGGAACGGACATCGTTTGCGGCTATAATTCAAGGCTTTGCAAGCGTTTACAAGATTTCAGTAGGGATTTGGAGTAGGAAAGGATCATGCCGATCTACGCTTATCGTTGCGGGTCATGCGGCTTTGGGAAGGACGTGCTCCAGAAGATGAGCGACCCCCAGTTGACGCAGTGCCCCGAGTGCGGAAAAGACACCTTTAGCAAGCAACTCACCGCCGCCGGCTTCCAGTTGAAAGGCTCCGGCTGGTACGTGACCGATTTCCGCGGCGGCAGCGGCGGCGCGAGCACGCCGGCCACGTCGGAAGGGAAGTCCGAGCCGTCCGCGGCCGCTGCCCCGGCTGAACAGGCTGCCCCGGCCGCGCCCGCGGCCCCCGCCGCAGCGCCCGCCGCCGCGAGCGGTTCCGGCAGCGCCTAGTGGGACCGCCGCCCCGCGCGGGCGGCGTATCTACCGCGCATGGGCTTCGGCCCGCGCAGCTTTCTGGCGGTACACATGACGACGAAGAAATTCACGCTCAAATCGGTGTTTCTGACCGGCCTGCTGGTGCTGGTGCCTCTGGCTATCACACTGTGGGTGCTCGGTCTGATCATCGGCACGATGGACCAGACGCTGTTGCTGCTGCCTACCTCGTGGCAGCCGGAACGCGCGATCGGCTATCGCTTGCCGGGCCTCGGCGCGGTGCTCACGCTCGCGTTCATCTTCGTCGTCGGGCTGTTGACGCAGAACTTCATTGGGCAGAAGCTCGTGAAGTGGTGGGAACTGCTGGTTGCGCACATTCCGGTGGTCGGCCCGCTCTACACCAGCGTCAAGCAGGTGTCCGACACGCTGCTGTCGAGCAGCGGCAATGCATTCCGCAAGGCGCTGCTGATCGAGTACCCGCGCCGCGGTTCCTATACGATCGCGTTTCTGACCGGCATCCCGGGCGGCGACGTGGCCAACCATCTGAAGGAAGATTACGTCAGCGTGTACGTGCCGACCACGCCGAACCCGACGTCCGGCTTCTTCCTGATGGTGCCGAAAAGCGAAGTGATCGAGCTCGACATGACGGTCGACGCTGCGCTCAAGTACATCGTCTCGATGGGCGTCGTGGCGCCGTCCGCGCCACCGCCGGCGCCGGTGCGCCGCACCACCGTCGAGCCTCCGCTGTAATGCCGGCGCGCAACGCTTCATGCAGGATCGTCTGCGGCGCGCCGTTCAACCAATGCAAAACGAAAGACAAACATCATGTCGATGAGATCTGAATACTGCGGTCTGGTGACCGAAGAACTGCTGGGCCAATCCGTCTCGCTGTGCGGCTGGGTAAGCCGCCGCCGCGACCATGGCGGCGTCATCTTCATCGACCTGCGCGATCGCGAAGGGCTCGTTCAGGTCGTCTGCGATCCGGATCGCGCGGACATGTTCAAGATTGCCGAAGGCGTGCGCAACGAGTTCTGCGTGCAGGTCAAGGGCGTCGTGCGCGGTCGTCCGGAAGGCACGACCAACGCGTCGCTGAAGAGCGGCAAGATCGAAGTGCTGTGCCACGAGCTGATCGTGCTGAACGCGTCGGTTACGCCGCCGTTCCAGCTCGACGACGACAACCTGTCGGAAACCACGCGTCTCACGCATCGCGTGCTCGACCTGCGCCGTCCGCAGATGCAGCACAACCTGCGTCTGCGCTATCGCGTCGCGATCGAAGTGCGCAAGTACCTCGACGAGCAGGGCTTCATCGACATCGAAACGCCGATGCTGACGAAAAGCACGCCGGAAGGCGCGCGCGACTACCTCGTGCCGTCGCGTACGAACCCGGGCCAGTTCTTCGCGCTGCCGCAGTCGCCGCAGCTGTTCAAGCAGTTGCTGATGGTCGCGAACTTCGACCGTTACTACCAGATCACCAAGTGCTTCCGCGACGAAGACCTGCGCGCCGACCGTCAGCCGGAATTCACGCAGATCGACTGCGAGACCTCGTTCCTGTCGGAGCAGGAAATTCGCGATCTGTTCGAGGCGATGATCCGCCACGTGTTCAAGACGACGATCGGCGTTGCGCTCGACGAGAAATTCCCGGTCATGGAATACGCGGAAGCGATGCGCCGCTTCGGTTCGGACAAGCCGGACCTGCGCGTGAAGCTCGAGTTCACCGAGCTGACCGACGCGATGCGCGACGTCGACTTCAAGGTGTTCAGCACGCCGGCCAACACGAAGGACGGCCGCGTCGCGGCGCTGCGCGTGCCGAAGGGCGGCGAGCTGTCGCGTGGCGACATCGACAGCTACACGGAATTCGTGCGCATCTACGGCGCGAAGGGCCTCGCGTGGATCAAGGTCAACGAAGCGGCGAAGGGCCGTGACGGTCTGCAAAGCCCGATCGTCAAGAACCTGCACGACGAAGCGCTGAAGGCGATCATCGAGCGCACCGGCGCGCAAGACGGCGACATCATTTTCTTCGCGGCGGATCGCGCGAAGGTCGTCAACGACAGCCTCGGCGCACTGCGCCTGAAGATCGGTCATTCGGAGTTCGGCAAGGCCAACGGTCTCGTCGAGTCCGGCTGGAAGCCGCTGTGGGTCGTCGACTTCCCGATGTTCGAATACGACGAGGAAGACAACCGCTACGTCGCCGCGCATCATCCGTTCACGAGCCCGAAGGACGAGCACCTCGAGTACCTCGAAACAGACCCGGCGCGCTGCCTCGCGAAGGCCTACGACATGGTGCTGAACGGCTGGGAAATCGGCGGCGGCTCGGTGCGTATCTATCGTGAGGAAGTGCAGAGCAAGGTGTTCCGCGCGCTGAAGATCAACGCGGAAGAAGCGCAGGCCAAGTTCGGTTTCCTGCTCGACGCGCTGCAATACGGCGCGCCGCCGCACGGCGGTATCGCGTTCGGCCTGGACCGCATCGTCACGATGATGGCCGGCGCCGACTCGATCCGCGACGTGATCGCGTTCCCGAAGACGCAACGCGCGCAGGATCTGCTCACGCAGGCGCCGAGCGAAGTCGACGAGCGCCAGCTGCGCGAGCTGCACATCCGTCTGCGTTCGCCGGAACCGAAGGCGTAAAACCGTGGCCGCTTCTCGCGGCCGCAAAAAGCCACACGAGCGAAACGAAAAGGCGCTGAGGTGTTCTCCACCTCAGCGCCTTTTTCATTTTTTGCGTTACAGTGAAGCCACCGCTTTCCCGACTCTTTCGACCGTCATCCGACATGTACCGCGCGTCTCGTCGCGCCCAGTTTTGAGCCATGCCGAAACCGCCGAAAATTCCGCAGTCCGTCCTCGTCATCATTCATACGCCCGCGCTCGACGTGCTGCTGCTCGAACGCGCCGACCATGCCGCGTTCTGGCAGTCGGTAACGGGTTCGAAAGACCGGCTCGACGAACCGCTCGCCGACACGGCGGTGCGTGAAGTCGGCGAGGAAACCGGCATTATGATCGGCGGCGCGCTGGTGCCGCGCAGCGCGTTGTTCGACTGGCAGTACTCGATCGACTACGAGATCTACCCGGAATTTCGTTACCGCTACGAAGCGGGCGTGCTCTACAACACCGAGCACTGGTTCAGCCTGCAGGTACCCGAGCGTATCGACGTGTCGCTCGCGCCGCGTGAACACACCGCCTATATGTGGCTGCCGTATGAAGAGGCCGCATCGCGCTGCTTTTCGTCGTCGAATGCCGATGCGATCCTGCAGTTGCCGCGCCGCCTCGCCGCGCGCCCGATCGACCCCCAATCCGGCCAGCTGGCCGGGGAGCGTGGCCAATGAGCGCAGGCGGTTCGGGCCGTCTCGCGCGTCTGCGGCATACGTTGCTCGGCCGTCGTTACTTTCAGCGCTACCGCTTCACCGGCAACAACCAGGTCGAGCTCCTGCGCTCCGGCGACGACTTCTTCGACGCGCTGATCGAGCGCATCGATGCTGCAGAGCACAGCGTCGCGCTCGAAACCTACATCTTCTGCGACGACGAAGCCGGCCACGCGGTCAGCGAGGCGTTGCTGCGCGCGGCCGCGCGCGGCGTCAGGGTGCGCGTCATCACCGACGGCATCGGCACCGCACGCCTGAAAATGTTCGAGCAATGGCCGGCGGGCGGCATCGAGCATCGCATCTACAACCCGCATCTGTTCGGCCGCTTCGGCTTTTCGCGCACGCACCGCAAACTGGCGGTGATCGACGATCGGATCGCGTATTGCGGCGGCATCAATATCGTCGATGACTTCGAGAACAACGGCGAGAAGCTGCCCTACCACCGCTGGGACTTCGCGGTCGAACTGCGCGGGCCGGTGGTCGCTGACGTGCGCGACGCGATCGAGGTGCAGTGGCGGCGGATTCGCCTCGGCCATCGGCCGCTCGATTCGTTCAGGTCAGACGTGTCGTCGCAGGACGCCAACTCGCTCGGCAGTCTGCGCCGGCGCCGGCGGCGCCGCAACGAGGAGCTGTGGGCCGGCGGCGAGCCGTGCGTCGCGTTCGTCGCGCGCGATAACCTGATCAACCGCCGTGCGATCGAAAAGGCCTATCTGGCCGCGATCGGCCAGGCACGCCATGAAATTCTGCTGGCGAATCCGTACTTCATGCCGGGGCGCAAGCTGCGCCGCGCGCTGGTGTTCGCGGCGCGGCGCGGCGTGGTCGTGAAGCTGATCATCGGGCGCAAGGAGTTCAAGGCGCTCGATTACGCGGTGCCGTTCCTGTACCACGCACTGCTGCGCGCGGGCGTGCAGATCGCCGAATACGAGAAGACGCTGCTGCACGGCAAGGTCGCGGTGGTCGATTCGAACTGGGGCACGGTCGGTTCGTCGAATCTCGATGCGCTCAGCCTGATGCTCAACAACGAAGCGAACGTCGTGCTCGTCAACGATCTGTCGATCGCGAAACTTCGCGATGCGATTCTCGATGCGTTCACGGACGCGCGCCGGATCGATGAAGCGCACTACGAATCGCGACCGGCGCGCTTGCGCGCGCTGAGCTGGCTCGCGTACACGAGCTACCGGGTCGCGATGAAACTGCTGACGGTGGGCGGCTACGATTGACACCAATAGAACACGCGCGCACTCGTCGGCAACCGTCAATACAAGGCAAACGCCTCTAAAAAATCTGATTGATCTGATGGTCGAAAGCCGCAAAATTAGAGGCCGGTTAGAAACCGGTTTCTAATAAAGTCCTTGTTTCGGGGACGGCAAGCACTCAATAATAGTACGGCCGTTCGATTTTTAATTCGGTCACATTAGAACGGTAGAACAGCTATGCGAAAAGGCGAACAAACCCGAGCCGCGATTCTCGACGCAGCACTCGATCTGGCAAGCCGAGACGGACTGGAAGGTCTGACGATTGGCCTGCTCGCCGAGCGCATGCAGATGAGCAAGAGCGGCGTGTTCGCGCATTTCGGGTCGCGCGAGGATCTGCAGGTCGAGGTCGTGCGCGAATATCACCGCCGTTTCGAAGACGAGGTGTTTTTCCCGAGCCTGCGCGAGCCGCGTGGTCTGCCGCGCTTGCGCGCGATGATTTCCCGCTGGTTCGAGAAGCGCATTCAGGAAGTCACGACCGGATGCATCTACATCAGCGGCGCCGTCGAATACGACGATCGCGCGGACAGCCAGGTGCGCGAGCAACTGGTGTCGAGCGTGACGACGTGGCGTGCGGCGCTCACGCGCGCGATTTCGCAAGCGATGGAAGAAGGGCATCTGCGCGCCGATACCGACCCGCAGCTGATGCTGTTCGAACTGTATAGCGTCACGCTCGGCCTGCATCACGACGCGCGCTTCCTGCATTTGCCGGATGCGGTGCGCCTCACGTGGGCCGCGCTGGAAAAACTGATTAATTCGTATCAGAGCGAAAGCCGTTAGCGGCGTCGCCGGAACTTACCGGAAACGCGCGGCGCACAAGGTCCCTACACGGACCCGGCCAACGGCCTGGCTTTTTGTCAATCCAGGGAGAGGAAGTCATGGGACAGTACGCCGCGCCGCTGCGCGACATGCAATTCGTGTTGCACGAACTGCTCAACGTCGAAGCCGAACTTCGGCACATGCCGAAGCACGCCGATCTCGATGCCGGCACGATCAACGCGGTGCTCGAGGAAGCCGGCAAGTTCTGCTCCGAAGTGCTGTTCCCGCTCAACCACAGCGGCGATCAGGAAGGCTGCACGTATGCCGGCGACGGCGTCGTGACCACGCCGAAGGGCTTCAAGGAAGCCTATCAGCAATACGTCGAAGCCGGCTGGCCGGCGCTTGGCTGCGACCCGGAATACGGCGGTCAGGGGTTGCCCGCGTTCGTCAACAACGCGCTCTATGAAATGCTGAACTCGGCGAATCAGGCGTGGACGATGTATCCGGGCCTGTCGCACGGCGCGTACGAATGCCTGCACGCGCATGGCACGCCGGAACTGCAGCAGCGCTATCTGCCGAAGCTCGTCGCAGGCGTATGGACCGGCACGATGTGTCTGACCGAGCCGCATTGCGGCACCGACCTCGGCATTCTGCGCACCAAGGCCGAGCCGAACGGCGAGGGCTCGTACTCGATCAGCGGCACGAAGATCTTCATCTCGAGCGGTGAACACGATCTGGCGGAGAACATCGTTCACCTCGTGCTCGCGCGTCTGCCGGACGCGCCGAAGGGCACCAAGGGCATATCGCTCTTCATCGTGCCGAAGTTCGTGCCGAACGAAGCAGGCGAGCCCGGCGAGCGCAATGGCGTCAAGTGCGGCTCGATCGAGCACAAGATGGGCATTCACGGCAACGCGACCTGCGTGATCAATCTCGACAACGCGAAGGGCTGGATGGTCGGCGAGCCGAACAAAGGCCTGAATGCGATGTTCGTGATGATGAATGCCGCGCGTCTCGGCGTCGGCATGCAGAGCCTCGGCCTCACCGAAGTTGCGTATCAGAACTCGCTCACCTACGCGAAAGAGCGTCTGCAGATGCGTTCGCTGACCGGTCCGAAGGCGCCGGAGAAGGCCGCCGATCCGATCATCGTGCATCCGGACGTGCGCCGCATGCTGCTCACGCAAAAGGCCTACGCCGAAGCCGGCCGCGCGTTCTCGTACTGGTCGGCGCTGCAGATCGACAAGGAGCTGTCGCACGCCGACGAAGCCGAGCGCAAGGAAGCCGCCGACCTCGTCGCATTGCTCACGCCGATCCTGAAGGCGTTCTTGTCGGACAACGCGTTCGAAGGCACCAATCACGCGATGCAGATCTACGGCGGCCACGGCTTCATCGCCGAATGGGGTATGGAGCAGTACGTGCGCGACGCGCGCATCAACATGATCTACGAAGGCACCAACGGCATCCAGTCGCTCGATCTGCTCGGCCGCAAGGTACTCGGCGACATGGGCGCGAAGCTGAAGAAGTTCGGCAAGCTCGTCGCCGAGTTCGTCGAAGCCGAAGGCATCAAGCCGGAAATGCAGGAGTTCGTGAACCCGCTCGCCGACATCGGTGAAAAGGTGCAGAAGCTGACGATGGAAATCGGCATGAAGGCGATGCAGAACCCGGACGAAGTCGGCGCCGCGGCCGTGCCGTATCTGCGCACGGTCGGCCATCTGGTGTTCTCGTACTTCTGGGCGCGCATGGCACGTATCGCGCTGGACAAAGAGGCATCGGGCGATCCGTTCTACAAGGCGAAGCTCGCGACAGCGCGGTTCTACTTCGCGAAGCTCCTGCCCGAAACGGCGATGACGATCCGCCAGGCGCGGGCCGGTTCGAAGCCGATGATGGACGTCGAAGAAGCGTTGTTCTAACGCTCACAGATAGAGCGAGGCGCCCGCGCGCAGCGAACCCGCGCTGCCTCGCTCCAGACCACACACCTCGCGCGAAGCATGGCTGACGCTTCGCGCCACCGCACAACTCTCCGGAGAAACGACGTGAGCAATCTGATCATTCGCAAGGTAGCCGTGCTCGGCGCCGGCGTGATGGGCGCGCAGATCGCCGCGCACCTGATCAACGCCAAGGTGCCCGTGCTGCTGTTCGATCTGCCCGCCAAGGAAGGCCCGAAAAACGGCATCGCGCTGAAGGCGATCGAGAATCTGAAGAAGCTGTCGCCCGCGCCGTTCGGCGTGAAGGACGACGCGCAATACATCCAGCCCGCGAACTACGACGACGACATCGAAAAGCTCGCCGAGTGCGACATCGTGATCGAAGCGATCGCCGAACGCATGGACTGGAAGCACGACCTGTACAAGAAGGTCGCGCCGCACATCGGTCCGAACGCGATCTTCGCGACCAATACGTCGGGGCTGTCGATCACCGCATTGTCCGAAGGTTTCTCGGACGAACTGAAGGCGCGCTTCTGCGGGGTGCACTTCTTTAATCCGCCGCGCTACATGCATCTGGTCGAACTGATCCCGACCGCGACGACGCGTCCGGAAATTCTCGATCAGCTCGAAACCTTCCTGACCAGCGTGGTCGGCAAGGGCGTCGTGCGCGCGAAGGACACGCCGAACTTCATCGCCAATCGCGTCGGCGTTTTCTCGATCCTCGCGGTTGTCGCCGAAGCCGAGAAGTTCGGCCTGCGTTTCGACGAGGTGGACGACCTGACTGGCGCGCGCCTCGGCCGCGCGAAGTCGGCGACGTTCCGCACCGCCGACGTGGTCGGTCTCGACACGATGGCGCATGTGATCAAGACGATGCAGGACACGCTGCCGGACGATCCGTTCTTGCCGGTCTACGAAACGCCGGCCGTGCTTGCTGAACTGGTGAAGAAAGGTGCGCTCGGCCAGAAGAGCGGCGCTGGCTTCTACCGCAAGGAAGGCAAGGCGATCAAGGTGCTCGATCCGAAGACCGGCAACTACGTCGACGGCGGCGGCAAGGCAGACGAAATCGTCGGCCGCATCCTGAAGCGCCCGGCTGCCGAACGCCTGAAGCTGTTGCGCGAAACGCAGCATCCGCAGGCGCAATTCCTGTGGTCGATCTTCCGCGACGTCTATCACTACATCGCCGTGCATCTGGAGTCGATCGCCGACAACGCGCGCGACGTCGATCTCGCGATCCGCTGGGGCTTCGGCTGGAACGAAGGCCCGTTCGAAGGCTGGCAGACGGCCGGCTGGAAGCAGGTCGCCGAGTGGGTGCAGCAAGACATCGCGGCGGGCAAGGCGCTCGCCAACGTGCCGCTGCCGTCGTGGGTGCTCGAAGGCGCGGTCGCCGACAAGGGCGGCGTGCACACGGCCGAAGGTTCCTGGTCGCCGGCTACGCAGAGCTTCGTGCCGCGCTCGTCGCTCGACGTGTACAGGAAGCAGGTGTTCCGCGCGCCGCTCGTCGGCGAAACCGGCGCCGATCCGAAGACCTACGGCAAGACGCTGTTCGAGACCGATGCGGTGCGCGCATGGGTCGACGATCGCGCGGGCGAGGACGACGTGCTGATCGTGTCGTTCAAGAGCAAGATGAACACGATCGGACCGGCGGTGATCGAGGGTCTGACGCAGGCGATCGAACTGGCCGAGAAGGACTACAAGGGCCTCGTCGTGTGGCAGTCCACGTCGCTGAAGCTCGGCACGCCGGGCGGTCCGTTCTCGGCGGGCGCGAACCTCGAAGAAGCGATGCCCGCGTTCATGATGGGCGGCGCGAAGGGCATCGAGCCGTTCGTGAAGAGTTTCCAGCTGGGCATGCTGCGCGTGAAGTACGCGAACGTGCCGGTGGTTGCGGCGATCTCGGGCATCGCGCTCGGCGGCGGCTGCGAGCTCGCGCTGCATAGCGCGAAGCGCGTCGCGCATATCGAGAGCTATCTGGGTCTCGTCGAAGTCGGCGTGGGCCTGGTGCCGGCGGGCGGCGGCCTGAAGGAAGCGGCGCTGCGCGCGGCCGAAGCGGCAAGCCAGGTTGGCGCGACCAACGATCTGCTGAAGTTCCTGCAGAAGTCGTTCGAGAACGCGGCGATGGCGAAGGTCTCGTCCTCGGCGCTCGATGCTCGCGCGATGGGCTACCTGAAGCCGTCCGACACGATCGTCTTCAACGTGTTCGAACTGCTCGACGTCGCGAAGAAGGAAGCGCGCGCGCTTGCTGCTGCGGGCTACCGTGCGCCGCTGCGCGCGACCCAGGTGCCGGTCGCGGGCCGCTCGGCGATCTCGACGATCAAGGCGTCGCTCGTCAACATGCGCGACGGCCGCTTCATCAGCGATCACGATTTCCTGATCGCGAGCCGCATCGCGGAAGCGGTGTGCGGCGGCGACGTCGAAGCGGGCAGCCTCGTCGACGAAGAATGGCTGCTGCAACTCGAGCGTCGTGCGTTCGTTGAACTGCTCGGCACGCAGAAGACGCAGGAACGGATCATGGGCATGCTGCAGACCGGCAAGCCGGTGCGCAACTAAGCGGTTTGCCGACAAAGGAGATTCACAAATGGCAAAGCAATTGCAAGACGCATATATCGTCGCCGCGAGCCGCACGCCGATCGGCAAGGCGCCGCGCGGCATGTTCAGGAACACGCGCCCGGATGAACTGCTCGTTCACGCGATCAAGTCGGCCGTCGCCCAGGTGCCCGGCCTCGACACCGGCGTGATCGAAGACGCGATCGTCGGCTGCGCGATTCCGGAAGCGGAGCAGGGCCTGAACGTCGCGCGGATCGGCGCGCTGCTCGCCGGTCTGCCGAACACGGTCGGCGGTGTCACGGTGAACCGCTTCTGCGCTTCGGGACTGACCGCGCTCGCAATGGCCGCGGACCGCATCCGGGTCGGCGAGGCGGACGCAATGATCGCGGGCGGCTGCGAATCGATGAGCATGGTGCCGATGATGGGCAACAAGCCGTCGCTGTCGCCGCATATCTTCGATCGCAACGAAGACGTTGGCATCGCATACGGCATGGGCTTGACCGCCGAGAAAGTCGCCGAGCGCTGGAAGATCAGCCGCGAAGCGCAGGACGCGTTCTCGGTCGAATCGCACCGCCGCGCGATCGCCGCGCAGCAAGCCGGCGAATTCAACGACGAAATCGCCGCGTACACGATCACCGAACGCGTGCCCGATCTCGCGACCGGCGAGATCAACGTGAAAACGCGCGAGGTGAAGCTCGACGAAGGCCCGCGCGCGGACACGTCGATGGAAGGCCTGGCGAAGCTGCGCGCGGTGTTCGCGAACAAGGGCTCGGTCACGGCGGGCAACAGTTCGCAGACCTCGGACGGCGCGGGCGCGTTGATCGTCGTGTCGGAAAAGATCCTCAAGCAGTTCAACCTGACGCCGCTCGCGCGTTTCGTCAGCTTCGCGGTGCGCGGCGTGCCGCCGGAAATCATGGGCATCGGCCCGAAGGAAGCGATTCCGGCCGCGCTGAAGGCTGCGGGGCTGAAGCAGGACGAGCTCGACTGGATCGAGCTGAACGAGGCGTTTGCCGCGCAGTCGCTCGCGGTGATCCAGGACCTCGGCCTCGATGCATCGAAGATCAACCCGCTCGGCGGCGCGATCGCACTGGGCCATCCGCTTGGCGCGACGGGCGCGATTCGTGCGGCGACCGTGGTGCACGGCCTGCGCCGCCGCAACTACAAGTACGGCATGGTGACGATGTGCGTCGGTACCGGCATGGGCGCGGCGGGCATCATCGAGCGTCTGTGAGCCGCTGATCTCACCGGGGATCCTTCGGTGATCCAGTGAGGACCGCGCAACGGTTCGCAGGCCGCCCGGCTTGCGAACCGTTTTTACATTCAGCAGGAGCACAAGGAGATGAGCGGGATGACGACGGATATTCTGGTCGAGCGCGCCGATGCGGTGCTGACCATCAGCTTCAATCGGCCCGGCAGGAAAAACGCGATCACGGCCGCGATGTATCAGACGATGGCCGACACGCTCGTAGAAGCGCAGGGCGACGCGTCGGTGCGCGCGATCCTGATTCGCGGCAGCGCGGGCATTTTCAGCGCGGGCAACGATCTCGAAGACTTCATGAAGACGCCACAGGTCGGCGGCAACCCCCCGGTGATCCAATTCCTGCGCGCGATCAGCGCGGCGGAGAAGCCGCTCGTGGCGGCGGTTGCGGGGCCGGCGGTTGGCGTCGGCACGACGCTGCTGCTGCATTGCGATCTGGTCTACGCGGCCGACACCGCGAGCTTTTCGCTGCCGTTCACGCAACTCGGGCTGTGCCCGGAGGCTGCGTCGAGCTTGCTGCTGCCGCGCGTAGCCGGCTATCAGGCGGCGGCGGAAAAACTGCTGCTCGGCGAGGCGTTCGACGCGGCGGAAGCGCTCCGGTTGGGCCTGGTGAATCGCGTCCTGCCGGCGGGCGAAGTCGACGCGTTCGCGGCGGCGCAGGCTGCGAAGCTGGCGGCGCTGCCGGCGTCGTCGCTGCGCGTGACGAAGAGCCTGATGAAACGCGCGAGCCAACAGGAAGTGCAGACGCAGATGACCGAGGAATTCGTGCACTTCGGCAAGATGCTGCTCGCGCCCGAGGCGCGCGAGGCTTTCAAGGCGTTCTTCGAGAAGCGCAAGCCGGATTTCCGGCAGTTCGACTGAGGGACGTACGGCGCAGCCGTGCTTCGGGGCGGGTTAGCCGTGAGTCGCCGCTGCGGCGCTTCAATCGCTCAAACCCGCGGCTGCCACGTGTCGTAATCGACGTAGCTGCCTTCGCGGCAGAAGCTCACGAGCCGCACACCCGCCTCGCGCGCAATCGCAATCGCGAGCGACGACGGCGCCGAGATCGTCGCGACCATCGGCACGTCGACGCGCGCAGCCTTGCGCACCAGTTCATAGCTCGCGCGGCTCGACAGAAACACGAAACCGTCGCGCGTATCGGCGCGCTCGAGCACGAGCTGGCCGATCAGCTTGTCGAGTGCGTTGTGGCGGCCGACATCCTCGAACGCATAGCGGATCGCGCCTTGCGCATCACACCACGCGGCCGCGTGCAGGCCGCCCGTCAAACGCGTGAGCGCCTGGTGCTCGGGCAGCGCGCGCGCGGCGCGCGCGATCGCATCGGGCGCGAGCCGCTGCAGAAAGCCGGTATCTGCTACACGCTGCGGTTTCAGATCGAGCAGATCGATGCTTTCGATGCCGCATACGCCGCAGCCGGTGCGCCCGGCGAGCGCGCGGCGCTTTTCCTTCAAACCGGCGAACGCCTGCTGCACGACCTGCAATTGCACCTCGGCATGCGGAAGTTCGCCGTGCCCGTGCAGTTCGACCTCGATGTCCTGAATATCGCTGCCGCGCTCGACGATCCCCTCGGAAATCGCGAAGCCGACCGCGAACGCTTCGAGATCGCGCGGTGTGCACATCATCACCGCGTGCGAGATGCCGTTGAACACCAGCGCGACCGGCCACTCCTGGCCGACGTGATCGGTCGCGGTTTCGATCGCCGTGCCCCGATGGCGGCGCACCTCGAGTTGCACCGCGCCGGGTTGTTCGTCGCTGTCGAGGTCGTGGGGCTGGCCGTTTGCCGCCTCGGTTGCACGTCCGTTTTCCTGTCCGTTCAAGCTGCTTCACTCCTGTAGCATGCCGCGCATTCAAGTGCCCGCCCGGCTCGCCGTATGCTTCGCGGCCGCCGCGCGGGCCGCCGTCGCGCGAATAAGGTTCTAAAATACCCCAAGCGACGCCCGTACGCTGTCCGCCACCGACAAGGAGCACTGACATGGGACTCAACGAAGCACCGCTTCTGTTCGACTTCGAAGTCGCGTCTTCGGAGAATTTCACTTATATCCCGATGTCGGTGCGCTTCAATCTCGACCGGTTCGGGCTGCGCATCACGCTCGCGCAGTGGCAGCAACTGCCGCTCGAAGACCGCAAGCTGCTCGCGCGTTTCCCGGTCGAAGAAGACACGCAAATCGAACCGAATTTCGACCACGCGCTGTTCGAGATGCTGCGCACGCACGCGAACATCGAACCGGAGTGGTTCACGCCGGAGGAGTCGCCGGCCTGGCGACAAACCGACAGCGTGCCCGACGGCGTCGCGCATCAGGCGGGGCTCGCCGGACTCGCCGCGCCGAGCGTCGCGCGCTGGGCGGAGCTCGATCCATTCAAACGTTACGTGCTCGCGAAGCTGTCGCGCAAGCCCGAGGCGAACCACGATTTCGTCCCGGCGATGAAGGAATTTGGCGCGGCCGGCTAGGCGCGGCCGGCTAGGCGCGGCCGGCTCCGCAACTCCCCCCAATCCTCAGATTTTTTTCACGCCGACCCTCAACCCGCTTCCGATCGCTGCCGATATCCAAAGGTTGGCGCGTAAAAGATTTGCATCGATGCGGCGCGACGCACCGGTAGCGAGCGCGCTCTCCTGCCCTCGGAACGATTGACGTTCGGAACCCATGAATCCTTTTTTGTCGAAGCGACTGCTGATCAATATTGCGGTCGTGGTCGTCGCGGTCGGTGCAAACGCGTTCGTCGCGTACACGCAGATTCGCGGGCAGCGAGACGCCGATGCGCGCCTCGCGCGCTCGACCAGCGTGCGCCAGAACCTCGATGCCTATCACGCCGCGCTTGGTAAAGCGCTCGCCGCGGTGCACCGCCTGAAGGAATCGGGCGATCCGGTCCCGCCGGACGCGGCCGCTTCGATGACGAACACACTCGCGAGCCGCGAGGGTGCACTGCGCGTCGAACTCGCGAGCGAACCGTCCATGTCGGCGGCGCTCGCCAGCCTGAGCGCGGCGCGGCACGCGCTGCAGCACGATCTCGAGGACACGCTGCGCAACCACGCGAGCGACTTACCCGGCCCGGCCAGCGCGACGTCGGGCGCGGCATCGACCGAAGCACCGATCTCGGCCCACGACGACGCGCGATTCGACCCATCCGTCGACTCCGCGCCGTCCGACCCGCAGCTTGCCCCCTCGCTAGAGCGTGTCGAAGCCGCGCTCGCCTCTTTGCGCAGCGACGAAAACCGTTCGTTGCAGATCGCGCTCGCGGCATCGGCGAGCGACAGCCAGCGCGCGATGTTCGTACTGCTGGTGACGATGCTCTGCGGCAGCGTGCTGCTGATGCTCACGTTCGGCGTGCGCGAGAACAGCGCGCGTGAAAAGCTGCGCAGCGCCCGCGCGCTGGCGCGCAACGACGAGCGTTTTCGCAGCCTGTTCGACGATCACAGAGTGCCGATGTACATCTTCGATCGCGATACGCTGCGCTTTCTCGCCGTCAACGCTGCCGCGATCGAGCAATACGGCTACACGGAAAGCAAGTTTCTGGGCATGACGATCCGCGCGATTCACCCTGATTCCGAAGTTGCGCGCCTCGAGAAGCATCTGGCGCGCAGCGCGGACTTGCGCCAGAGCCACACGATGGCGGGCATCTGGCGGCATCGGCGCAACGACGGCTCGATCATCAGCGTCAACGTGTCGTATCACGCGCTCAGCTTCATGGGCCGCGACGCGTCGTTCGTGCTGGCGGACGACGTGACCGATCAGATCAACGCCGAAGCCGAAGCGCTGCGCTCGAATCAGATGCTCGAAGCGGTGATCGACAACATTCCGCAGCGGATTTTCTGGAAGGATCTGAACTCGCGCTATCTGGGCTGCAACATGGCGTTCGCGCGCGACGCGGGGCTCGCGTATCCCGAGCAGGTGATCGGCAAGAGCGACACCGATTTGCCGTGGCGCGCGTTCGCCGACCTGCTGAACGAGCACGATCGCGAAGTCGCGAGCACCGGCGTGCCGAAGATGAACTTCGAGGTCGACTTCGTGATCGACGGCGTGCATCGCACGAGGGTCACGAGCAAGCTGCCGTTCACCGACGGCGACGGCCGGGTGATCGGCGTGCTCGGCTCGTACACCGACATCACCGAGCAAAAGCGCGCCGATCTCGCGCTGCGTCTGCAAAGCCGTGCGCTCGACGCGAGTGTCAACGCGATCCTAATCACCGCGCCGTCGCCGTCGGGCAATCTGATCGAATACGTGAATCCGGCGTTCATGCGTATCACCGGCTACGATCTCGATGAGGTGATCGGTCACGACTGCCGCGTGCTGCAGCGCGACGACCGTGACCAGGAGGGCGTCGCATTGATTCGCGAGGCGCTCGCGGCGAATCGTGAGGTCAGCGCCGTGGTGCGCAACTATCGCAAGGACGGCGCGCTGTTCTGGAATCAGCTGTTCATCGCGCCGGTGCCGAACGCGGAAGGCGTGATCACCCATCATATCGGCGTCATCAACGACGTGACCGAGCTGATCCGCTACCAGGAGCAGCTCGAATACCAGGCCAACTACGACGGCCTCACGCGGCTGCCGAACCGCAACCTGCTGCGCGACAGGCTCGAACATGCGCTCGTCGTCGCGCAGCGGCATCACACGGGCGTGGCAGTCGTGTTCCTCGATCTCGACGGCTTCAAGAACGTCAACGACAGCCTCGGCCACAGCGTCGGTGACCGGCTGCTCAGCGTGGTCGCCGAACGGCTCGCGCGCTGCTCGCGCACCAGCGACACGGTTGCGCGCCACGGCGGCGACGAGTTCGTGATCGTGATGACCGACACCGTCGACGAGCAATCGCTGATCACGTGGATGGAGCGCGTGCGCGCGTCGATCGCCGAGCCGGTGTGGCTCGACGGCACCGAGCTGTACGTCGGCTGCAGCATGGGCGCGAGCCTGTTCCCGCAGGACGGCGAGGACGCCGAAACGCTGATGAAGAAGGCCGACGTCGCGATGTACCGCGCGAAGGACCTGGGCCGCAACACGTTCCAGTTCTATCAGCCGGAGATGAACGCGAGCGCGGGCGCACGCCTGAATCTCGAACGACGCCTGCGCCGCGCGCTGCGCGACAACGAGTTCCTGCTGCACTATCAGCCGCAGGTCGATATCGTCAGCGGCCAGATCGTCGGCATCGAGGCGCTGGTGCGCTGGCGCGATCCGGAGGCCGGCCTCGTGCCGCCGTCGTCGTTCATTCCGCTTGCCGAGGAAAGCGGGCTGATCGGGCCGCTGTCGGAGTGGGTGCTGCGCGAGGCGTGCCGCCAGAACAAGGCGTGGCAGGATCAGGGCTTGCCGCCGGCGCGCGTGTCGGTGAATCTGTCGGCGCGGGTGTTCCAGCAGCGCGACATCGCGAAGCTCGTGATGCAGGTGCTCGCCGAGACCGGGCTCGAACCGAAGTATCTCGAACTCGAGCTGACCGAAAGCACGATCATGCGCAATGCGGAAGAAGCGGTGTTGATGCTCAACGAGCTGCACGCGCTCGGCATCGGTCTCGCGATCGACGACTTCGGCACCGGCTATTCGAGCCTCAGCTATCTGAAACGCTTTCCGGTGGACCGCCTGAAGATCGACCGCTCGTTCGTATCGGATATCGGCGTGTCGGGCGACGACGAGACGATCACGTCGGCGATCATCGCGCTCGCGCATTCGCTGAAGCTGCAGGTGATCGCCGAGGGCGTGGAAACGTCCGCGCAACTCGACTTCCTGAGGGAACGCGCGTGCGACGAGATGCAGGGCTTCTATTTCGCGAAGCCGCTATCGACGGAAGGGATCTCCGAACTGCTGCACGGCGGCTTGGTGCCGGAGCTGGAGCCGGCGTGAAGGGAGCGTGACGCGCGGCGCCCAAGGTCGCCGCGTGTCACCGCGGGTCGCGTCAAACGCCGGTCACTCCGCTGGCGTGTCTTTGAATACCGGCAGGCTTTCCGCGAACGCGGAAAATTTCTCGAGCCGCGGATGATCGGCCTTGCTGACCGCCTCCGGCAGCATCATGTGCGTGAACTGCCACGCGACGGCGACGGCCACGTCCGCCGCGCTCAACTGCTGCTGCGTGTCCGGCAGCGGCCCTTCGCCCAACTCGCGTTCGAGTTCGGCATAGGCGGCGAGCAGTTGCGCTCGCACGCGCTCCACCCACGCTTCATGCTGCTTCTCCTGCGGTCGCAGATTGCGCTCGTAGACGATCTGCACGCTCTTTTCGCACGCGGCGAGCGCGAGACCCGTCAGACGCGCGGCGCGCAACGCCGCGTCGGCTTGCGTCGGGAACAGCGGGGTGGGGCCGGCGAGCGTCGCCAGATACTGCAGGATCACCGTCGAATCCATCACGACCGCGCCGTTGTCGGCGACGAGCGTCGGCGCCTTGACGACCGGGTTGATCTTCGCGAACTGCTCGTAGGTGCGGAATACGGAAATCGACTCGTGTTCGAAGTCGAGCGCGAGCAGCTTCATGCAGATGGCGACGCGCCGCACGTACGGCGAGTCGAGCATTCCGATCAGTTTCATCACGTATCCATTAGAAGAGCGACTATCGGGCGCCCGGCCTCGTGCGCTGATCGGCCGAAACGGCTAGCGGGTGGCGCGGCGCGTGACGCATGGAACCGCTAGCTTAAGCATCCTTGCTGGCTCAGTCCAGCACGGGCAGCGCGCGCGGACGGCGGTCGCTGTCGGTGGCGACGTAGGTGAGGATCGCTTCCGTGACCTTGACGACTTCCTGCGACAGGCGCATCCGCTGCGCGTAGACCTCGACCGACACCGTCACCGACGTATTGCCGGTCTTCACGATATCCGCGTAAAAGCTCAGCAGGTCGCCGACGAACACCGGCTGCTTGAACAGGAACGAATTGACCGCGATCGTCGCGACCCGTCCATTCGCGCGACGGCTTGCCGGAATCGAGCCGGCGATGTCGACCTGCGCCATGATCCAGCCGCCGAACACGTCGCCGTGAATGTTCGCGTCCGATGGCTGCGGCATCACGCGCAGCGCGCAAGGCTTGGAAGGAAGTTGAAGAAGATCGGTCATCGGGACATCCTTGGGAAACGTGTTCGAGTGTATTGACGCGCACGGCCCGAACGGCTGGGCCAGCCCGGCCACAGGCCGCGGAAAGCGCCGCCAGCTGGCTTCTGCGACAATACGGGGATCAGGAATTGTACGGGAAAGCGCCCAGCCAGGCGCGCGAGCCGCGCCGCTGCGAACTCCGGCAGTTCCACACTCTCCCCACGATTTATGCGCCGCGCTCCTTCGTCAGAACCCTCGCCGATTTCCACCGGACCCCGCAACGACTGGCAAACGATCCTGTCGCTGCTGCCATACCTTGCAACCTACAAATGGCGAGTCGGCATCGCGCTCGGCTGCCTGATCGGCGCGAAGGTCGCGAACCTCGGCGTGCCGATCGTGATGAAGCACATCGTCGACAGTCTCGCGTCGATCCGCCATCTGACCGCGCTCGGCCGCGCGCAGGACGCGCCCGGCATCGTGCTGCTCGGCGGCGTCGGCTTGCTGGTGGTCGCGTATGCAGTGGTGCGGCTGTCCACGTCGTTCTTCACCGAGCTGCGCGAAATACTGTTTTCGAAAGTGACGGAAAGCGCGGTGCGCCAGCTTGCGCTGAAAGTGTTTCGTCATCTGCACGGGCTGTCGCTGCGCTTTCATCTGGAGCGGCAGACGGGCGGCATGTCGCGCGATATCGAACGCGGCACGCGCGGCATCACGCAGCTGATTTCCTATTCGCTGTACAGCATCCTGCCGACGCTCGTCGAAGTCGGGCTCGTGCTCGGCTTTTTCGTGGTCAAATACGAGGCCTATTACGCGATCGTCACGTTCATCGCGCTCGCGGCGTACATCGCGTTCACGGTGAAGGTCACCGAGTGGCGCACGCACTTTCGCCGTACGATGAACGAGCTCGATTCGAAGGCGAATTCGCGCGCGATCGACTCGCTGCTCAACTACGAGACCGTCAAGTACTTCGGCAACGAGGAGTGGGAAGCGAGCCGTTACGACGAAAACCTGAAGCGCTATCGCGCGGCGGCCATCAAGTCGCAGCGTTCGCTGTCGGCGCTCAACTTCGGGCAGCAGGCGATCATCGGCACGGGGCTCGTGTTCATCCTGTGGCGCGCGACCCAGGGCGTAATGGCCGGGCGCCTGACGCTCGGCGACCTGGTGCTGATCAACACGTTCATGCTGCAGCTGTATATCCCGCTGAATTTTCTCGGCGTGGTCTATCGTGAGCTGAAGCAGAGCCTGACCGACATGGACCGCATGTTCTCGCTGCTCGGCGCGCCGCAGGAAGTGCCCGATGCGCCGAATGCGGTGGCTTTGCAGGTCCGCGGCGCGCAGGTGCGTTTCGACAACGTGAGCTTCGCGTACGAGTCTTCGCGACCGATTCTGCACGACGTGAGCTTCACGATCGCTGCCGGCACGACGACCGCGGTGGTCGGCCACAGCGGCTCGGGCAAGTCGACGCTCGCGCGGCTCCTGTTCCGCTTCTACGATCTCGACCGCGCGACGGGCGGCGCGATCCGGATCGACGGGCAGGATATTCGCGATGTCACGCAGGATTCGCTGCGCGCGTCGATCGGCATCGTGCCGCAGGACACGGTGCTGTTCAACGACTCGATCTACTACAACATCGCGTACGGGCGGCCGTCGGCGACGCGCGACGAAGTGATCGCGGCGGCGCGCGCCGCGCATATCCACGAGTTCATCGAGAGTCTGCCGAAGGGCTATGACACGCCGGTCGGCGAGCGCGGGCTCAAGCTGTCCGGCGGCGAAAAGCAGCGCGTCGCGATCGCGCGGACCATCCTGAAGAATCCGCCGATCCTGCTATTCGACGAAGCGACGTCCGCGCTCGATTCACGCTCCGAGCGCGTGATCCAGCATGAGCTCGACCTGATCGCGCGCGAACGCACGACGCTGATCATCGCGCACCGGCTTTCGACGGTCGTGCACGCGCAGCAGATCATCGTGATGGACAAGGGGCGCATCGTCGAGCGAGGCACGCACGCGGAGCTATTGCGCGCGAACGGCCTGTTCGCGCAGATGTGGGCGCTGCAGCAGCGCGCCGCGCAGACCACGGACGCGGTGGAAAGGGCGGAAGCGGTCGGGGCCGGCGAGAGCGCGGCCAAGTAGAGCTCAGCGCGCGCGCAGCAGCCGATCGAGCGCTTCCAACTGCGCCTGCGTGCCGACGTTTTCCCACACGCCTTCGTACAGCTCGCCGCTCGCGAGCCCACGCGCGATCGTCGCGCGGTAATACGGGCTCAGCGCGCGTCGTGTGCCGCGCGGCAGATCGCGGAACATGCGCGTGTCGTACAGCCCGAAACTGCCGAACGTGAGGCGCGGCTGCGTGTCGAGCGACAGCACGCCGTCGACGAGACCAAAGTCGCCGTTCGGGTGAAACGGCGGATTCGGCACCATCACCAGATGCATGCCGGGCTCGGGCAACGCCTGCAGCGCGCCGGCGTGCGCATGCAGCGCGGCGTAGTCGTAATCGGTGTACACGTCGCCGGCCACCGCGACGAACACGTGATCCGCGCCGTCGTCGGTCAGTAGCGGCAGTGCCTGCGCGATGCCGCCCGCGGTCTCCAGCGCCTCGTGCTCGGGCGAATAGCGCAGTTCGACCTGCCAGCGCGAACCGTCGCCGAGCGCGGCTTCGAGCTGCGCGCCGAGCCACGCATGATTGATCACGATGCTACGGATGCCGGCCCGCGCGAGCCGTTCGATCTGCCACACGATCAGCGGCTTGCCGCCCGCTTCGAGCAAGGGCTTCGGGCACGCGTCGGTCAGCGGACGCATGCGCTCGCCGCGACCCGCGGCGAAAATCATCGCTTTCTTCACGGACATCGTCATCGGTCAGAAGGTATAGCCGATTTCCTGCGCGCGGCCTTCGAGGTCGTCGAGCAGCTTCGCGAACCCGCGCAGCGGCGCGTAACGCTCGGCCACCTTGCGCGCATAGCCGATGAAGCGCGGCAGGTCTTTCATGTAATGCGCCTTGCCGTCGCGGTAGTTGATGCGGCAGAAGAGGCCCAGCACCTTGATGTGCCGCTGCAGCCCCATCCATTCGAGCTGGCGGTAGAACTCGCCGAAATCGGCGTCGACCGGCAGGCCGGTTTTTTTCGCGCGCTCCCAGTAGTACACGAAGCAGTCGAGCTCGAACTCCTCGTCCCAGCTGAGGAACGCATCGCGCAGCAGCGACACGACGTCGTACGTGATCGGCCCGTACACCGCGTCCTGGAAGTCGAGTACGCCGGGGTTCGGCTCGGCGATCATCAGATTGCGCGGCATGAAATCGCGCAGCATGAAGCCTTGCGGCTGCGCGCGCGCGCTCGCGATCAGCAGCGCGAACGTGCGATCGAGCTGCGCGCGCGTTGCGGCATCGACTTCACGGCGAAGGTGCCGGCCGATGAACCACTCGGGCATCAGCTCCATTTCGCGATGCAGGAACGCTTCGTCGAACGGCGGCAGCACGTCTTCGCGCGAGCCGAGCTGCCAGCGGATCAGCGCGTCGAGCGCGTCGCGCATCAGCGTGCGGGCCGCGCGGGTGTCCCCCGCGGCCTGCGCGTCGGTCAGCGCGCCGAGGTAGGACGCGGTGCCGAGATCGGTGACGAGCATGAAGCCCGCGTCGAAGTCCACCTCGAGCACGCGCGGCACGTGCACGCCGGCGGCGTCGAGCAATTGCGCGATCTGCGCGAATTCGCGGCATTTTTCGGGCGGCGGCGCGTCGACGGCGATCAGCGTGGCCGCGCCGTTGCCTTGCGGCGCCTTACTGGCGAGCCGGAAATAACGGCGGAAACTGGCGTCGGACGAGGCCGGAACGATCGTGTCGAGCTCCAGCGCATGATGCGCCGCGTGGCCTTGCAGCCAGGCCTTGAGCAGGGAGAGGCGGGTGTCGGTGAAGTCTTGGGTGGAAGGCAGCGTCATGAAAAGCGGCGGCAAATTCTTGGGGACAACGTCTTGCCATATAATACCCCACGACTTTTTTGACGCGACTCACACGCCAGCTTTCGCGTGCTCCGTTTTACCGCCCGCCTTATCACTCGGCAAATTGGGAATCCAGACGTGCAGCCGACTCTCACGGTCGCGGTGTGCAGGCGGTGGATCGTGATGACGGAAGCTTGCACACGGGTCGACTCGCCAAACGATACATGCCGCCCAGACAGCTTTCCGATACCACTCCTTCCTGTGCAGTAGTGCCGCGCAAAAGGCGGCTCGTCGCGGCATTAATCGCCGCTCCGGGCCTGATGCCCGCGCTTGCGCACGCCCAGTTGACGGGGGAAGCTGCGCAGCCGCAAGCGGTCTACCCACCGTGGGGTATGCAGCTCGCTCCGCAGCTCGAAGAGCATCCGTTGCAAACGGGCCAGCGGCCGGCCACCTTCGTGCTCGGCGACCACGCGAGCGGCACGATCGACCAGGACCTCGCCGCCAAGGGCTCGGCCGAAGTGCGCCACAACACGTCCGTGATCAAGGCCGACGGCCTGCACTACGACCAGGACACGGACATGGCCGATGCGTACGGCAATGTCCACGTGATCAATACCGGCAATACCTTCATCGGGCCCGAAGCGCATCTGCGCGTCGATTCGACCGAAGGCTTCATGACCGCGCCGAAGTATCACTTCACGTTGACGGGCGGCTCGGGCAGCGCGCAGCGCGTCGACCTGCTCGACGCCGAGCGCTCGGTGTTCACGAAGGCCACGTACACCGCGTGCGCGTGCACGGACGATCCGGCCTGGTACATCAAGGGCAGCGAGTTCGATTTCGACACCGGCGCCGACGAAGGCGTCGCCTACAACAGCGTGCTGTTCTTCCAAGGCGTGCCGGTGTTCGCGTCGCCGTGGCTGTCGTTCCCGCTGTCGGGCGAGCGGCGCAGCGGCCTGTTGCCGCCCACGTTCTCGCTCAGCTCGTCGAACGGCTTCGAGCTGTCGGTGCCGTATTATTTCAACATCGCGCCGAATCGCGATCTGACGGTCACGCCGCGTGTGATCTCGAAGCGCGGTGTGCAGTTGCAGAGCACGTTCCGCTATCTGTCGCCGACGTATTCCGGTTCGATCACCGGTGAATTTCTGCCTGACGATCGCCTGACGAAGACCAACCGCTACGCGCTGTACATCCAGCACAACCAGAATTTCGGTAACGGCTTCGGCGGCTACATCTACTACAACAAGGTCTCGGACAACACCTATCCGCAAGACCTGTCGTCGTCGGTCAATCAGTTCATGAACGGCCTCCAGCTCCTGTATCAGCAGGAAGCCGGGGTGACCTACAACAACGGGCCGTGGTCCGTGCTCGCGCGCGAGCAGCACTGGCAGACGCTGCAGGAGTCGGTCGCGCCGTACGGCCGCGAGCCGCAGTTGAACGTGAAGTACGCGAAGTACAACGTCGGCGGCTTCGACTTCGGCGCCGAAGCCGACTACACGAACTTCCGCATCACCACCGCGGACCTGACCGAAGGCCAGCGGGTGCTGTTCAACCCGTATGTGTCCTATTCGGTGGTGGGGCCGGGCTACTTCGTCACGCCGAAGGTGCAGTGGCACTTCGCGTCGTACAACCTGAACAACATCGGCACCGATCTGAACGGGGTGCCGAACGCGCAGAAGAATTTCACCGAGTCGATCCCGACCTTCACGTTCGACACGGGGCTGACGTTCGAGCGCTCGGTGCGCCTGTTCGGCCAGGATTTCATCCAGACGCTGGAGCCGAGGCTGTACTACGTCTACACGCCGTACCGCAACCAGAACAACGCGCCGCTGTTCGATACCGCCGAGTCCGACTTCGGCCTCGCGGAAATCTTCACGCCGAACACGTTCGTCGGCAACGACCGGATCGCCGACGCGAATCGCCTGACCGCGGGTCTCACCACGCGCTTCATCAACCCGGCCACCGGCGACGAACGCGCGCGCTTCGTGATCGCGCAGCAGTACTATTTCCGGGACCAGCGTGTCACGTTGCAGCCTTCGCAGACGAGCGCGCAGGCCACGCACTCGGACCTGATCGCGGGTGCGTCGATCAAGCTGGGCGCCGGTTTCGCTTCGGAAACGGCGTTCCAATATAATGCGGACAATAACCAGCTCACGAAGACGAGCGTCGGTTTCGGGTTCAGTCCGGAGACCGGCAAGGTCCTCAACGTGGCGTACCGCTACACCCGCGCCAACACCACGCTCGACAACCAGCCGATCAATCAGGTGCTGATTTCGGGCCAATGGCCGCTGTCGCATCGGATGTACGGTGTCGGCCGGTTCAACTACGACCTCGGTGGCCACCGTATCGTCGACGGCCTCGTCGGCCTGCAATACGACGCGGATTGCTGGACGCTCGGCGCCGGCATCCAGCGCTACGCGAACGGCCTGAACTCGTCGGGACAGAATCAGTCGAGCACGCGGTTTCTGGCGCAGTTGACGTTCAAGGGCTTGTCGAGCGTCGACAATGGGCTGATGACCGCGTTCCGCACCAGTGTGGCCGGCTACACGCCGTTGCCGCCGCCGCCGCCGCCGGAGTCGCGGTTCACCAACTACGAATGACGGTCGCCCGGTCATTCACGGCTTGCGAAAAGACGGGCGAAGCGCCCGACATCATTGGAGTATCTGTGGCAATCATGAAACAGCTTCGCTTGGCAATACTCGCGGCGGGTCTCGTCGCCGCGGCGTCCTTCGTTCCAGTCGCGTCGGTACAGGCGCAGGCATTGGGCGGCAATAGCGGCCAGACGGTCGACACCATCGCCGCGGTGGTCAACAACGGTGTCATCACGCAGCGCGAGCTCGACGAGCGGGTCGGTCTTATCGCGCACCGGCTGAACCAGCAGAACGCTCCAGTGCCGCCGACGGACCAGTTGCGCCAGCAGGTGCTCACGCAGATGGTGCTCGAGCGCATCCAGCTGCAAAAGGCCAAGGAAGACGGCATCAACATCGACGACGCAGCCGTGCAGCGCACGCTCGAGCGTCTCGCGCAGGCGAACAACATGCCGCTCGCAATGTACCGCGCGCGCATCGAGGCGCAAGGCGTGCCCTGGGCCACTTTCTCGAACGACGCGCGCACCGAGCTGACGCTGTCGCGTCTGCGCGAGAAGGAAGTGGACAGCAAGATCACGGTGACGGACGCCGAGGTCGCGAACTACATCGCCAGTCAGCGCGGCCCGGGCGCCGGCCAGACGAGCGACCTGCACATGCAGCACATTTTCGTGAGTGCGCCGCTGAACGCGCCGGAGACCGACATCGAGGCGGCGCAGAAGAAGGCCCAGGGGCTGCTCGCCGAAGCGAAGGGCGGGGCGGATTTCGGAAAGCTCGCGAAGGCCAATTCGCAAGCGCCGGACGCGTCGCAGAACAGCGGCGATCTCGGCTTCCTCGCACCGTCGAAGCTGCCGCCCGAGTTCGTAAAGGCCGCGTCGGCACTGCGTCCGGGTGAGATCAGTCCGGATCTGATCCGCACCAACGACGGCTTCGAAATCGTGCGTCTGGTCGAGCGCCGTGCCGGCCAAGGCAGCAGCGCGGATGCGCCGAAGCTCGTGCAGACGCACGTGCGCCACATTCTGCTGCGCGTCGGCGACGGCCAGTCCGAACCGCAGGCACGCCAGAAGCTGATCGACATCCGCAACCAGATCGCCGCGGGCGGCGACTTCGCGAAGTTCGCGCACACCTACTCGCAGGACGGCTCGTCGTCGCAAGGCGGCGACCTCGGCTGGATCAGCCCGGGCGAGACGGTGCCCGAGTTCGAGCGCGCGATGAACGCGCTGCAGGACGGCCAGATCAGCGAGCCGGTGCGCAGCGAATACGGCTACCACCTGATTCAGGTGCTCGGCCGCCGCGATGCGGAAGGCTCGATTGCCCAGCAGATGGATCTCGCGCGTCAGGCCATCGGCCAGCGCAAGGCGGAACAGGCGTACGCCGACTGGCTGCGCGAGTTGCGCGATACCGCGTACGTCGAAGTGAAGCCGACCACGGCGAACGTGCAGTAACGGAGCCCATGCCATGACGAGCGCTGCTCAGCACACCCACCGCCCGCTGCAGATCGCGATCACGACCGGCGAGCCCGCCGGCGTCGGTCCCGAACTGACCGTGCAGGCGCTGGCGGGTGCGGCGGCGCACTGGCCTCACGCGCAGTTCACCGTGCTCGGCGATGCGCAATTGCTCGCTGAGCGGGCGCGCGCGGTCGGTGTCGATTGGGCCGCGCTGCTCGCGCAGGGCCCGCGCGTGCGGCTCGAACCTCACCCGCTCGGCGCGCCCGCGCAGGCAGGCAAGCTCGACGCCGCGAACGGCCGCTACGTGCTCGACCTGCTCGATGCGGCGATCGACGGTGCGGTGGCCGGCAGGTTCGACGCGATCGTCACCGCGCCGCTGCAAAAAAGCACGATCAACGACGCCGGTGTGCCGTTCACCGGCCACACCGAATATCTGGCCGAGCGCACCCATACGCCGCGCGTCGTGATGATGCTCGCGGGCACCGGCAAGCGGCCGCTGCGCGTCGCGCTCGCGACCACGCATCTGCCGTTGAAGGACGTGTCGGCGGCCTTGACGATCGAAAGCCTCGTCGCGACGCTGCGCATCATCGATCACGACCTGCGTCATCACTTCGGTTTGCCCGCGCCGCGCATTCTCGTGACGGGGCTCAATCCGCACGCGGGCGAGAACGGCTACCTGGGCCGCGAGGAAATCGACGTGATCACGCCGGCGTTGCAGCAGGTGAACGGCGAGGGCATCGACGCGCGCGGTCCGTATCCGGCCGACACGCTGTTCCAGCCGCGTTATCTCGACGAAGCCGACTGCGTGCTCGCGATGTTCCACGACCAGGGCCTGCCGGTGCTGAAATTCGCGACGTTCGGCGAAGGGATCAACGTGACGCTCGGCCTGCCGATCATCCGCACCTCGGTCGATCACGGCACCGCGCTCGATCTGGCCGGCACCGGCCGCGCCGACGCGGGCAGCCTGATGGCCGCGATCGAGACGGCTGTTTCGATGGCGCAGCATCGTCGCGCGGGCTGACGCACAGGCGACCTGAGCGGTTGCGGTGCCCGTGACGCGCCGCGTGGCGTCGTATTTCCACCGTGACGTCTTTCATTCTCAAGCAGTTTTCTTTCAAGCGTTTCTCCGATGTCCACCAGCAGACAGCAAGGCCGGCACCAGGGCCATCTCGCGCGCAAGCGTTTCGGTCAGAACTTTCTGGTCGACATGGGCGTGATCGATTCGATCGTCGACGTGATCCGGCCGCAGCGCGGCGAGCGCATGGTGGAGATCGGTCCGGGCCTCGGCGCGCTGACCGAACCGCTGATCGAGCGGCTCGCGACGCCCGAGTCGCCGCTGCACGCGGTCGAACTCGACCGCGACCTGATCGGCCGTCTGAAGACGAAGTTCGGCGATCTGCTCGAACTCCATTCGGGCGACGCGCTCGAGTTCGACT
Organism: Paraburkholderia sp. BR10923; assembly: GCF_040948765.1. NCBI lineage: Bacteria > Pseudomonadati > Pseudomonadota > Betaproteobacteria > Burkholderiales > Burkholderiaceae > Paraburkholderia > Paraburkholderia sp. BR10923. The sequence continues at coordinate 334,209 of NZ_JBFPKO010000004.1, read as the reverse complement.
TCGGCTCGCTCGCGGCACCGGGCGACAAGGCGTCGCTGCGCATCGTCGGTAATCTGCCGTACAACATTTCGAGCCCGCTGCTGTTTCATCTGGCGACCTTCGCGGACCGCGTGATCGATCAGCACTTCATGCTGCAGAACGAGGTGGTCGAGCGGATGGTCGCGGAGCCGGGTACGAAGGCGTTCAGTCGCCTGTCGGTGATGCTGCAATACCGCTACGTGATCGACAAGCAGCTCGATGTGCCGCCCGAGTCGTTCCAGCCGCCGCCGAAGGTCGATTCGGCGATCGTGCGGATGATCCCGTACGAGCGGCACGAAATGCCGGTAGTCGATGAAAACGTGCTGGGCGAGGTGGTGACGGCGGCGTTCTCGCAGCGTCGCAAGATGCTGCGCAACACGCTTGCCGCGCTGCGCGATGCCGTCGATTTCGACGCGCTCGGCTTCGATCTGCAACGCCGCGCGGAGGACGTGCCCGTCGCCGAATACGTGAGCGTGGCGCAGGCGGTGGCGGCGCGCTCGGCCGCTGCGCCGGAGTAGTCTCAACGTTTGACGACGACGACGGCGCGCCGCCGTCGAGCCGCTTATCGTTTCGCCGGCGCGTTGACGAGCGCGATGCCGGTCAGCACCAGCAGCGCAGCGATCAGAAAGCGCGCGCTGAACGACTCGCCGAGCAGCAGCACGCCGAAGGTCACGCCGAACATCGGCGTCAGAAACGAAAACACCGACAGCCGCGATGCGATATAACGCGTCAACAGCCAGAACCACAACAGGTAGCTGACGAACGCGACGATCACGGCCTGATACGCGAGATCGCGAACGCGAGCGGCGTCACGCTTTCCACGCGCACTTCACCGAGCGTGAGCGCCAGCGCGAGCAGCACCGCCGCCGACACCGTCAACTGATAGAACAGCGTCTTGCTTGCGCTCGTCTGCGCGAGCCGCGAGCCGCGCACGACCACCGTGGTCGCGGCCCATGCGATGCCGGCGAGCACGCCGAGCGCATCGCCGGCCGCGCCCACGAGCGTCGGGCCGTGGGCTGCGCTTGCAGCCGCGCCGGCGTTCGGGTGCAGGAAGCCATCGGCGAACGCGAGCGCTATCCCCGCGAACGCGACGCCGATGCCTAGCCACTGGATGCGCCGCATGCGTTCGCCATCGACGAACCAGTGCAGGCCGAGTGCAGTGAAACACGGCGCCGTGTACAGAAAGACCGCCATGCGCGACGCACTCGTCAGCGTCAGGCCGAAAAAGATGCAAACGAACTCGGCCGCGAACAGCACCCCTGCGAGCAGGCCCGCACCGAGCGTGCCGTCGTCACGAAAGAGCGGCGTGCCGCGCGAGCGCGCCCATGCCCACACGAGCAGTGCCGCGATCGTCGAGCGCAGCCCCGCTTGAAAGACCGGCGGCACAGCCGCATTGGTGGTCTTGATCGCGACTTGCTGTAGCCCCCAGATTGCGCATAGGCCGATCATCAACAGGATCGCGAAGCTATCCGGGGCGCGGCGCGCGGGCAGGGCGATGGTCGTGCTCATCGTGAATAGTCGGCTTTATTTTTTTGATAGTGCCGGCGCGAGAGAGGATTGCCGGGCGAATACACCCGGCAGCACATCCCCGGGTACAACGTGAAGCCGGGCTTTATGATCGTTCTGGCGCCTCGCCCGAATCTGGGCAGCGGGCACATGCGTTTCGGGAAGTGTCCAGCGTGAACGGTTGAACTCGAGTCAGTCGACTCGTCCCTTCTTCTGTATCAGCTCGATCTTGTAGCCGTCCGGATCGGCGACGAAGGCGATGACCGTCGTGCCGTGTTTCATGGGTCCCGCTTCGCGCGTAACGACGCCGCCGCGTTTCTTCACCTGTTCGCACGCCGCATAGGCGTCGTCGACTTCAAGGGCGATGTGACCGTAGCCGGTTCCGAGGTCGTACTTGCTCGTGTCCCAGTTGTAGGTCAGTTCAATTGCTGCGCCTTCCGATTCGTCCTCGTAACCGACGAATGCGAGGGTGAACTTCCCGTCCGGGTAGTCGTTCTTTCGAAGCAGGCGCATGCCGAGAATTTCGGTGTAGAAACGGATCGAGGCGTCCAGATCACCGACTCGAAGCATGGTATGCAGGATTCGCATGAGTCCTCCTTTGACAGTTTGTCGATAAATGCATTGACCTGCGGGAATTGTAAATGATTGCCTGGTAGGGCGAAGCGGCGTGGGGCCAGCCCGGACTGGATGCGCCTCATGGAATCCGCTCGGACCTATTCCAACAAAAAGGTGTGGGCAATCAGGGTTTGTGTCCGGTTGCGGGTTCGATATTAGTGTCCAACACTCAGTATCAATCCGGTTCGTCAGATAGCAGTCTGATATATCGGACAATCGATGCGTGACCCGGCGAATTTTTTCAGGCGTGCCGAAAGGCACTCAAGCCGATACGTCTGCCCCGGAACTCTCTTCTCCGCTTAGGACCCCCGCCCATGAAGCTTGCCAATCGAGGCGCCAAAACCGCCCTTCTGTTCGCTGTTGCTGGATTGCTCGCAATCACTGGCTGCACCAAGGTGGCCACGCCGGAGCAGAGCGCGGCGGCAGCTCCGTCGACGCTTCAGGGCGTGTTGCAGCGAGGCACGCTGCGCGTCGGGGACTGCCTGACATTCGCGCCGTTCGGGTTCTATAACAAAGACGGCCAACCGGACGGTTATGACGTGGACCTCGCGAAGGAACTCGCGAAGCAGATGGGCGTGAAGCTCGAGGTCGTGAATACGACGAGCGCGAACCGGATTCCGAATCTGCAGACCAGCAAGGTGGACGTCGTGTTCTGCAACTTCACGCGCAATCTGGAGCGCGCAAAAGTGATCGAATTCACGGCCCCTTACGTGGTTGCCAGTGAAGCGCTGCTGGTCAGAAAAAACAGCGGTATTCAGTCGATCAAGGACATGGGCGGTCGCACGATCGCGACGGTCAAGGGCTCGACCAATGGCGATGAAGTGCGCTCGCTGAATATCCCCGTCAAGATCCAGGAATACGACAGCTCGCAGGCCGCGATACTTGCCGTCAAGCAGGGGCAGGCCGACGCGATGATCGAGGACAACAACTTCCTCGCGTATCAGGCCAAGCTCGATCCTGAACTTGCCGTCACGAACGAGGCGCTGGTGCCGCTCGAATACAACGCGTTCGGCGTCAAGGCCGGTGATCAGGAATGGCTCAACTATCTGAATCTGTTCCTCTTCAACGTCAATGCGTCGAAGCTCAACGCGCAGCTCTACAACAAGTGGTTCGGCACCGATCCGCGCTATCCGCTCAATCCGCAGTTTTGAAGCGCAGCAGTGAAGCCCGCACGATGGGGAGCATGAGATGAGTTACGAGTGGCTGACTTTGTGGGGCTACGTGCCCGAGTTTTTGAGCGCGAGCTGGCTGACGTTGCAGGTGACCGTGCTCGCCTTCGTACTTGCGCTAGTCCTGGGTTTGTTGACCGCGCTTGCCGGCGCTTCTCCGCTCGCGCTGCTTCGGTGGATCGCCCGTGGCTACGTTGAAATCATCCGCAATACGCCTGTCCTCCTGCAGATTTTCATCGTGTTCTTCGGTCTGCCGTCGGCGGGTATTTCGCTCGACGCATACTGGGCGGGCGTCATTGCGCTCGGCCTCAACGTCGGTGCTTACCTGTCGGAAGTGTTCCGCGCCGGCATACAGTCGGTGCCGCGCGGCCAACTCGAGGCTGCCGGCATTCTCGGCCTCGAACACGCGCAGATCTTCGTCGAGGTCGTCTTGCCGCAGGCGACGCGCGCGGTCTATCCGGCCATCGTCAACTACCTGATCCAGTTGCTGCTCGGCACGTCGCTGCTGTCCGCCATTGCATTGCCGGAGTTGACCGGCACGGCGACCGTGATCAACTCGCGAACGCTTCTCTACCTTCAGACGTTCAGCGTGACGCTCGTCGCGTATCTCGTGCTCAGTAACGTACTGTCCTGGCTTGCGGGCCAGCTCGGCGCGCGGATCTTCCATCCTCCCCTCGCCATGCCGGCGCGCAGCGGTTTCGGGACAGGCTTTATGCGCCGGACGAAGCGGGCCTGATTCCCGGATTGGAGTTGGATCATGTCAGTCGAATTGCTGAAAACCAGTCTATCGATCCTGCTGCAGGGTCTGGTGACGACGCTGTTGCTCTCCATCGCGTCCATCGTGGGCAGCACGTTGATCGGCTTGTTCGCCGCGGTCTTGCGATCGTTCGGCCCGTGGGGCACCGACCGCATCGCGAGACTCTATACGGAGCTGTTTCGCGGCACGCCGGTGCTCATCACGCTGATGATGATCTATTTCGGCGTGTCGTATTTCGGTTATGCGATCGACGTGTTCGCCGCCGGCGTGATTGGCTTGAGCGTCTATCAGGGCGCCTATATCGCCGAAATTTTCCGCTCAGGGATCGAAGCAGTACCCAAAGGTCAATGGGAGGTATCGCAGATCCTCGGCCTCACGCGGACTCAGGCGTTCTCGTTCGTCGTGCTGCCTCAGACCGGAAAGATCGTGTTGCCGCCTCTCGTCGGACAGTATCTGTCGCTCATCAAGGACACCTCGATCGTCAGCATGATCGGAATGTCCGAGTTGATGCACGGTGGCCAGGCGATCGTCGACCGGATCGGCAAGCCGGTGGAAATCTATGGACTCGTCGCACTCATTTACTTCGCCGTGTGCTTCCCGCTTTCGCAATGGGTGCGCCACCATGACCGCAGGAGATTGTCGTGAGTAACCAAAGCCAAACCAGGCCGATCATTTCACTGACGGGCGTCAGCAAAGCATTCGGTTCGACGAGAGTGTTGAACGAAATCAATCTCGAGGTCCGCTCGGGTGAAGTGCTGGTGCTGATCGGCGCGTCCGGCTCGGGCAAGAGCACGGTCCTGCGAATCATGGCGGGATTGGAGACCACCGATTCCGGCGAGGTCTGGGTCAACGAGGTGCCCTTGCATGATCCGCGTCGAGCACGGGAGATTCGTGGCCACGTCGGCATGGTCTTCCAGCAGTTCAATCTGTTTCCTCACAAGACCGCGCTCGGCAATGTCACGCTCGCGCTGATCAAGGCGCGCCGCATGAGTCCGGCCGACGCGCGCAAGCGCGCGATGGAGACACTCGATCGAGTCGGGCTCGCGGACCGCGCGGAACACTATCCCAGCCAGCTTTCGGGCGGTCAGCAGCAACGCGTGGCGATTGCGCGCGCGCTCGCGGTCGAGCCCGGCATCATGTTCTTCGACGAGGCGACGTCCGCGCTCGACCCGGAGCTGGTCGGCGAGGTCACCGAGGTGATGCGCGGGCTCGCGCGCGACGGCATGACGATGGTCGTCGTCACGCATGAAATGGGCTTCGCCCGCAAGACCGCTGACCGCGTCGTCTTCATGGACAAGGGCGTCATCGCCGAGCAGGGCGATCCGGAGCAGATCTTCGTCAATCCCTCGAACGAACGCACCCGGCAGTTTCTGCATCGAGTTCTCGACCATTGACGGTCGGATCAACGCATTACGGAGTGAATGCATGGCTGTTACAGAGTCGCCTCGGGCGAGAGGCGTGGACCGCGTGATCGCGATCTTCCGGCAATTGCATATCGCCCAACGCCCGCTGACGATGCGCGAACTGATCGAGGCAACCGGTGCGCCGCGTTCGAGCATTTACGAGCTGGTCGCGATTCTCACGGAAGTGGGCTGGCTCGAGACGGCCGCGGATGGCAGCGTGTTCTTTGGGCGCGAGATGCACTACTACGGGTCCGACTATGCCACGCACAACGATCTGATCAGCCGTGCGCATCAATCCATCCTGGGACTGGTGAGGAAGTACGACGAGACCACGCAGCTGTGCATGCTGGAAGGCAACAAGTACACGGTCGTGTTGTCCGAGCACAGTGCGCGGCCCTTCAACATCAGTTCGGACATCGGCGTGAGAGTGCCGATACCTTGGACCGCTACCGGACGTCTGCTGCTGGGTCACCTGAGCGCCGACGAGATTCGCGCGCTGATTCCGGCGGAAGATTTCATCCTCGACAATGGGGCGAGCATCGAATTCGACGCATTCCTGAAGGACGTGCAGGCCGCAAAAGAACGAGGCTACTGCTGCACCGAAGGACTTTCGAACGCGTTCAGGCTGTGTATGGCAGCGCCGATTCGCGATCGTGCGGGACTGCCGATTGCAGCGCTGTGTTTCATGACTGGCCGCGACACGAGCCCGGACAGGCGCGGCGTGATGCTCGACGATCTGTTGCAGTCCGCGAAAGCGCTGTCGCAGAGATAGCGCCCGGCCTCAAAGCGTCGGCAACAACTCCGGCGGATGCGACTTCAGTGTCTGCCGCGCCTCGCGGAATTCCGGAAAAATCGATTCGACCGTCTGCCAGAAGCGCGGACTGTGATTCATCTCGCGCAGATGCGCCAACTCATGGGCGACGACGTAATCGATGATGGACAGCGGAAAGTGGATGAGCCGCCAGTTCAGGCGGATCTTGCCGTCGCTCGAACAACTGCCCCAGCGCGTCGCCGCCGAAGACAGCGCATACGAGCGATAGTTGACGCCGAGCATCTGCGCGTAGATCTCGAGACGTTCGCCGAACAGCCGCTTCGCTTCGCCTTGCAGCCAGCCCTGCACGCGATCCTTGATCTGCTGCGGGTCGGCTTGCAACGGCAGCGGCAATTGCAGCGCGCCGTGCTCGGCGCTGAACGCGAGCATGCCTTGCGGCGCGCCGAGCGTCACGCGCACCGGCTGACCGAGGTAGGGCACTTCGGCGCCATCCTTCCAATCGATCTTCGGCAGCGCACGCTGTTCGACGCGCGTTTGCCATTCGATCAGCTTCGTGAAGATCCAGCGTTGCTTTTCGGTGATCGCGGTTTCAATATCGGCGAGCGTGACCCAACGCGGCGCGGTGATCGTGAGGCCGGTGCTGTCGATCGCAAAGCCGATCGAGCGGCGCGCGGAACGCTTGAGCGCGTAATGCAGCGTGCGGGAACCGATGGTGAGGCTGCGCAGCTTGCTGCCATCCGGCGCGAGCGGCGCGACGGGCGGCCTGGCCGGCGCTGTGCCGGATGAACCCGGCGTGGAAGGTGAAGGAGTCGACGACGTCGACCCCGGCTCGGCGAAGAGCGGGAGATCGAGCTGCCGGTTTTCGAGCGCCGCGGCGGGTTGCGGCGTGGGAGACTTCTGCATCGGCTTCGCTTCGCGCAATACGCCCGCGGGCTTCGAGGGCGTGGCGCGTCAGATGGGAGCGGCGGCGGAGTCGTTAGCCGCCGCGCTGTAGGCAGTCGGATCGATGCGGCGCATTTCGGCTTCGATCCACTGTTCGACGCGCGTGTTCACTTCGTCGGGCGTGAGCCCCGTCGTTTCGATCGGCTTGCCAATCGACACCGTGACTATACCCGGATATTTCGTAAACGAGTTGCGCGGCCACACGCGACCCGCATTGTGCGCGATCGGTACGACCGGCGCGCCGGTCGCGATCGCGAAGCGCGCGCCGCCGGTCTTATACTTGCCCTGCTTGCCGGTCGGCGTGCGCGTGCCTTCCGGAAACATGATGACCCATGCGCCTTCGGCCATGCGCGCCTTGCCCTGGTTCGTGACCGATTCGAACGCGTACTTGCCTTCCTTGCGGTTGATGTGAACCATCTTCAGCATGCCGAGCGCCCAGCCGAAGAACGGCACATACAACAGCTCGCGCTTGAACACGTAGCACAGCGGTCGCGGCATGATCGCCGGAAACGCGATTGTTTCCCACGCCGACTGATGCTTGGACAGCAGCACGGCCGGGCCGTTGGGCAGGTTCTCGAAGCCTTCGATGCGGTAGCGAATGCCGTTCAGGTAGCGCACCGCCCACAGCGTCAGGCGACACCAGCCGGCCGCCATCCAGTAGCGGTTTTCCGCGTGCAGGAACGGAAACGCGATGATGCACGCGGTCGCGTACGGCACCGTGACCACAACAAAATAAATCAGCAGCAGCAGGGAACGGATAAAGCGCATCGGCGTGGTCGGTGAGGGTTGGGAGCGCGCGGTGCGCGTTTATTCCTGCGCGTCGGCGAGAAAGTCGAGCGCGAACGCGCGCAGGTCGTCGTGCACGATCGTGCCTTCGGGCAGGCCGCCCGCGGCGAGGGTCTTGCGGCCCTTGCCGGTCAGCACCAGATGCACCGGATGACCGAGCGCCGCGCCCGCTTGCAGATCGCGCAGCGAATCGCCGACGGTCGGCGTATGCGCCGGATCGACCTCGAAACGCTCGGCGATCATCTTCAGCATGCCGGGCTTCGGCTTGCGGCATTCGCAGTGATCTTCCGCCGTATGCGGGCAAAAGAACACCGCTTCGATGCGGGCGCCGACCGCGGCCGCCATCCGATGCATCTTCAGATGCATCGCGTTCAACGCGTCCATGTCGAACAGACCGCGGCCGATGCCCGACTGGTTCGTCGCGATCGCGACGCGATAGCCCGCCTGGTTCAGACGTGCGATCGCTTCCAGCGCGCCGGGCAGCGCAACCCATTCGTCCGGCGACTTGATGAACGCGTCGGAGTCGACGTTGATCACGCCGTCGCGGTCGAGGATCACCACTTTCTTGATCGGCATGGCGCGGTGCTCAGGCGGCGAGTCGGGAAATATCGGCGACGCAGTTCATCTGCTGATGCAGCGCGCCGAGCAGAGCCAGACGGTTCGCGCGCAACGCCGGGTCTTCCGCGTTGACCATCACGTCGTTGAAGAACGTGTCGACCGGCTCGCGCAGCGCGGCCAGTGCCGTCAGCGCACCGGTGTAGTCGCGCACGGCCAGTTGCGATTGCACGCGCGGCGTCACCTGTTCGAGCTGCTCGTTGAGCGCCTTCTCCGCTGCTTCGGTGAGCAAGCCGGGCTGCACGCCGCCGTTCGTCACGCCTTCCGACTTCTTCAGGATGTTCGAGATCCGCTTGTTGGCCGCCGCCAGCGACGCCGCTTCGGCCAGCGACGCAAATTCGCGCACCGCGTCGAGGCGCGCGACGATGTCGTCGAGCCGCGTCGGGTTCAGCGCGAGCACCGCGTCGATTTCGCCGGCCGCGTAGCCGCGTTCGCGCAGCAGCCCGCGCAGGCGGTCCATGCTGAACTCGTAGATCGCTTCGGTGGAATCGGCGACGTTCGGCATGCCGGCGAATTGTGCATAAGCGATACGCAGCAGATCGACGAAGTCGACGTTCAACTGCTTCTCGATCAGGATGCGCAGCACGCCGAGCGCATGACGGCGCAGCGCGAACGGGTCTTTTTCGCCGGTGGGCTGCAGGCCGATGCCCCAGATGCCGACCAGCGTTTCGAGCTTGTCGGCGAGCGCGACGACGGTGCCGGTCGCGGTGGTTGGCAACGCGTCGCCCGAGAAGCGCGGCTGGTAGTGTTCCGAGCATGCGAGCGCGACTTCTTCCGCCTCGCCATCGTGGCGCGCGTAGTATGTGCCCATCGTGCCTTGCAGCTCGGGGAATTCACCGACCATGTCGGTGATCAGGTCGGCCTTCGCGAGGCGCGCGGCGCGGGTCGCGCGCGCGACGTCGGCGCCGGTCATTGCGGCGATCGCGCCGGCCAGCCCTTCGAGCCGCTCCACGCGTTGCAGCGCCGAGCCGAGCTTGTTGTGATAAACGACGTTCGCGAGCAGCGGCACGCGATCCACGAGCGGCTTCTTCATGTCCTGCGTGAAGAAGAACTTCGCGTCGGCGAGACGCGGACGCACCACGCGCTCATTGCCTTCGACGATCTCGACCGGCGTCGCCGTCTCGATGTTCGACACGATCAGGAAGCGCGAGCGCAGCTTGCCGTTCGCATCGGTCAGCGCGAAGTATTTCTGGTTGGTCTGCATCGTCAGGATCAGGCATTCCTGCGGCACCTGCAGGAATTCGTCCTCGAAGCGGCACTCATAGACGACCGGCCATTCGACCAGCGACGTCACTTCGTCGAGCAGCGCCTCGGGCATCACGACCTTGTCTTCGCCGGCATGCGCGAGCAATTGCGAGCGGATCGCTTCCTTGCGCCTGGCGAAGCTCGCGATTACGCGGCCCCGGTGTTCGAGCGTTTCGGCATAGGCCTGCGCGTGCCGGATCTGCACGAAGCCTTCGGACAGGAAGCGGTGGCCGAGGGTGGTGTCGTCGGCGTCGATGCCGAGCGCGCTGATCGGCACGATTTCTTCGCCATGCAGCGCGGTTAGACGATGCACCGGGCGCACGAACTGCACGCTCGACCCGTCCGGGCGCTGATACGTCATCACCTTCGGAATCGGCAGCTTTCCGAGCGTTTCGTCGAGCGCGGCTTGCAGGCCGTCGGCGAGCGTCGCGCCCGGCGCGGCGTAGCGCAGGAAGAACGCTTCGGCTTTACCGTCCTGCGCGCGTTCGAGGTCGTTCACCGTGAAGTCGGGGAAGCCGAGCGCGGCGAGCTTCTTCGCGAGCGGCGCGGTGGGCTGGCCGTCTTTATCGAGCGCGACGGAAACCGGCAGCACTTTTTCGCGCACGTGTTTTTCCGGCGCGACCGCGCGCACGTTGTGAATCGTCACCGCGAGACGGCGCGGCGTGGCAAAGCGTTCGAACGACGGTTCGCCTTCGATCAGGTCGCGCGCCGCGAGGCGCTGCGCAATGCCTTCGGCGAAGGCGTCGCCGAGACGCGCGAGCGCCTTCGGCGGCAGTTCTTCGGTCAGCAGCTCGACGAGCAGGGTAGCGTGTTGAGATTGAGTCATTGGTTGAAGTTCTCGTCAGTCCTGGTCGATCTTGCGTTCGACTTTCAGCGGCGGCGCCCACGCGGGCATCGCGGCGTCCTGCTCGTCGGTGGTGAGGCCGGGCACGCCATGCACCGGATTGCCGAGCATCGGGAAGCCCAGCTTTTCGCGCGAGTCGTAGTAGGCCTGCGCGACCAGACGCGACAGCGCGCGAATCCTGCCGATGTACGCCGCGCGTTCCGTGACCGAAATCGCGCCGCGCGCGTCGAGCAGGTTGAACGTGTGGCCGGCCTTCAGCACGAGTTCATAGGCGGGCAGCGCGATCTGCGCATCGATCATGCGCTTCGCTTCCGCTTCGTAGCTGTTGAAGAACGTGAACAGCAGATCGACGTTCGCGTGCTCGAAGTTGTAGGTGGACTGCTCGACCTCGTTCTGGTGATACACGTCCCCGTAGGTCAGGCGGCGCAGTTCGGGGCCGTTCGGGCCTTGCTCTTCCCACTCGGTCCAGACGAGGTCGTAGACGTTCTCGACCTTCTGCAGATACATCGCGAGGCGTTCGAGACCGTAGGTGATTTCGCCGAGCACCGGCTTGCAGTCGAGACCGCCGACCTGCTGGAAGTACGTGAACTGCGTCACTTCCATGCCGTTCAGCCACACTTCCCAGCCGAGACCCCACGCGCCGAGCGTCGGGTTTTCCCAGTCGTCCTCGACGAAACGCACGTCGTTCTGCTTCAGGTCGAAGCCGAGCGCTTCGAGCGAGCCGAGGTACAGGTCGAGAATGTTTTCCGGCGCGGGCTTGAGCACCACCTGGTACTGGTAGTAGTGCTGCAGACGGTTCGGGTTCTCGCCGTAGCGGCCGTCTTTCGGGCGGCGCGACGGTTGCACGTAGGCGGCGCGCCACGGCTCGGGGCCGATCGCGCGCAGAAAAGTATGGACGTGGGACGTGCCCGCGCCGACTTCCATGTCGATCGGCTGGAGCAACGCGCAGCCCTGCTTGTCCCAGTAGGACTGCAAGGTCAGGATGATTTGCTGAAACGTGAGCATGAAGTGCCTTTCGGGCATGGGGGGCCGTGCCGCGTGCGCCTAAGCGCGCGAGCGGGCCGTGGAGCGAAGTGCTAAACCCGAGATTTTAACGGAAAGGAAGGGGGGCGGCCCGTTTTACGAGGGCGGACGGGCCGCGATGCGGCTTTTGGGCGACAGGCGGCGCGGCGAGGTTCCGCGCGCACTCAGCAAGCCGCCAGCTCCGCCTTCGGCGAGAACGAATCGCTTTGCGCGATCGGCCAGTACTTCTCGAACAGCGTATAGCGAAAGTTGCCGTTCAGCAGATCGTTCGGTTCGAGATACTTGAGCAGCTCCGACATCAACCGCACCTCATGCGACGACACGCGCCGCACGATGTGATGCGCGCGCAGCTCCGCCGGATGCCGCAGCCCGGCGGCCTGGATGATTTCCTGCAACGCATGTAGCGTGTTGTGGTGGAAGTTGAACACGCGATCGGCCTTGTCCGGCACCACCAACGCGCGCTGGCGCACCGGATCCTGGGTCGCGACGCCGGTCGGGCAGCGGCCGGTATGGCAGGTCTGCGCCTGGATGCAGCCGACCGCGAACATGAAGCCGCGCGCCGCGTTGACCCAGTCGGCGCCGATCGCGAGCGTCTTCGCGATATCGAACGCGGTGATCATCTTGCCGCTCGCGCCGATGCGGATGCGCTGCCGCAGACCGATGCCGACCAGCGTGTTGTGCACGAGCAGCAGCCCTTCCTGCAACGGCACGCCGACGTGATCGGTGAATTCGAGCGGCGCTGCGCCGGTGCCGCCTTCCGCGCCATCGACGACGATGAAGTCCGGCAGGATGCCCGTTTCCAGCATCGCCTTCGCGATTCCGAAGAATTCCCACGGATGCCCGATGCACAGCTTGAAGCCGGTCGGCTTGCCGCCCGACAGCGTGCGCAGCCGCTCGACGAATTCGAGCAGCTCGCGCGGCGTCGCGAACTCGGAGTGCGTCGCCGGCGAGATGCAGTCGCGGCCCATCGGCACGCCGCGCGTCTCGGCGATTTCGGGCGTGATCTTCGCGGCCGGCAACACGCCGCCGTGACCCGGCTTCGCGCCTTGCGACAGCTTCACCTCGATCATCTTCACCTGCGGCTCGGCGGCCTGCTTCGCGAATTTTTCGGCGTTGAAGGTGCCGTCGTCGTTACGACAGCCAAAATAACCGGATGCGATTTCCCAGATGATGTCGCCGCCATGTTCGCGGTGATATTTCGACATCGAGCCTTCGCCGGTGTCGTGCGCGAAGTTGCCTTTCTTCGCGCCGAGGTTCAGCGCCATGATCGCGTTGGCCGACAGTGAGCCGAAGCTCATCGCCGATACGTTGAAGATCGACATCGAATACGGCTGCGCGCGATCGGGGCCGACGACGATGCGAAAGTCGTGACCATCGAGCCTGGTCGGCGCTAGCGAGTGGCTGATCCATTCGTGCGCGATCGCCTTCACGTCGAGTTCGGTGCCGTACGGGCGGCTATCCACATCGTTCTTCGCGCGCTGGTAGACGATGCTGCGTTGCGCGCGCGAGAACGGCTTTTCGTCGGTATCGTCTTCGACGAAATACTGGCGGATCTCCGGCCGGATGAATTCGAAAATGAAGCGCAGGTGGCCCCACAGCGGGTAGTTGCGGAGGATCGCGTGGCGCTGTTGCGTCAGGTCGAACACGCCGAGCGCGACGAGTGCGGCCGGCACGATGATCCAGAACCACGACAGGCGAGGCGTCGTGGCGAGCGCGGCACATACCGCGGCGAGCGCGATTGCGCACCACATGGCCAGATAGCGTCGAGAAAACATGGGGACTCCAGTGCAGTGAAGATCATTGCGGCGGGATCGTCCGCGCGAGGGGCGCGGGCGGTACCCGTCGCGAAGGAAAACTGGCGGCTGCGGGTCACGGCGCGGCGTGGCCGGTCGAAGCCCGAAGATGAGGCCTGCGAATGGAAGCCAGGCGTCGCACGCGAAGGTGAAGCGAGTGTGACCGCGCGAGGCGGGGGAAACAAGATGAACGGCGACGATGAACGGCGCGCGCGTGTCGGAGTGGTGTGACCCGCCGCGCGCGCCGTTATGCATCGCTCAACGCGCGCCGAGCAACGCCGCTTTTTGCCGCGGGGTCTGCGGCTCGTCCTGCGAGGCGCGTTGCGGCTGCTTCGGCTTATGCGCCTGCTTGCGACGCTGCGCGCGAGTTTGCTTCGGCGCCTGGTCCGGCGGCAGCTCGGCCGGTTGCCCGGTCATCGCGCGTTCGATGATGCCGCCGCCGAGGCACACGTCGCCGTCGTACAGCACCGCCGATTGTCCCGGCGTGACGGCCCATTGCGCGGCGTCGAAGGTCAGCTCGAACAGGCCTTCGCCCGAACCGCCTGCCGCCGCGGCGTTGAACGTGCACGCCGCGTCGGCCTGCCGGTAGCGCGTCTTCGCGCCGCACGCGAAGCCGTCGGCCGGCGGCTCGCCCGCGACCCAGCTCGTGTTGCCCGCCGATAGCGTATGGCACAGCAGCCACGGATGATCGTGCCCCTGCGCGACGTACAGCGTATTGCTCGGAATATCCTTGCCCGCGGCGAACCACGGCTCGCCGCTGCCGTCCTTGCTGCCACCGAGACCGATGCCCTTGCGCTGGCCGAACGTGTAGAACGCGAGCCCGATGTGCTCGCCGACGGTCTTGCCGTCGGTAGTCTTCATTGGCCCCGGCCTGGTCGGCAGATAGCGGTTCAGGAAGTCGCGGAACGGCCGCTCGCCGATGAAGCAGATGCCGGTCGAATCTTTCTTTTTCGCATTCGGCAAGCCGATCTGCGCGGCGATCTCGCGCACTTTGGTCTTGGGAATTTCGCCGAGCGGGAACAGCGTCTTCGACAACTGCGCCTGGTTCAGCCGATGCAGGAAGTACGACTGGTCCTTCGTATGATCGAGCGCCTTCAGCAGCTCGAAGCGGCCGTCGCGCTCATGGTTCTGGCGCACGCGCGCATAGTGGCCGGTCGCGATGGTTTCCGCGCCGAGCGACATCGCGTGATCGAGAAAGGCCTTGAACTTGATTTCGGCGTTGCACAGCACGTCCGGGTTCGGCGTGCGGCCGGCCGAATATTCGCGCAGGAATTCGGCGAACACGCGGTCTTTGTATTCGGCCGCGAAGTTGACCGCCTCGACGTCGATGCCGATCAGGTCCGCCACCGACACCACGTCGATCCAGTCCTGGCGCGTCGAGCAGTATTCGCTGTCGTCGTCGTCTTCCCAGTTCTTCATGAACAGGCCGACCACGTCGTAGCCCTGTTCCTTCAGCAGCCACGCGGTAACCGACGAATCAACGCCGCCCGACATGCCTACTACGACTTTACGCTTGCTCATAAGGTACTCACTGGGTGCTGCATGACTGCATGGATCTTGTGGGAGGCCGCTCGTGACGGCCTTATCGCTTCGGCCCGACCGAATGGGTATGGACGAAGTCGAGCGGGAAACGTCGGCCGGCCAGGTAATCGTCGATGCACCGCATCACGAGCGGGGTGCGATGCCGCTCGGGGCATTCGCGCAACTCATCGGCGCTCATCCACAGCGTGCGGACGATGTCGGGATCGAGCGAACTCGCCGGGTCCGGCTCGCCGCTCCCGCCGCAATAGGTGAAACGCAGGTACGTGGTGCCCGCCCGGTCCGGCCGCTCGAAGTGGGTCATGTACATGCCGACGAGCGCCTCGGGCGCGAACGGATGGGCGGTTTCCTCGAACGTTTCGCGGACCACCGCTTCCAGCAGCGTTTCGCCCGCCTCGAGATGGCCGGCGGGCTGGTTCAGGCGCAGGCCGGCGGCGGTGTGTTCCTCGACCAGCAGGAAGCGCCCGTCACGCTCGACGATCGCCGCGACGGTCACGTGCGGCAGCCAGGTTTCCGGTTTCATGGCTGCGCATTTTACCGGTTATGCGCGCCGGCTGCCGGGCGCCGCACCGACCCCTGCCGGGCAATGGCCGGCGTAAGCTGACGGCCGGTTCGCGGCGGATTCGCAGCACGTTCGCGACCGATTCGCAACAGTTTGGCGGTCTGCCGCGCATTCGCATCGACCCCGATTTTGGCGGGGTGACGGTTTCGGTTAAAGTGGGGCCTGCGTTAGCCGTTGCATGTGCAAGCCGGCGAGCCTCGTCGGCAGATCTGTCGTCAAACAGGAAGTCGAGGAGGAACAACGATGCACATCGGAGTGCCAGCCGAAACGCGCGCGCATGAAACCCGCGTTGCCGCGACGCCCGAAACGGTCAAGAAATACGTGGCTCAAGGCCACCGGGTCACGCTTCAAAGCGGCGCCGGCGCCGGCGCGAGCTTTCCCGATGACGCCTATACGGCAGTGGGCGCGGAAATCGTCGATGCCGCCACCGCGTTCGGCGCCGATCTCGTCCTCAAAGTCCAATCCCCCACCGATTCCGAACTGCCGCTGCTCAAGCGCGGCGCGACGCTCGTCGGCATGCTCGACCCTTTCAACGCCGAGAACGCGGGCAAACTCGCCGCGGCCGGCGTCACCGCGTTCGCGCTCGAAGCCGCGCCGCGCACCACGCGCGCGCAGAGCCTCGACGTGCTGTCGTCGCAGGCGAATATCGCCGGCTACAAGGCGGTGCTGCTCGCGGCGACGCTGTATCCGCGCTTCATGCCGATGCTGATGACCGCGGCCGGCACCGTGAAGGCCGCGCGCGTGCTGATTCTCGGCGCGGGCGTGGCCGGCCTGCAGGCGATTGCCACCGCGAAGCGCCTCGGCGCGGTGATCGAAGCTTCCGACGTGCGCCCGGCCGTCAAGGAGCAGATCGAATCGCTCGGCGCGAAATTTCTCGACGTGCCCTACGAAACCGACGAGGAGCGCGAGGCCGCACAGGGTGTCGGCGGCTATGCGAGGCCGATGCCGCCGTCGTGGCTCGCGCGCCAGTCGGCTTTGGTCCACGAGCGCGCGAAGCAGGCCGACGTGGTGATCTCCACCGCGCTGATTCCGGGCCGCCCCGCGCCGACGCTGCTGTCGGTCGAAACCGTGCAGGCGATGAAACCGGGCTCGGTGCTCGTCGACCTCGCGGCAGGACGCGGCCCCGAAATCGACGGCCGGCGCGGCGGCAATTGTCCGCTGACCGAAACGGACCAGGTGGTGGTGCGCTATGGCGTGCAGATCGTCGGCTATACGAATCTCGCCGCGATGGTTCCCGCCGACGCATCGTCGCTATACGCGCGCAACCTGCTCGACTTCCTGAAGCTGATCGTCACGAAGGAAGGGCTGCTTAACATCGATCTCGCGGACGATATCGTCGCGGCCACGCTGCTGGCCCGCGATGGCCAGGTCACACGCAAAGCATAGGGAGACCGAAGATGGAAGTCCTCAATCACACGGTGATCAACCTGATCATCTTCGTGCTGGCGATCTACGTCGGCTATCACGTGGTCTGGAACGTCACGCCTGCGCTGCATACGCCGCTGATGGCGGTGACCAATGCAATCTCGGCGATCGTGATCGTCGGCGCGATGCTCGCGGCGGGTCTCACGGTGGGCAGTGCGGGCAAGTTCTTCGGCACGATCGCGGTGGCGCTCGCGGCCGTCAACGTGTTCGGCGGCTTTCTCGTCACGCGGCGAATGCTGGAGATGTTCAAGAAAAAAGAGCCGAAGAAGCTGGAATCCAAACACCAGGCTGGTGGCAGGGAGGGTGCGTAAATGAGCCTGAACGTCGTCACATTGCTGTATCTGGTCGCGTCGGTCTGCTTCATCCAGGCGCTCAAGGGGCTGTCGAATCCGAAGAGCGCGCGCGCTGGCAATACCTTCGGCATGGTCGGTATGGCGATCGCGATTCTGACCACCATCGCGCTGATCTCGCGGCAGGCCGAGGTACTCGGCTCCAATCTCGGTCTCGGGCTCGGCCTGCTGCTGTTCGGGCTCGTGATCGGCGGCGCGATCGGCGCGTTCGTCGCCGCGCGCGTCGAGATGACCAAGATGCCCGAACTGGTCGCGGCGATGCACTCGCTGATCGGTCTCGCGGCCGTGTGCATCGCGTACGGGGTCGTGTCGGAGCCGGCCGCGTTCGGGCTCGTCGATCCCGAGGTGCCGATCGAGGGCTTCCTGCCGTACGGCAACCGCATCGAGCTGTTCATCGGCACCTTCGTCGGCGCGATTACGTTTAGCGGCTCGGTAATCGCGTTCGGCAAGCTGTCGGGCAAGTACAAGTTCCGGCTGTTTCAGGGTGCGCCGGTCGGCTACGGCGGCCAGCATCTGATCAACCTGATGCTGGCGCTCGCGATGCTCGGCTTCGGTGTGCTGTTTTTCCTCACGCAGTCGTGGCTGCCGTTCATCATCATGACGATCATCGCGTTCGTGCTCGGCGTGCTGATCATCATTCCGATCGGCGGCGCGGACATGCCGGTGGTCGTGTCGATGCTGAACTCGTACTCGGGCTGGGCGGCGGCGGGCATCGGTTTTTCGCTGAACAACCCGATGCTGATCATCGCCGGCTCGCTGGTCGGCTCGTCGGGTGCGATCCTGTCGTACATCATGTGCCGCGCGATGAACCGCTCGTTCTTCAACGTGATCCTCGGCGGCTTCGGCAACGAGCCGGGCGCGGCCGCGGGCGGCTCGGCCGAGCAGCGGCCGGTGAAATCGGGTTCGGCCGATGACGCGTCGTTCATGATGGGCAATGCGGAAACCGTCGTGATCGTGCCGGGCTACGGGCTGGCCGTGGCGCGCGCGCAGCATGCGCTGAAGGAATTGACCGACAAGCTGGTCGAGAAGGGCATCGAGGTGAAGTATGCGATTCACCCGGTGGCCGGCCGCATGCCGGGTCACATGAACGTGCTGCTCGCCGAAGCCGAAGTGCCGTACGACATGGTCTACGAGATGGACGATATCAACGGCGAGTTCGGCCAGGTCGACGTGGTGCTGGTGCTCGGGGCGAACGACGTGGTGAATCCGGCCGCGAAGAACGATCCGAAGTCGCCGATCGCGGGCATGCCGATCATCGAGGCGTACAAGGCGCGCACCGTGATCGTGAACAAGCGCTCGATGGCGGCGGGCTACGCTGGGCTCGACAACGATCTGTTCTACATGGACAAGACGATGATGGTGTTCGGCGACGCGAAGAAGGTGATCGAGGATATGGTGAAGGCGGTCGACTAGATCGTCTGTGGTGAGCAGCCGTCAGGATCGCGGTGCATCGCCGCGATCCTTTTCATCTGTTCGGCCTCGCGTTCACATGCCGCAGCAAATCCGCGAGCCGCCTGCCTTCCTGATCCGGATACGTCTCGAGCACTGTCAGATCGCGCATCTTCTCCAGCCCGAAGTTGCGGAAATCACTGCGCAGCTCGCACCATGCGCCGAGCGTCCAGCGCGCGCCCCAGTACGCGAGCGCGAGCGGCCAGACGCGGCGCTCGGTGTCGGCGCCGTTCGCGTCGGTGTACGCGAAGCGCACCACCTGGCGCGTGTCGATCGCGCGATGCAGCGTGTCGAGCTGCGTCGAAAAATCTCCCTTGATGTGAAACGACGGCGCGAAGATCGCGAGCCGTTCGAGCGCTGCGCGCTTGTCGGCGGGCATCGCCGATGCGATCTTGGCAAGCGCGCCGCGCGCGCCGCTCGCGAAGCCCGCGCCGCCCCACGATTCGAGCATGCGCGCGCCGGCGGCTAGCGCGGCGAGTTCGTCGGCGGTGAAGGTGAGCGGCGGCAGACTCGCCGAGCGCGACAGCCGATAACCGATGCCTGCTTCGCCTTCGATCGGCACGCCCGACAATTGCAGATCGCGCACGTCGCGATAGACGGTGCGCAGCGAGATGTTCAGCCAGTCGGCCAGTTGCTGCGCGGTGGTCAGTCGCCGGCCGCGCAGCAGCTCGGCGATCTGGAACAGGCGGTCGGCGCGGCGCGTCATCGTGGGCGTCGGGTAGAGGAGGAGGGGGACGGTCCCGCGATGATAGCGCCGCATGGCGGCCTTCGGTTGGGGCGCGGTGGCTGCGGATGCGCTTAGCCGTTGGTGCGCGAATGCAGCCCGAGGCGGTTGCCTTCGGTATCGGTGAAGAACGCGATATAGCCGATGTCCTGCGGCAGCTTGATCACCGGGCCGTCGGTCTTGCCGCCCGCCCGTTCGATGCGCTCGAGCGCGGCGTCGACGGTGGGCTGCGCGTTCAGGTAGACGGTGACGCCGTCGGCGGCCGGCGTCATCGACGGACTATGGACGATCGCGCCGCCGGTCGCGGGCTCCTCGTAGCTGAACACGGCAATCGGCTGGCCGCCGATCTCCTGACGATTCAGCGGGGCGTCGAGCGCGGCTTCGTAGAAGCGCACCGCGCGATCGAAATCGACGGACGGGATTTCAAACCAGGCAACCACTTTGGGCAATGCGGACATGACACTCTCCTTCGATTGGCAGTAGGCCGTTCAAGCGCCGGATGGCGTGAGAAGGAGTGTGCGGGGGTGCTGCTGACAGCGTGGTGGCAGTAGGGTGGGGAACGGGTAGCCTGCTCTTCGAGCGGGCGCCGTCGAAGGAAGGGAAACGGCGTGACATGGCGCAAAAAAACCGCGGCACGAGGTCCGCGGTTTCGATGTCGACTTGCCCGACCGACGCAGCTTCAACCCGCCTGCGTATCGCCCTGCGGACGCTGCCGCACGCTGCCGGCGATCAGGTCGAAGCGGAACAGCCGGCATTCGAGCGCGCCGTTGAAGAGCGGCGTCTTCGTCGATTCGCGCAGCCGCAGTTGCCCCGGCAGCTTGCGATCCGACGTCAGGATGAACGCGTGCCATCCCGCAAAGCGCTGCTTCAACGCATTGCCGAGCAACTGGAAAAACTCGCTGTCCGGCGCTTCTTCCTGAATGCGGCGGAAGCCGTCGTCGCCGCGATTGCCGCGGCCTTCGCGAAGCTCGCCGCGCGCATTGCGGCCGCGCACTTCGATCCGCTCGCCATACGGTGGATTCGCGACGAGGATGCCCGGCGCCGAGGTAGGCGGCGTCATGTCGCGCGCGTCGAGCTGCTTGAGCGCAATGGCCGGCAAGCCGGCGCGCTCGAAGTTCGCGCGCGCTTTTTCGAGCATGTCTCCGGAGATGTCGCTGCCGAAGATCTGCAGATCCGCGCCGCGCGAGCCGCGCGCCGCGTTTTTCGCTTCGAGCGCGGCGCCCCGCAGCGTTTGCCAGGTCCGCGTATCGAACTGTATGAGCTTTTCGAAGCCGAAGCGCCGCTGCACGCCCGGCGCGATGTCCAGCGCGACCTGCGCCGCTTCCGCGAGGAACGTGCCGCTGCCGCACATCGGATCGTAGAGCGGCGTGCCGGCCTGCCAGCCGGTCAGACGCAGAATGCCCGCCGCAAGGTTCTCGCGCAGCGGCGCCGCGCCCTTGTCGAGACGCCAGCCGCGCTTGAACAGCGGATCGCCGGACGTATCGAGGTACAGCGTGCAGTCGGTCGCGGTCAGGAACGCGAACACGCGCACGTCGGGCATCGCGGTATCGATGCTCGGTCGCGCGCCGCTTTTTTCGCGCAGACGATCGCAGATCGCGTCCTTCACGCGCAGCGTGGTGAACTCGAGACTGCGCAGCGGCGACTTGATCGCGGTGACGTCGACGCGCAGCGTCTCGTGCGCGGAGAACCACTGCTCCCAGCGCTGCTCGAGCGCGAGCGCGTAGATGTCCTGCTCGCCGCGATAGGGCCGCTGCGCGATTTTCAGCAGCACGCGGCTCGCCAGACGCGAGTGCAGATTGGCCGCCATGCCGGCGGCCCAGCCGCCGCGGAAATGCACGCCGCCCGGCACCTGGGCGCCGGCCGTGAACGGGGCGCCGTTCAGATGTTTGGCGGCAATTTCGGCGAGTTCGGCCGCGAGCGGAGCTTCGAGCCCGCGCGGGCAAGGAAGGAAGAAATCGAAGGACATTGAGGTTGCCGCAAGGCGTTGGATAAGGCGCTATTGTACGCGGTCGGGCTCGGCGGGCCGGCGCGATTGGCGCGCCGGGCCGTCGTTTGCGTCGCTTGTCGTTGCGTGATCTCGCCTCGCGTACCGCCTGGGCCGGCGACGCCCGCAGGCATGCGCACGCCGTTGAGCTGGTTGCGCCGCCGGGCCTGTCAGGCGCCGGCTTCCGCGGCCGTTCCCGCCGACGGGCAGGGCGGCACGACCGGCGTCGCGGCCGGCCTGGACGAAGACGAAGTCCGGCCCGTCGTGCTCGTGGTAGTGGCGGCCGCTGCCGCCATCGCGCGTACGCCCGTCGCGATCTGCGTCGACACTTGCGCGAGCGCGCGCCGATGTCCGTCGACGAGCGCGTCGTACCCGCCTCCGACCGTCTCGCTGACCACGCTGCGACACGTCATCACCGCATTGCTGCGCACGGCCCGCACGCTCCACACCGCATCGATCAACGCATGCGAGCCGGGCCACGACTCGAAGCGCTGCACGTTCATCGCGATCCGGTAGACGGCCGCGTCGTCGGGGTGAGCGGTGCCGAACGTGTCGATGGTGCCGAGCTGCTGCGTCAGATTCGTCGACAGCGCGCGGCGGATCTCATCGCCGGGCAGCGAGGCCCAGCGTTCCTGTTCGAGCAGCTGCACCTGAGTCGGCCCGGTCTGCACGACCAGCTGGTTTCTCGCCACCTGCGGTGGCACGTTGACCGGCGCGACTTCGACCAGCCACGCGGGCGCGGCGCCCGTGCGCGCGGCGGCGCCCGCGCTATCCGCGCCGCCCAGCGTATAGAAACGGCTCGACGGCGACGAGCACGCCGCGATCGCGAGCGCCGCGGCCAGTGCGGCGCCATACACGACGCCGCGTACGGCACCGCGCACGAGCGCGCGCCGCGGACGGGGGAGCCGGGCAAACGTCATGGTTTGTCTCCTGATTTACCGCGCAACAACGATTCGGGATGACGCTCGAGGTAATCCGACAGCGCATTCAGCGACTGCAAGGTGCGCGTCAGTTCCTGCAACGCCTGATGAACGTCGGACTGCATCGGCGAATCCTGCTGCAAAGTTGCCTGGGCCGAATTGAAGGTCTGCTTCGCGGCGCTCAGCGTGTCGCGCGCCTGCGGCACGACTTCCTTGTCGAGACGCGAGAACAGCTGATCGGCGTTCTTCAGCGCGGTGTTCAGGTTCGCGCCGATCTGGTCGAACGGCACCTTGTCGAGTTTCTTCGCGATGTCGGCGACCTGCAGCTGCAATTCGTCGAGCGTGTTCGGAATGGTCGGCAGCTCGAGCGGGTCCTTCGTCACGTCGACCTTGGCCGGCGCCGCTTTCGGGAAGATATCGAGCGCCACATATAGCTGGCTCGTGATCAGGTTGCCGGTGCGCAACTGGCCGCGCAGGCCGTGCTTGACGAGCTCCTGCAGCATGTTCTCGCCGGCGAGCGTGCCCGGCTGCGGCGCGCTCTCGCGGAAGCGCTTGCCGAGTCGGTCCGGGTACAGGTTCATCGTGACCGGCATCGTGAAGCTCTGCGTCTTCGGATCGTAGTCGATGCCGATATTGGTCACCTGGCCGAGCACGATGCCGCGGAAGTCGACCGGCGCGCCGATCGACAGCCCGCGCAGCGACTGGTTGAAGTTCATCACGACACGCAACGGGACGCCGTCCGGTTCCCGCATCGCGTCCGCTTCGTCCGAAGCGAGGCGGAACGTCTGGTTGTTCGGCGCCTGCGGGCCCATGTTCTGGCCGGTCGGTGACTGGAACGACAGACCGCCGACGATCACCGTCGCGAGCGACTGCGTGTTCAGCTTGAAGCCGCTCGAATCGAGCCGCAGATCGACGCCGCTGGCATGCCACCAGCGCGTGTTGGTGCCGACGTACTGGTCGAACGGCGCCGACACGAACACCTGCATCGTCACGCCGGTGCCGCTCTTGTCGAGCGAGAAGCCGACCACCTGGCCGACCTGAACGCGCCGGTAGAAGATCGGCGAGCCGATGTCGATAGACCCGAGCGACTCGCCGTGCAGCGTGTACTGACGGCCTTTCTGGTCGCCGGTGATGGGCGGCGGCGTTTCGAGGCCGACGAAGTCGCTCTCGCTGTCGCTCGAGCGGCCCGCGTCGGCGCCGATATATGCGCCCGACAGCAGCGTGGTCAGGCCCGATACGCCGCTCGCGCCGACGCGCGGACGCACCACCCAGAAACGCGAGTCCTTGACCGCGAACTTGCCGCCTTCCTTGGTGAGCTGCACCTGCACGAGCACGTGCGACAGATCCGGTGCCAGCGTGATGGTCTTCACTGAACCGATCGCGACGTCCTTGTACTTGACCTGGGTCTTGCCCGGCTCGAGCCCTTCCGCGCTGATGAAGCTAATCGTGATCACGGGCCCGCGCTCGGTCACCGACCTGATCACGAGCGCAATGCCGATCAGCGCGGCGATCAGCGGAATCACCCAGACGAGCGATGGCAGCCAGCGGCTGCGTGGTTCGATGTCGGGGTCGGGCAGTTGGGGCGGCAGTGTTGGTCCGTTCGAATCGTTGCGCGGCGCGTCACCTGGAGCGGGCGTCGGTCCTTGCGGGCTAGTCATGGTCGAGATCCTGAGGTGTTGGGGTACTGCTTTCCACGGGGTCCCAGATAAGGCGTGGATCGAATTGCATGGAGGCGAGCATCGTCAGGATCACGACCGAGCCGAACGCAATCGCGCCGGGCTCGGCCGTGATCACGGCCAGCGATTTGAAACGCACGAGCGCCACGGTCAGCGTGACGACGAACACGTCGAGCATCGACCAGCGGCCGATGCGCTCGACCATCCGGTACAGCGTCGTGCGCTGTTGCGGACGCCAGCGCGAGCGGCGCTGCGCGGTGATGGTCAGCAGCACGAGCACCGAGAGCTTCAGCATCGGCACCATGATGCTGGCGATGAACACGATCACCGCGAGCGGCCAGTCGCCCGAGGTCCAGAAATAGACGACGCCGCTCATGATGGTGTCGTCCTCGGAGCCGAGCAGCGATGACGTGTGCATCACCGGCAGCAGATTCGCCGGAATATACAGCAGCGCTGCGGCGATCAGCAGCGCCCACGTGCGCATCAGACTGTCGGGGTTGCGCGAGTGCAGATGCGCGCCACAGCGGCTGCAGTGCTGCGGCGTGATCGAGCGGATGCGCGGTTCGACGCGCCCGCACGCGTGACAGGACACGAGGCCCGCGCGTTTCGCGGTGACGTATTTCATCGGGGGCTCATCCTTCGCGGGGCGCGGGCGGCAAGCCGGGCGGAGCGCTGCCGGCGGCACCGTCAGCGCTGCCACCCGTCGAGCCGGCGACGCGCGTGGACGGCGCCGGCGGACCGGCGAGCGAGCCGAGCGCGAGTGCCGCGCTGTCGGCCGGCGTGCGCGGCAACGGCCGATCGCCGCCCGCGTCGATCTCGTCGGCGACATCCCACAGCACACGCGGATCGAACGTGACGACGACCGCGAACATCAGCGTCAGCGCGCCGAACGCGAACAGCGCCGCCTCGGGGATCACGCGCGCGAGACTGACCATCTTCACGATCGTGATCAGCACGCCGAGCATGAACACTTCGATCATTCCCCACGGCCGCACGAACTGGATCGCGCGCAGCACGCGATTGAAATGCGGGGGCACGTAGCCGGAGCGCAGCGGCACCAGCACGTACAGCAGCGCGACGAGTTCGGTGAGCGGAAAGAGGATCGTCGAGCAGAACACCATCACGGCGACGATCTCCATGTCCTCGCCCCACAGCGCGACGAGCGCGCCGAACAGCGTAGTCTGAGACGTGATGCCGTTGGTTTCGAGTTCGACGATCGGAAAGCCCTGCGCGATCACGAACGTGATCAGCGCGGCGAGCGTCAGTGCGCAGATCGCGTCGAGCTTGCGCGATACGCCGCGAAAGAGCGTCGCGCGGCAGCGCGGACAACGCGCGGCGACGCGCCCGACAAGCCGTGGCTTGCGGAACAGCGTATCGCATTCGTGGCACGCGATCAGGTTCTCATGTTCCATGCGGCAGATGGGCTAACGACGTAGTGGCGGCGTGCAAGGCCTGCTCTTTACGAGGGAAGGGGCGGCAGTGAGCAGCAATAGTACCAAACGCGGCCTCGCGACCGACGCGAAGCGCGCGCGGCGCGCTCCGGCGTGCTGCGCTGCAAAATTCGGGCCCGTTCCGCCGATGCGCTGCAGCCAGCTTTGCGCGCTTGGGGTAGCATGGCGCCCGTGGCATCCCCAGCGGCCTTTTCTGGCGATGATGCCGGCCGCATCGGCGGCGCGCGCCGTGCCGGTGCACGGCAGGGATCGCGGAATAGCCGGCCGCGGCGCGCCGTTAACTTCTAACAGCCTGCGTTGATCTGTCATGACACTCAATCCATCGTTCGGTACCCGGGAGTCGTACACGCGGACCGCCATCGCGTTTCACTGGCTGATCGCATTGCTGATCGTCTGCGGCTTTGCGCTCGGCTGGGTGATGACCGACATCCCGGGCTTCACGCCCACCAAGCTGCGCTATTTCTCGTGGCACAAATGGATCGGCGTGACCGTGTTCGCGCTCGCGATCGTGCGCATCCTGTGGCGCGCGACCCATGCCGGACCGCCGATGCCGCGCCGCATGCCGGCCTGGCAGCGCGCTGCCGCGCATCTGACGCATCTGCTGCTGTACGCGCTGATGATCGTGATTCCGGTGTCCGGCTATCTGTACAGCTCGGCGGCGAACGTGCCGGTCGTCTACCTCGGGCTGATCACGCTGCCGCGAATCATCGCGCCCGATCCGCACCTGAAGGAACTGCTGAAGAACCTCCATATCGCATTGAACTACACGTTGCTCGTGCTGGTCGCGCTGCACGTCGCGGCGGCGCTCAAGCATCAATGGCTCGATCGCGACGGCCTGCTGTCGCGCATGATCCCCTTCCTCAAATAAGGACAACCATGAAGGTTTCGTTTTATCGCTACATGCTCGCCGCATTCGCGGCGGCGTCGCTGAGCGCCGCGGGCGCGGCGCTCGCGCAGGTCGACGTCGCGAAGAGCTCGGTGACGGCCACCTCGAAGCAGATGAACGTGCCGGTCGAAGGCAAGTTCAACAAGTTCACCGCGCAGGTCAGCTTCGATCCGGCGAAGCCGACGGCCGGCAGCGCGCAGATCGACATCGACGTCGCCAGCTTCGATCTCGGCGACGAGAGCTACAACGAGCAGGTGCGGGGCAAGGAATGGTTCGACGCGAAGACTTTTCCGCGCGCGACGTTCGTCTCGAGCGAGATCGCGCCGGCTGGCGGCAATCAGTTCAAGGTGACCGGCAAGCTGACCATCAAGGGCAAGTCGCAGACGGTCATGATGCCGGTCACGGTGAGCCAGCAGGGCGCGACGCAGACCTTCGACGGCGCGCTGCCGATCAAGCGCTCGCAGTTCGACGTCGGCACCGGCGAATGGAAGGACACGTCGGTCGTCGCCGACGAGGTCGTAATCAAGTTTCATATCGTCGCCGCGCACAAGTAACGCGCGCGGCGTTCGCGATGTGCGCCGCGCCAGTGGGGCGCGGCCGTTTTCCCACCGCAGGTTGCACCGCGATTTTCAACGCAAAACAGGAGCACGAATTGAAAACGTCCATGTTGATCGCTGTTGGCGCGCTGGCTTCGTCGCTGTCGCTCGGCGCCTTCGCCGCCGATACCTATATGCTTGATCCGATGCATACGTTTCCGAGCTTCGAGGCCGACCACTTCGGCGGTCTGTCGATCTGGCGCGGCAAATTCACGAAGACCACGGGCTCGGTGACGCTCGATCGCGCGGCCAGGACCGGCACTCTCGACGTGAGCGTCGATCCCGCTTCGGTGCAGACCGGCAACCCGAAACTCGACGAGCACCTGAAATCCGACGAGTTCTTCGACGTCGCCAAGTATCCGACCGTGACCTACAAGGGCACCGAGATCAAGTTCGACGGCGATAAGCCGGTCGAGGTGATCGGCAATCTGACGATTCGCGGCATCACGAAGCCGGTGAATCTGAAGGTCGATTCGTTCAAGTGCATGCAGCATCCGGTGCTCAAGCGCGAAGTGTGCGGCGTCGAGGCGAGCACCGAATTCAATCGCGCCGATTACGGCATGGACTTCGGCGCGAAGTACGGCTTCAGCATGCAGACGCGCCTGCATATCCAGTCGGAAGGCATCAAGCAGCAGTAAGCGCGACGGCATCTTCGCGCTGCACCGCAACACGAAAACCGCTTCGGTCGTTCTCCGACGAAGCGGTTTTTTATCGCCCGTAGCGAACGGCGCGGCCCTGCGTGGCGCGTATCGGACTGCATCCACCCGCATCGTGCATTTGTCGCTCGCTTCACCTTTATTTTTTCAGTTAAATAGAGCGCACGCAGTCATGCCGGTGGTGCGCGTTGCCGGGATGGCCAACGCGGACGTCACGCGTTGCTTCGAATAAATATTTCGCGAAGCACAGGAGATCTGGATGAATGCAACGACAGCAGCAAGCGTCGCGGGAAGCCGGCAGAATTCGTGGCGCGCGGTGGCGGCCGCCTCGATCGGCAACGCGCTCGAATGGTTCGACCTCGTGGTCTACGGCTTTTTCGCCGTGACCATCTCCAAGCTGTTTTTTCCGGCCGGCAACGACACCGTGTCGCTGCTACTGACGCTCGGCACCTTCGGCGTGTCGTTCTTCATGCGACCGCTTGGCGCGATCGTGATCGGCGCGTACTCGGACCGCGCCGGGCGCAAGGCGGCGCTCACGCTTTCCATCCTGCTGATGATGAGCGGCACGCTGATCATCGCGATTCTGCCGACCTATCAGAGCATCGGTCTCGCCGCGCCGCTGATCCTCGTGCTCGCGCGGCTGATGCAAGGTTTCTCGGCCGGCGGCGAGTTCGGCAGCGCAACCGCGTTTCTCGCCGAGCACGTGCCGGGGCGGCGCGGCTTCTACGCGAGCTGGCAGATGGCGAGCCAGGGCCTGACGACGCTGCTTGCGGCCGGCTTCGGCGCGTTGCTGACGGGCGGGTTGTCGCCGGAGCAGATGACGTCGTGGGGCTGGCGCGTGCCGTTCTTCTTCGGTCTGCTGATCGGGCCGGTCGCGTTCTACATCCGCACCAGGCTCGACGAGACGCCCGAATTCCTCGCCGCCGAAACGACACAGACGCCGCTGCGCGACACGTTCGCGACGCAGAAGCTGCGGCTCGTGATCGCGATGGGCGTGGTGATCCTCGGGACGGTGTCCTCCTATCTGATGCTGTTCATGCCGACTTATGGCGTGCGGCAACTGGGGCTCGCGCCGTCGGTCGCGTTCGCGGCGATCGCAGTGACGGGTCTGATCCAGATGGTGTTCTCGCCGGTGGCCGGGCATTGGTCGGATCTGCATGGACGCACGCGCATCATGCTCGGCGCGGCCGTGCTGCTGTTCGTGCTCGTCTATCCGGCGTTCGCGTTCCTGATCGCGCATCCGAGTTTCGGCACGCTGATCGTGTGGCAGATCGTGTTCGGCTTTCTCGTCAGCGGCTACTTCGGCGCGACGCCGGGCCTATTGTCGGAGATCTTCCCGGTGCAGACGCGCACGACCGGCATGTCGCTCGCGTATAACATCGCGGTGACGATTTTCGGCGGCTTCGGGCCGTTCATCATCGCGTGGCTGATCAGCGTGACCGGCTCGAAGGCGGCGCCGAGCTACTACATGATGTTTGCCGCGCTGCTGAGCATCGCGGCGCTGATTGGCGCGCGGCGCAAGCTGGGGTTTCGCTAAGTTCGAGGCGGTAGCGACCGCGCACGGCGTAAGCGCAAAAGGCCGATTCGACAGAACCGGCCTTTTTTATTCGCGCAATCCTCAGCGACTACGTGTGCATCAAACCTGCGCGCCAGCGTTCGGATCGTCCGGATTGTGGCTTTCTTTCTTTTCCTTGATCAGGTCCTCGCGCTTGACGCCGAACCACATCGCGAGCGCCGCGGCGACGAATACCGACGAGTAGATACCGAACAGAATACCGACCGTCAGCGCGAGCGCGAAGAAGTGCAGCGTCGGCCCGCCGAACAGGAACATCGACAGCACCATCATCTGCGTGCAGCCGTGCGTGATGATGGTACGCGACATCGTGCTGGTGATTGCGTGGTTGATCACTTCGATCACGCTCATCTTGCGTTCGCGGCGGAAGGTTTCGCGAATCCGGTCGAAGATAACCACCGACTCGTTGACCGAATAGCCGAGCACCGCGAGCACCGCGGCCAGCACCGACAGCGAGAACTCCCACTGGAAGAACGCGAAGAAGCCGAGAATGATCACGACGTCGTGCAAGTTCGCGATCACGCCGGCGACCGCGTACTTCCATTCGAAGCGGAACGATAGATAGATGACGATACCGACCACCACGCACGCGAGCGCGAGCAGACCGTCGGTAGCGAGTTCCTTGCCGACCTGCGGACCGACGAACTCGACGCGCTGCAACTGCACCTCGGGCGTATCGGCCTTCAGCGCGCTCATCACCTGCTCGCTCTGCTGTGCGGACGTGAGGCCCGGCTTCAGCGGCAGACGGATCAGCACGTCGCGCGCGGTGCCGAAGTTCTGCACCTGCGCGTCGGCATAGCCGAGCTTGCCGAGCGTGGCACGCACCGGGTCGAGCGGCACCGCGCCCGGATACTGAACCTCGATCACCGTACCGCCGGTGAATTCCACCGACAGATGCAGCCCGCGATGCACGAGGAAGAACACCGCGGCGAGGAAAGTGATCAGCGAGATCGCGTTGAAGATCAACGCGCGCTGCATGAACGGGATGTCTTTGCGGAAACGGAAAAATTCCATGGTCTTGTTCTCCGGGACTCAGCGGGATGAACCCGGTTTCTGCGGCGTCGAGCCATTCGACGTCGGCGTGCCCGGCGCATTGCGGCGGCGCACGGTCGGCTTCGTGCGACCCTGCGCGCCGGCTGCGGCCGGTGCCTTCGAGCTTGCCTTCGCGCTCGCCTTCGCCGTGGCGATGGCCTGCGCGGTGTCGGTCGCGGCGTCGCTGCTGCCGAGGGAACCGGCGTAAGCAGCCGAGCCGGCGACTGCCGCTTGCGGACGCCACACCTGGCCGATCGACAGCGACTTCAGCTTCTTCTTGCCGCCGTACCAGAAGTTGACGAGACCGCGCGAGAAGAACACCGCCGAGAACATCGACGTCAGAATGCCGATACAGTGGACGATCGCGAAACCGCGCACCGGACCCGAGCCGAACGCGAGCAGCGCGAGGCCGGCGATCAGCGTGGTGACGTTCGAGTCGAGAATCGTCGCCCATGCGTGCGCGTAGCCGTTCTGGATGGCCAGTTGCGGCGGCGCGCCGTGGCGCAGTTCTTCACGCACGCGCTCGTTGATCAGCACGTTCGCGTCGATCGCCATACCGAGCGCGAGCGCGATAGCGGCGATACCCGGCAGGGTGAGGGTGGCCTGCAGCATCGACAGCACCGCCACCAGCAACAGCAGGTTCACGGACAGGCCGATCATCGAGATCACGCCGAACAGCATGTAGTACGCGATCATGAACACGGCGATCGCCGCGAAGCCCCACACGACCGAGTGGAAGCCCTTCTTGATGTTGTCGGCGCCGAGGCTCGGGCCGATCGTGCGTTCCTCGATGATTTCCATCGGCGCGGCGAGCGAACCGGCGCGCAGCAACAGCGCGAGGTCGGCGGCCGCTTGCGGGGTCGGCTGGCCGGTGATCTGGAAGCGGTCGCCCAGTTCCGACTGGATGGTCGCGACCGTCAGCACTTCGCCCTTGCCGCGCTCGAACAGCACCATCGCCATCGGCTTGCCGATGTTGTCGCGCGACACCGCGCGCACCGCGCGGCCGCCGGCCGAGTCGAGACGGATGTTGACCGACGGGCGCTGATGCTCGTCGAAGCCCGCCGATGCGTCGATGATGCGGTCGCCGGTGAAGATCACCTGCTTGCGCAGCAGCACCGGTGCCTGGTTGCCTTGCGTGAACAGCTCATCGCCCGGCGGCACCGGGTCGTTCGGGTTCGGATGCGTGTTGACCGGGTCGGCGAGGCGCGCTTCGAGCGTCGCCGTGCGGCCGATGATGTCCTTCGCCTTCGCGGTGTCCTGCACGCCCGGCAGCTCGACGACGATACGGTCCGCGCCCTGCTGCTGGATCACCGGCTCGGCCACGCCGAGTTCGTTCACGCGGTTATGCAGCGTCGTGATGTTCTGCTTGAGCGCAGCGTCCTGCACCGCGCGCTGCACGGCCGGCGTGAAGGTACCGACCAGCTGCACGCCGCCGTCCGCGCCGGCGTTCGGCTGCGAGGTCCACTGGAGTTCGCTGACGCCGCGGCCGAGCAGCTTGAGTGCCGCGTCCGCCGTGGCCTGATCGGCCAGATTCACAACCACCGACTGGTTCACGCGATTCACGCCGCCGTCGCGGACGTTGTTGTCGCGCAGCAGCGTGCGCACGTCCGAGGCGTCCGAATCGAGCTTCTTGTTCAGTGCGCCGGCCATGTCGACCTGCAGCAGGAAGTGCACGCCGCCGCGCAGGTCCAGACCGAGATACATCGGCAGTGCGCGCAGGGCGGTCATCCAGGTCGGCGATGCGCTTTGCAGGTTCAGTGCGACGATGTATTGCGGATCGTTCGGATCGCTATTGAGCGACTTCTGCAGCAGGTCTTTGACGCGCAACTGCGTGTCCGTGTCCGTCAGGCGCACGCGGATGTTCGCGTTGGTCTGCGAGTTGTCGAACGTGACCGCGGTCGGCTTGATCTGATTGCCCGCGAGCGCGGCTTCGACCGACGCCAGCGTGGTGGCGTCGAGCCTGACCGTGGCCTTGCCGCTCGACACCTGCACCGCCGGCGCTTCGCCGTACAGATTGGGCAGCGTGTACACGAGGCCGATGACCAGAGCCACCAGCATCACGGCGTATTTCCAGAGGGGGTAGCGATTCATGAGTGGTCCAACGGGAAGGTTGGCTTGGATGCGATGCGTCCGGCGATGAGCGCGGGCCGTTCAGCGAAGTGCCTGAACCGCCGGCGAGGCCGCGCCGGACGCGAGGAGTGCAGGCCTTACAGCGACTTGATCGTGCCCTTCGGGAGAATTGTCGTGACCGACGCCTTCTGCACGGTGATTTCCGTGCCTTCCGAGATTTCGATGCCGACGTAGGCTTCGCCCACCTTCGTCACCTTGCCGACGATGCCGCCGTTCGTCACGACTTCATCGCCCTTGGCCATCGCTGCGAGCATGTTGCGATGTTCCTTCTGACGCTTCATTTGCGGGCGAATCATGATGAAGTACAGCACGCCGAACATCAGGATCAGCGGCAGGAAGCTCATCAGGTTCGATTCGACACCACCTGCTGCAGCGCCTTGGGCGAAGGCATTGGAAATGAACGACACGTTGGTCTCTCCGTTATTGGTCAAACAAACGAACAAAAAATCAGCCGATTATTCTACCACCGGCCATACGCACGCCGGCACGGCGAATCGGCTTTGCGATCAACCGTTTAAAGGTCCGACGCGGGGCAAATTCAGCGGTCAGCGAAAGCAAATTGTAGGTTGTCCGCGTGCGGCATAGGCAGTCTTCAGTGGCATTCGCCTACCGGGCCGTCAGGACGACGGTTCGACGCCGCGCGCCCGGTCTTCGTGGAAGCGCTTGCGGAACGCGTCGAACAGCCTCGCCTCGATCGCATCGCGCATTTCCTGCATCAGTTCGAGGTAGTAGTGCAGGTTGTGGATCGTGTTCAGCTGCGCGCCGAGGATTTCGCCGACGCGATGCAGGTGGTGCAGATAGCCCCGCGTGAAGTTGCGGCAGGTGTAGCAGCCGCATTGCTCGTCGAGCGGGCGCAGCGAGTTCCTGTGCGTCGCATTGCGGATCTTG
Organism: Paraburkholderia sp. BR10923; assembly: GCF_040948765.1. NCBI lineage: Bacteria > Pseudomonadati > Pseudomonadota > Betaproteobacteria > Burkholderiales > Burkholderiaceae > Paraburkholderia > Paraburkholderia sp. BR10923. Next base: position 300,880 of record NZ_JBFPKO010000004.1, on the reverse strand, counting down.
ATGTCGCCGAAGCGCGTGAACAGCCAGCCGTTGCGCGCGTTGCGCGTCGGCATCACGCAGTCGAACATATCGACGCCGGCCGCGACGCCGGCCACCAGGTCTTCCGGCGTGCCGACGCCCATCAGGTAGTGCGGCTTGTTGGCCGGCAGCTTCGGGCCGATATGGTTCAGGACCCTCATCATGTCTTCCTTCGGCTCGCCGACCGACAGACCGCCGATCGCGAGGCCGTGGAAGTTCTTCTCGGCGAGACCGGCGAGCGACTCGTCGCGCAAGTCCTCGAACATGCCGCCCTGCACGATGCCGAACAGCGCATTCGGATTGCCGAGGCGCTGGAATTCGTCGATCGAGCGCTGGGCCCAGCGCATCGACATACGCATCGATTCAGCGGCTTCCTTGTGCGAGGTCGGGATGTTGTTGGTCGCGTACGGCGTGCATTCGTCGAACTGCATCACGATGTCCGAGTTCAGCACCTTCTGGATTTGCATCGACACTTCCGGCGACAGGAACAGCCGGTCGCCGTTGATCGGCGACGCGAACGTGACGCCGTCCTCGGTGATCTTGCGCAGATCGCCGAGCGAGAACACCTGGAAGCCGCCCGAGTCGGTCAGGATCGGCTTCTTCCAGCCCATGAAGCCGTGCAGGCCGCCGTGCGCCTCGATCGTTTCGAGGCCGGGGCGCAGCCACAGATGAAACGTATTGCCGAGGATGATCTGCGCGTGCATTTCGTCGAGCTCGCGCGGCTGGACTGCCTTCACCGTGCCGTAGGTGCCGACCGGCATGAAGATCGGCGTCTCGACCACGCCGTGGTTGAGCGTGACGCGGCCGCGGCGCGCGAGGCCGTCGGTGCCGAGCAGTTCGAATTTGAGGCCATTCTCCGGACGCTCGTGGGCAGGATGCTGCGAGGGATGACCAAGGGTCATGGGGATCACTCCTGTGCTACCGGAAGACAGTCCGGCGCAAACAATGAAAACCGCCACGAAGGATCGCGGCGGCTAGGAAAACTGCCAATACGCTGAAGCAGTGCTCGAACCGGCTCAGGCATCGCGCCGCGTCAGCAGCATCGCGTCACCGTAGCTGAAAAAGCGATAACGCTCGTCGATCGCATGACGATACGCGGCGCGAATCGTCTCGACGCCCGCGAACGCCGACACCAGCATCAGCAGCGTCGACTTCGGCAAATGGAAGTTCGTGACCAGCCGGTCGACCACGCGGAAGCGGTAGCCCGGCGTGATGAAGATGTCGGTCTCCGCGCTCGCCGCGGTGAGCGGATGGCCGGCCGCTTCGGCGTCGCGCGCGGCGGCTTCGAGCGCGCGCATCGACGTGGTGCCGACCGCGATCACGCGGTTGCCGCGCGCTTTGGTCGCAGCGATCCTGTCCGCCAGCTCTTGCGGCAGGTGATACCACTCGCTGTGCATCTTGTGCTCGGCGATGTTTTCGACCCGCACCGGCTGGAATGTGCCCGCGCCGACGTGCAGCGTCAGCGTCGCGCGTTCGATGCCGAAGGCGTCGAGCCTCGCGAGCAGCGCGTCGTCGAAGTGCAGGCCGGCGGTCGGCGCGGCGACCGCGCCCGGGTTCTGCGCGAATACGGTCTGATAGCGGGTTTCGTCGGTCGCGTCGGGATCGTGCTCGATGTACGGCGGCAGCGGCAGACGGCCGTATTGCTCGATCAGCGTCAGGCAGTCGTCGGGGAAATGCAGCGTGTAGAACTGATCGACGCGCTCGCCGACTGTGACGTCGAACGCATCGGCGAGACGGATCGTCGTGCCCGCCTGCGGGCTCTTGCTCGCGCGGATCTGCGCAAGCGCGCTGCGCTCGCCGGTCAGGCGCTCGACCAGCACTTCAATCTTGCCGCCGCTCGCCTTCTGGCCGAAGAAGCGCGCCTTCAGCACTTTGGTATCGTTGAAGACCAGCAGATCGCCCGGCGCGAGGCACTCGGGCAATTCGGTGAAGCGGCGGTCGATCAGGCGCGCGGCGCCGTCGGCGGCGCCCGCGGCGTCCACGTCGAGCAGACGGCTTGCGCTGCGCTCGGGCAGCGCGACTTGCGCGATCAGCTCGGGCGGCAGATCGAAATCGAAATCGGAAAGCGTAAACATGCGAACGACTGGAAGCGGATTGGTACTGATTTGGGACTGAATTGAGCCGAAGCCGGAGCCGGGCGGCTATGATGGCGGGACGCCGAAGCGGCCCGCGTGCGCGTTGAGCCGCATCTTGCCCACGCTGGATGCGCGCAGAGCGGCACGTTTTTTTCGACAGCAGCCGATATTGTACTTGCGAAGCAGCCCATGCCTTTGTCCGACCGCCGATCGTCCGTTGCCACCCTCGAAGCGGGCGCCGAGCCGCGGCGCCGCGGTGCGCGAGCGGAGGCGGGGGAACGGGAGGCGGCAGAAGGTCGCGCGCAAGGCGGCATGATCGCCGCAGGCCATGATGCCGGGCGCGACAGCGACCCGGCCAGCGGCGACAAGCCCGCCGCCAAAACCAGAGCCACGGGGAAAGCGGCCGCCAAACCTGCAGCCAAAGCCCCCGTCAAAACCGCCGACAAGCTCGCCAAACTCGGCCTCACACGCGACATCGACCTCGTGCTGCATTTGCCGATGCGCTACGAAGACGAAACCTCGCTGACGCCGATCGGTCACCTGCTGCCCGGCGGCATCGCGCAAACCGAAGGCGTCGTATTCGACAACGAGATCGCCTATCGCCCGCGCCGGCAGCTGCTCGTGAAGCTGCGCGACGCCGACGGCGACGAACTGGTGCTCCGCTTTCTGAATTTCTACGGCTCGCAGGTCAAGCAGATGGCGCTCGGCGCGCGCCTGCGCGTGCGTGGCGACGTGCGCGGCGGCTTCTTCGGCATGGAGATGGTGCATCCGACCGTGCGCGTCGTCGATGAAGACACGCCGCTGCCGCAGGCGCTGACGCCGGTCTATCCGAGCACCGCGGGCGTGTCCCAGGCGTATCTGCGCAAGGCGATCGACAACGCGCTCGCGCGCACGTCGCTGCCGGAGCTGCTGCCCGCGCCGGTCGCACGCGCGTTTCTCGACCCGCTCGGCGTGCCGGCGCTGATGGACGCGGTGCGCACGCTGCATCACCCGGACGCGCAGTCGGACGAAACGGCGCTGATCGACGGCACGCATCCAGCGTGGGTGCGCATCAAGTTCGAGGAGCTGCTCGCGCAGCAGATGTCGCTCAAGCGCGCGCACGACGAGCGGCGCAACCGCGCCGCGCCGGCGATGCCGCGCCGCAAGCTCGGCGACGAATCCGCGCTGGTCGCGCGTCTGTTGAAGGCGCTGCCGTTTTCGCTGACGGCCGCGCAGCAGCGCGTCGGCGGCGAGATCGCGCTCGATCTGACGCAGCCGCATCCGATGCAGCGCCTGTTGCAGGGCGACGTCGGCAGTGGCAAGACGATCGTCGCGGCGCTCGCCGCCGCGCAGGCGATCGACGCCGGCTACCAGGCCGCGCTGATGGCGCCGACCGAAATCCTCGCCGAGCAGCACGCGCGCAAGTTGCGCGGCTGGCTCGAGCCGCTCGGCGTGAATGTCGCGTGGCTCGCGGGCAGTCTGAAGACGAAGGAGAAGCGCGCCGCGATCGAAGCGGCCGCGCTCGGCACCGCGCAGCTGGTGATCGGCACGCACGCGATCATCCAGGACGCGGTCGACTTCGCGCGCCTCGGGCTCGTGATCGTCGACGAACAGCATCGCTTCGGAGTCGCGCAACGGCTCGCGCTGCGCGCGAAGGCGCGGGGCGCCGCCGACGGCGCGTCCGACTTCCAGCCGCATCAATTGATGATGTCCGCGACGCCGATTCCGCGCACGCTCGCGATGACCTACTACGCGGACCTCGACGTCTCCACGATCGACGAACTGCCGCCGGGCCGCACCCCGATCCTCACGAAGCTCGTGTCCGACGCGCGCCGCGAAGAGGTGATCGGCCGCGTGCGCGAGGCGGCGCTGACGGGGCGTCAGGTGTACTGGGTGTGTCCGCTGATCGAGGAAAGCGAGACGCTGCAGCTGCAAACCGCGGTCGAGACCTACGAGACGCTCGTGGCCGCGCTGCCCGAGCTGAGGGTCGGCCTCGTGCACGGGCGCCTCGCGCCCGCCGAAAAGGCCACGGTGATGGACGCGTTCTCGCGCAACGAGATCCAGCTGCTGGTCGCGACCACGGTGATCGAGGTGGGCGTCGACGTGCCGAACGCGTCGTTGATGGTGATCGAGCACGCGGAGCGCTTCGGTCTCGCGCAACTGCATCAGCTGCGCGGACGGGTGGGGCGCGGCAGCGCCGCGTCGGTCTGCGTGCTGCTGTACACCGGACCGCTGTCGATGACCGCCCGCGCGCGCCTGCAAACGATGCGCGAAACCACCGACGGCTTCGAGATCGCCCGCCGCGACCTCGAAATCCGCGGACCCGGCGAGTTCCTCGGCGCGCGGCAGTCGGGCGCGGCGATGCTGCGTTTCGCCGACCTGCAAAACGATCAGCACCTGATCGAGCCCGCGCGCGAAGCCGCCGCCACACTGCTGGACCAGTATCCGGACGTAGTCATCCAGCATCTGGCGCGCTGGCTCGGCGCGCGCGAGCAATATCTGAAAGCCTGAGCGCGAGGCCACCGCCACGAACGGAACGGCTAAAAGGTTGGCGAACCGACCCTATAGGTGTATAACTAGAACCTATCGAATCTATCGCACTGATTGATCCCCGAATGACGCTCACCGAATTGAAATACATCGTGGCGGTGGCCCGCGAGCGGCACTTCGGCCGGGCCGCCGAAGCGTGTTTCGTCAGCCAGCCCACGCTGTCCGTCGCCATCAAGAAGCTCGAAGACGAGCTGAACGTGCAGATTTTCGAGCGCGGCACGAGCGAGGTCAGCGTCACGCCGATCGGCGAACAGATCGTCACGCAGGCGCAACGCGTGCTTGAGCAGACGCTCGCGATCAAGGAAATCGCCAAGCAGGGCAAGGACCCGCTGGTCGGTCCGCTGCGCCTCGGCGTGATCTACACGATCGGGCCGTACCTGCTGCCCACCCTCGTCAAGCAGATGATCCAGCGCGTGCCGCAGATGCCGCTGATGCTGCAGGAAAATTACACGCTGAAGCTGATCGAACTGCTCAAGCAGGGCGAAATCGACGTCGCGATCATGGCGCTGCCATTTCCCGAAACCGGGCTGATGCTGCGCCCGCTGTACGACGAGCCGTTCGTCGTTGCGCTGCCGTCCGGTCACGCGTGGGAAAGCCGCTCGAAGATCGACCCTGACGATCTGAAGCAGGAAACCATGCTGCTGCTCGGCAGCGGCCACTGCTTCCGCGATCATGTCCTCGGCGTATGCCCCGAGCTGATGCGCTTTTCGCAGAATGCGGACGGCATCCAGAAGACCTTCGAAGGTTCGTCGCTCGAAACGATTCGTCATATGGTCGCGAGCGGCGTCGGCATTACCGTGCTGCCGCGCATGTCGGTGCACGAGGTCAAGCCGCATGCGGGCGGTATCGACGCGGGCCTGCTCAGCTACGTCGCGTTCGACGAGCCGGTGCCCGATCGCCGCGTCGTGCTGGCGTGGCGCAAGAGCTTCACGCGCATGCCAGCGATCGATGCGATCTGCGAGGCAATCGCCGCGTGCGAGCTGCCGGGCGTCAAAAAACTCGATCTGCCCGCTGCCGTCAACTAACGCGCGGTCATCCCGCAGCCGCGCCGGATCACGGCGCGGCCTGCCGCCAAAAAGGGCGCGAGCCCTATCGAATAGATTAAATTAATCAAATACGAATACTCGATAGCTATTGCTATAGTTTCCTCCATGGATCGCCCGATCCCCTGATTCGATAAGGCTCAGCCTCCGACTCCCCAGTCGGGGCGTCAGACAAGCCAGGAGGAAAACATCATGCAAGCAGTTTCACAGCCCATCCACGCTTTTCCCGCCCAACCGACCATGACGGCCGCCGCGCCGAGTATCCGCGCGGTCGCGATGTCGTTGCTGGTCGACCGGGTGCTGGCCGCCTGACGCGCCTAGCCATGACGGCGTCCGTCCCGCACGGATGCCGCGCGATTTCCTCTGATCCAACAAAACCACGCAGGAGTGCTCATGTCCGAACGTAAGCTCACCAATGCCGCCGGCGCGCCCGTCGCCGATAACCAGAACTCGATGACCGCCGGCCCGCGCGGCCCGGTGGTACTGCAGGATGTCTGGCTGCTCGAAAAGCTCGCGCACTTCGATCGCGAAGTGATTCCCGAGCGTCGCGTTCACGCGAAGGGTTCGGGTGCGTTCGGCACGCTGACGGTCACGCACGACATCTCGCGCTACACGAAGGCGAAGGTGTTCGCGCAGGTCGGCAAGGAAACATCGCTTTTCATGCGCTTTTCGACGGTGGCCGGCGAGCGTGGCGCGGCCGATGCCGAGCGCGACGTGCGCGGCTTCTCGATCAAGTTCTACACCGAAGAAGGCAACTGGGACGTGGTCGGCAACAACACACCGGTGTTCTTCATCCGCGATCCGCTGAAGTTTCCGGACTTCATTCATACGCAGAAGCGTGATCCGTACACTAACCTGCGTAACAACGTCGCGGCGTGGGATTTCTGGTCGCGTCATCCGGAGTCGCTGCATCAGGTGACGATTCTGATGAGCGATCGAGGGATTCCAAAGAACTACCGGCAGATGCACGGCTTCGGCTCGCACACGTACTCGTTCATCAACGCGAACGACGAGCGTTTCTGGGTCAAGTTCCACTTCAAGTCGCAGCAGGGCATCGAGAACTTCACCGACGCCGAAGCCGCGCAGGTGGTCGCCAATGACCGCGAAAGCGCGCAGCGCGATCTGGTGAACAGCATCGACGCGGGCAACTTCCCGAAGTGGCGCTTCGCGATTCAGGTGATGCCCGAAGCGGATGCGGCGAACTACCGCTTCAACCCGTTCGACATCACGAAGGTGTGGTCGCAGAAGGACTATCCGTTGATCGACGTCGGCACGATCGAGCTGAACTGCAACGCGGCGAACTATTTCGCGGACGTCGAGCAGGCGGCGTTCACGCCGGCCAACGTGGTACCGGGCATCGGCTTTTCGCCGGACCGTCTGTTGCAGGGGCGTCTGTTCTCGTACGGCGATACGCAGCGTTACCGGCTCGGCATCAATCATCATCAGATTCCGGTGAATGCGCCGCGCGTGCCAAACCCGCATTCGTTCCATCGCGACGGCGCGATGCGCACCGACGGCAATCTCGGCGGCAACGTGAATTACGAGCCGAATCGCTTCAGCGACTTCGCGCAGGACGCGAACGCATCGGAGCCACCGCTCGCGGCTGGCGCGGTCGCGCGTTACGAGCATCGCGAGGACGACGACTACTACACGCAGCCGCGCATGCTGTTCGCGCTGTTCGACGACGCGCAGCGTCAGCGTCTGTTCGGCAATATCGCGCGACATATCGACGGTGTGCCGCCGGACATCATCGCGCGTCAGATCGAGCATTTCCGCCGCGCCGATCCGGCTTACGCGGAAGGTGTGATCGCGGCGCTCGCCGCGTTGCAGGAAGGCAGAAACCGCTAGGCGTCCAGTACGCGGCGCATGGCAAGGCAGTAGCACAGTAATCGACGGCGCAGCGCGTTGCTGCGGCCGTCACGAGACGAACCGGGAGTACGATCATGATTCAGATGATGATGGCAAGCATCGGCGGTTCGACCGCCATGCCGAGCATGCAGGTGCAACGGCAGGTGTTGATGCTGCGCAAGGCGATGGGCGTTGCGATGGTCGCGAGCGGCTTTGCGGTAATCGCCGCGCAGGCGTTGCAGCACGCGCTGGGCGGCTAAGCGCTGTACCGTCGGGATGGCGGCGCAGTAAGGCCTCCGGAGCACGTCTTGAGCGAAGCTTGCGGCATTTCACGCTACACTGTCGAACAGTTTTATTCGTGTTTCCGCAGACCGTCATCTGCCGACCGGTTCGTATCACTCTTCGAAGGAGTCATCATGGCCAAGAAAGAAGCCGCAGCAGCCGTACAGCACGTCAACATCGGGATCAGCGACAAGGATCGCAAGAAGATCGCCGAAGGGTTGTCGCGTTTGCTCGCCGACACCTACACGCTGTACCTGAAGACCCACAACTTCCACTGGAACGTCACGGGTCCGATGTTCAACACGCTGCACCTGATGTTCGAAACGCAGTACAACGAACTGGCGCTCGCGGTCGACTCGATCGCCGAACGCATCCGCGCATTGGGCGTGCATGCGCCGGGCACCTACAAGGATTTCGCGAAGCTGTCGTCGATCCCCGAAGCGGACGGTGTGCCGGCCGCGGAAGACATGATCCGCCAACTGGTCGAAGGCCAGGAAGCGGTGGTGCGCACCGCGCGCGCGATCTTCCCGGCGACGGAAGCCGCCAACGACGAGCCGACGGCCGACCTGCTCACGCAACGCATGCAGACGCACGAAAAGACCGCGTGGATGCTGCGCTCGCTGCTCGCGTGATTTGGCGCGGCTAAGCCGGCCAAGTCACGTACGAATGCAGGTGCGGGCAACACCCGCGCCGTGCCAGAAACGCACAAGCCTCCCTGCACGGGAGGCTTTGTTTTTTGCGCCGCCGCCGCGTGATGCAGGGGCGCGAGCGCGAGGCACTTCGATACGCTACCAGATGAATTCAGAGCCACCGTGCGCTTCCCGTAAAATAGGCGCACCGTGTTCGCACTTCACCGAATTCGTCCCATGTTCGCCCGACTTCCCCTGTATCTGCGCCTCGTGCGCATGGACAAGCCGATCGGCAGCCTGCTGCTGCTGTGGCCGACGCTCAACGCACTGTGGATCGCTTCCGGCGGTCATCCGTCGTGGCAATTGCTGGTGATCTTCACGCTCGGCACGGTGCTGATGCGCTCAGCCGGCTGCGCGATCAACGACTACGCGGACCGCGATTTCGACCGCCACGTGAAGCGCACCGAGAACCGGCCGATCACGTCCGGCAAGATCAATGCGTGGGAGGCGGTCGTGCTGGCCACCGTGCTGTCGCTGATCGCTTTTCTGCTGATCCAGCCACTCAATGCGTTGACCAAGGAGTTGTCGGTGGTCGCGCTGTTCGTCGCCGGCACGTATCCGTTCATGAAGCGCTTCTTCGCGATTCCGCAGGCGTATCTGGGCATCGCGTTCGGCTTCGGCATTCCGATGGCGTTCGCCGCGGTGCTGGATCACGTGCCGCTGCTCGCATGGGTGATGCTGGTCGCGAACATCTTCTGGGCCGTTGCGTACGACACCGAATACGCGATGGTGGATCGCGACGACGACATCAAGATCGGCATCCGCACGTCGGCGCTGACTTTCGGTCGCTTCGACGTGGCTGCGGTCATGCTCTGTTACGCGGTGACGCTGGGGATTTACGTCGGCATCGGCCTGACGCTCGGGTTTGGTCTGCTGTACTGGCTCGGCTGGGCGGTCGCGGTGGGTTGCGCGATCTATCACTACACGCTGATCCGCAATCGCGAGCGCATGCCGTGCTTTGCCGCGTTCCGTCACAACAACTGGCTCGGCGGCGCGTTGTTCGCGGGGATTGCCGCGCATTACGCGGTGACCTCGTTTTAATTCGCGTCCGCGCTTTTCTGGCTTCAAAACGCTGGTGTTTCTACACGCCGTAGCGCGCGTGCCCTTAATTAGAAAAGGCAGGCGCGCTACGGCGTGTTAGTTTCCGCTGATTCTTTTCGACGCCGGTTCGCGTTACTGCTTGCCGAACTCGTCGCCCATCTCGCGCGCCCGTGCATCGGCGGCCAGTGCGCCCCGCACGATCGCGTCCTTGATGCCGCTCGCGTCGAACGAGGCGAGCGCTGCCGCGGTCGTGCCGCCTTTCGAGGTCACGCGCTCGCGCAGCACGCTCGGCGGTTCGTCGGAATTGGCCGCGAGTTGCGCGGCGCCCGTGAACGTCGCGACCGCGAGCGCGCGGCCCTGTGCTTCATCCATGCCGAGTTGGCGCGCGGCTTCCTGCAGCGCTTCGATGAAATAGAACACGTAGGCCGGCCCGCTGCCCGAGATCGCAGTGACCGCGTCGATCTTCGCTTCGTCGTCGAACCAGACGGTTTCGCCGACCGCGCCGAGCACCTGCGACGCGAGCGCGCGGCCCGCTTCGTCGACGCTGCCGCTCGCGACGAGACCCGTCACGCCCATGCCGATCAGCGCCGGCGTATTCGGCATCACGCGCACGATGCGGCTATGGCCATTCAGCCAGCGCGACATGTCGCCGATGCGAATGCCCGCGACGATGCTGACGATCAGTTGCGACGCGCGCAGATGCGCCGCCAGCGTCTCGGCGACGCTCTTCAGGATCTGCGGCTTCACCGCGAGCACGACCGCGTCGTAGTCGGCGAGCGTGCCGTCGGCGGCCGCGCCGGTGCGGATGCCGAATTGCTGCTCGTTGCGCTTGCGCGCGTCTTCGTTCGGATCGATCGCATATAGGTCAGCGGGCGCGGCGCCCCGCTTGATGAGGCCGCCGATCAACGCCGCGGCCATGTTGCCGCCGCCGATAAACGCAATTTTCATGATGGTCCGGATAGCTTCAGATGAGATGCGGTGAGGGCTTCGCGCAGCCAGGTTCGCGCAAGGCCCGTGGAAAAGCTCAGTGCGAGTAATCGCGTGCGCCGAAGATCGCGGTGCCGACGCGCACGATCGTCGCGCCTTCGAGCACGGCGGCTTCGAGATCGGCCGACATGCCCATCGACAACGTATCGAGCTCGAGCCCGTCGTTACACAAGCGCTCGAACAGCTCGCGCAATTTGCGATGCGGCGCGCGCTGTTCTTCGAGATCGCCGCCCGGTTCCGGAATCGACATCAGTCCGCGCAGCTTCAGCTTTGGCAGTGCGGCGATCTGGTGCGCGATGGCGGCCGCCTCGTCGGGCGCAACGCCGCTCTTCGACGCCTCGCCGCTGACGTTGACCTGCAGGCAGACGTTGAGCGGCGGCAGGTTGTCGGGGCGCTGCTCCGACAGCCGCTGTGCGATCTTCAGCCGATCGACCGAATGCACCCAGTCGAAATGCTCGGCAACGGGGCGCGTCTTGTTCGATTGCAGCGGCCCGATGAAATGCCATTCGAGCGATGCGCGCAGATCGGCGAGCGTCTGGATCTTGTCGAGTGCTTCCTGCACGTAGTTCTCGCCGAATGCGCGCTGACCGGCCGCATGAGCGGCGCGCACGGCATCGGCGGGAAACGTCTTGGAGACCGCGAGCAGCATCACGGACTGCGCATCGCGGCCGGCCGCTTGCGCGGCGCGGGCGATGCGCTCGTGCACGTCGACGAGACTCTGAGCGAAGTGGTCGGAGAAACGGTGAGGCAGATCGGACATGGAACGAACCGGTGTTCAGCGAAGACGATGCCCCGATTATACGGACAGCATGTGCTCGACCAATTCGATCCAGTGCGCGACCGGCGTCGACGTGCCGCTTTGCAGATGCGCGATGCAACCGACGTTCGCCGACACGATCACCTGCGGCTCCTGCGCCTGCAAACGCTCGAGCTTCTGGTCGCGCAGCGCGTACGACAGGCGCGGCTGCAGCAGCGAGTAGGTGCCGGCCGAGCCGCAGCACAGATGGCTGTCGGTGGGGAGGCGCACTTCGAGACCGAGCGCGCTGAGCAGTTGCTCGACTTTGCCGCGAATCTGCTGGCCATGCTGCAGCGTGCAGGGCGGATGAAACGCGACCGTGTGCACCGAGCGGCGGCGCGTGATCGCGACGAGCCGTTCTTCGAACTCGGGCAGGATTTCGGAGACGTCGCGCGTCAACTCGACGATGCGGCGCGCCTTCTCCGCATACTCGGGATCGAGGCGCAGCAGGTGCGCGTATTCCTTGACCGTCGCACCGCAGCCCGACGCGTTCATTACGATCGCTTCAACGCCCTGTTCGACGTAGGGCCACCATGCGTCGATGTTCGCGCGCACGTCGTCGAGTGCTTCTTCGTTGTAGCCGAGGTGCAGGCGGATCGCGCCGCAGCAGCCGGCTTCGGGCGCGATCAGCGTTTCGATACCGAGCGCGTCGAACACGCGCGCGGTCGCGATGTTGACGTTCGGCATCATCGACGGTTGCACGCAGCCCGCGAGCATCAGCACCTTGCGTTCGTGTGTCGCGCTCGGCCATTCGAGCGGGCGTTGACGCGCAGGGACCTTGTCGCGCAGCTTCTTCGGCAGCAGGCCGCGCACATGCTGGCCCAGCCGCATCGCGGGCGTGAAGATCGCGCTGTTCGGCAGCACGCTCGCGAGCAGCCGCCGCATCAGCCGCTGATTGAGCGGACGCGTGACCTTCTCTTCGGTGAGCTTGCGGCCGATTTCGACGAGCCGCCCGTATTGCACGCCGGACGGGCACGTCGTTTCGCAGTTGCGGCAGGTCAGGCAGCGGTCCAGGTGTACCTGGGTGCTGCGCGTGACCGGCGCGCCTTCGACCATCTGCTTGATCAGATAGATGCGCCCGCGCGGGCCGTCGAGCTCGTCGCCGAGCAGTTGATAGGTCGGGCAGGTGGCCGTGCAGAAACCGCAATGCACGCATTTGCGCAGGATGGCGTCCGCTTCGTTGCCATCAGGGGTATTGCGAATGAAGTCCGCGAGGTTGGTTTGCATCGCGTCGCTCAGAAGTCGGGGTAGAGACGGCCGCGGTTGAAGATGCGGGCCGGGTCGAATGCATGTTTGAGGCCGCGATGGATTTTCATCAACGGCGCGGGCAGCGGTGTGAATACGCCGGCGCTGCGGTCGTAGCCGTGGCCGCTGCGGAAAATGGTTGCGTGGCCGCCGGCCTGCTTCGCGCTGATGCGCACGGTTTGCGCGTCGGTGTCGGTGATCCACCAACGCTGGCCGCCGCCCCATTCCATCAGTTGCGCGCCGGGCAGTTGCAGCGGCTCGGTGATCGACGGCAGCGCGAGACGCCAGAGCGCGGCCTTCGGCGGAATGCTTGCAAAGAACGAGTCGGTCTGTTCGCGCAGGCCGCCCCAGAAGCGCTCGGCTTCGACCGCATCGACGACTTCGCCACCGAGCCCGGTGCGCGCGGCCTTGACCGCGGCCTCCGCGCCGCCCAGGCGCACCGCGAGCGTGCCGTTGCGCCATGCGCTGGCGGTGATGGGCAGCGGCCGGCCGCCCCATTCGTTGAGCTTGCGTACCGCGTCGGTGCCATTCATGTCGAATTTCAGCGTGGCTTCGGCCTGCGGGCGCGGCAGCACTTTGACCGACAGCTCGAGGATCAGCCCGAGCGTGCCGAGCGAGCCCGCGAGCAGCCGCGACACGTCGTAACCCGCGACGTTCTTGACGACCTGGCCGCCGAAGTGCAGCACCTGGCCCTGGCCGTTCATCACGACGGCGCCGAGCACGAAGTCGCGCGCGGCGCCGACGGCCGGCCGGCGCGGCCCGGAAATGCCCGCGGCGATGCAGCCGCCGAAGGTGGCCTGCGGACCGAAGTGCGGCGGCTCGAACGCCAGCATCTGGTCGTGTTCGGCGAGCGCGGCTTCGATTTCCAGCAGCGGTGTTCCCGCGCGCGCGGTGATCACGAGCTCGGCCGGATCGTACGCGATGATGCCGCGATAAGCGCGCGTGTCGAGGATCTCACCTTCCAGCGTCTGGCCATACCAGTCCTTGGTGCCGCCGCCACGGATGCGCACCGCGCGTCCCTCGGCGCTGGCCGAGCGCACGCGTTCGGACCATACGGCGACGATGTCGTCCTCTTCCATGGTGTCCTGCTCGTTGTGTTTCGTTTGATTGTACCGGGCGGCGGCTCGCTGGCAAGCCGGAGCGCACCCGCATGACGGGGCGCGGCATCGGTCTGAAGGGGCGGCGCAAATCGCCGTGCAGGCCGCGCCCGCATCGGCGCGGGCGCTGCACACGGTGGCTGCGCGATGCAGACGCCAACCGCTAGAAGCGCGGCAGCTCGGGATGTGGCAGCAGTCCGCCGCGCACGTGCATCTTGCCGTATTCGGCACAGCGCGCCCGCGTCGGAATGCCCTTGTCGGGATTCAACAGACCGGGCGCGTCGAATGCTCGCTTGACCGCGTGGAACGTGTCGCGCTCCTCGGGCGAGAACTGCACGCACATCGAATTGATCTTCTCGATGCCGACGCCATGCTCGCCCGTCACCGTGCCGCCCAGCTCGACGCAAGCTTCGAGGATGTCGGAACCGAACAACTCGGCGCGATGCCACTCGTCCTGGTCGTTGCCGTTGAACAGGATCAGCGGATGCATATTGCCGTCGCCGGCATGGAACACGTTGATGCAGCGCAGCTGGTACGTTTTCTCCATCTCCTCGATGCGCGCGAGCAGCGGCCCGATACTTCGGCGCGGCACGGTGCCGTCCATGCAGTAGTAGTCCGGCGAGATGCGGCCGGCGGCCGGAAACGCGTTCTTGCGCCCGGACCAGAAGCGCAGGCGCTCGGCCTCCGTGCGCGAAATCTGGATACGGGTAGCGCCGTGCTCGCGCAGCACCGCGGTCATGCGCACGATCTCGGCCGCGACTTCCTCGGGCGTGCCGTCCGATTCGCACAGCAGGATCGCCGCCGCGTCGAGGTCGTAGCCCGCGTTGACGAACTCCTCGACCGCGCGCGTGGCGGGCTTGTCCATCATCTCGAGGCCGGCCGGGATGATGCCCGCCGCAATGATGCCGGCAACGGCGTCGCCGCCTTTGACGACATCGTCGAAGCTGGCCATGATGACCTGCGCCGTTTGCGGCTTCGGGATCAGCTTGACGGTGACCTCGGTGACGATCGCGAACATGCCCTCGCTGCCGATCAGCACCGCGAGCAGATCGAGCCCCGGCGCGTCAGGCGCGAGCGAGCCGAATTCGACGATCTCGCCGTCCATCGTCACCGCGCGCACGCGCAGCACGTTGTGCACGGTGAGGCCGTACTTCAGGCAATGCACGCCGCCCGAATTTTCGGACACGTTGCCGCCAATCGTGCAGGCAATTTGCGACGACGGATCCGGCGCGTAGTAGAGGCCATACGGTGCCGCGGCTTCGGAGATCGCGAGGTTGCGCACGCCCGGCTGCACGGTCGCGATGCGCGCATACGGGTCGACCTCGACGATCTTGCGAAAGCGCGCGAGCGACACCACGACGCCGTGCCGAATCGGCATTGCGCCGCCGGACAACCCGGTGCCCGCGCCGCGCGGCACGATGGGCACATCGAGACGATGGCAGATCTGCACGATGCGCTGCACCTGCGATTCGGTTTCCGGCAACGCGACCGCGAGCGGCAGACGCCGGTACGCGGCGAGGCCGTCGCATTCGTACGCGACGGTATCTTCCTCGCGATACAGCAGACAGTGGGTCGGCAACACAGCCATCAGCGCCTGCACGACTTCGCGCTGACGCTGCGCGAGGACTTCGGCCGACAGTTCAGCGGGTGCGTTCATGTGAGTTGTCTCCTCGTGGCTTGCGCCGGTCCGGCTTCCAGGTTCGAGCCGGCTGTTTCGGGCGGCCTGCTTCGCGTCACTTGCGTGTTCGGGCCGGCGGCTTGTCGCGGCCGGCCTTCGCAATGTAGATCAGGCCGCCGCCCAGGCGAAAATCTTGCCCGGGTTCATCAGATTGCGCGGGTCCAGCGCGTGCTTGATGGAGCGCATCGTGTCGACCGCGACGTCGCCGTGCTCCTCGAGCAGAAAACCCATTTTGTGCAGACCGACGCCATGCTCGCCGGTGCAGGTGCCGTCCATGCGCAGCGCGCGCTGCACGATGCGATGGTTCAGGCGTTCGGCTTCTTCGAGCTCTTCGGGCTTGTCCGGATCGATCAGGATCGCGACGTGGAAATTGCCGTCGCCGACATGGCCGACGATCGGGCAGGGCAGCGGTGACGCCAACAGATCCTGCTCCGTTTCGACCACACACTCCGCCAGACGCGAGATCGGTACGCAGACGTCGGTAGTCACCGCGCGCGAGCCGGGCTTCAGTTGCAGCATCGCGAAATAGGCGTTGTGACGCGCGTTCCACAGGCGGCTGCGGTCTTCGGGGCGCGTCGCCCATTCGAAGCCTTCGCCGGCATTTTGCGCGGCGATTTCCTGCACGAGTTCGGCCTGTTCCTTGACGCCGGCCTCGGTGCCGTGAAATTCGAAGAACAAGGTGGGCGCTTCGCGCAGCGTCAGATTCGAGTGGCGATTGATCGAGCGGATCGCCAGCGAATCGACGAACTCGACACGCGCGATCGGCACGCCGATCTGGATCGTCTCGATGACCGCGCGCACCGCATCGCCCATCGACGGGAACGTGCACACCGCGGCTGACACCGCCTCCGGCTGCGGATAGAGGCGCAGCGTGATTTCGGTAATCACGCCGAGCGTGCCTTCCGAGCCGACGAACAGGCGCGTGAGGTCGTACCCCGCCGACGATTTGCGCGCGCGCGAGCCGGTCTTGATCACGCGGCCATCGGCGAGCACGACCGTCAGGCCGAGCACGTTCTCGCGCATCGTGCCGTAGCGCACGGCGTTGGTACCGGACGCGCGGGTCGCCGACATGCCGCCGATGCTCGCGTCCGCGCCCGGGTCGATCGGGAAGAACAGGCCGGTGTCGCGCAGCGCTTCGTTCAGCTGCTTGCGCGAGATGCCGGGCTCGACGGTGACGGTCAGGTCTTCGGCGTTGATCGACAACACCCGGTTCATCTCCGACAGATCGATCGACACGCCGCCTTGCACGGCAAGCAGATGTCCTTCGAGCGACGAGCCATTGCCGTACGGAATGATCGGCACGTCGAACTGGCCGCATAGCTTGACGGCGGTTTGCACGTCTTCGGTTGTACGCGCGAAGACGACGGCGTCAGGCAGTTGTGGATCGAACGGCGATTCGTCGCGGCCGTGGTGCGCACGCACGGCTTCGGCAACGGAGACCCGATCGCCGAAGGCGGCTTTGAGCTGGTTCAGCAATTCGGCGGGAAACGGCCGGCGTAGCGGCGCCGGCGGTACGGGATGGTTCACGCATGTCTCCTGTCGAGCGGAGTTGGCGCTTCAACGCTTACTCCGGTCCGATGAAAGTTTCTTTAGGTAACAGCCTGTTTGCAGCAGCTGTTTCATTTTACGCCGTTCGCCCGCCAGGAGGCGCTGGGCCGGCTTCCGCTCATATAATGGCGGCGATTTCGCGATGCGCGCAATATGGACAAACGTGATGGCCGCATCGTCACTGAATACAGGGGAGACATTATGGGCAATCGCCTCAGCAAAATCGCCACTCGCACCGGCGACGACGGCACTACTGGTCTCGGCGACGGCCGCCGTGTGCGCAAGGACAGCGCGCGAATCGCCGCGATCGGTGACGTCGACGAACTCAATTCGAACCTCGGCGTGCTGTTGTGCGAGAACCTGCCCGAAAATGTACGCGCGGCGCTGGTCGCGATTCAGCACGATCTGTTCGATCTGGGTGGCGAACTGTGCATTCCGGGTCATACGATGATCACCGAGCGGCATCTCGCTCAGCTCGACGGCTGGCTCGCCGACTACAACGCCACGCTGCCGCCACTGAAGGAATTCATTCTGCCGGGCGGTTCGCGCGCGGCTGCGCTCGCGCATGTGTGCCGTACCGTTTGCCGCCGAGCGGAGCGCGCGATCGTCGCGCTTGGCGAACACGAGACGCTGAACGCGGCGCCGCGTCAGTACGTGAACCGGCTGTCCGATCTGCTGTTCGTGCTGGCGCGCGTGCTCAATCGCGCGGACGGCGGCACCGACGTGCTGTGGCAGCACGATCGCGGCGCGCCTTGAATGGCGACGCCCATGCGCATATAGATAGGTACTGAGCTTCGCACGAGCCGACGCTCAACCGCTCAACCGACGGCGAGCGTAACCGGCTTGCCGATGCGGCTCAGCATTTCAACGAGCGTGTCGATTGTGAACTTGGTGGTTTTCTTGTTGACGACGTCGGACACGCGCGGGCGCGACACCATCAGAATTTCGGCCGCCTCGGCCTGCTTCAGATGATGCTGTTCGATCCACGTGGACAGCTCGGTCATCAACTGTTCCTTGAGCAGCCGCGTGTCATTGATCTGCTTTTGCGACGCCGCGTGAAGGCGCTTCGCTTCCTCGGCGGAAAAACCGAGTTCGAGGAACACGTTCGCGCCGGCTCGCGTTACGTGACGAATGTTGGTGTCGATCGTCATGGCTGGGTGGTCCTGTAATGAGTGATGGCGCGATAGCGCGTTTCGGCAATTATTCTGTCGCGCAGTCCGAGCTTCTGCGTTTTCTTCTGAAAGCAATGCAGCACGTACAGCGCTTCGGCATATTTGGCCACGTACATCACGCGAAAAATGCCGTCCTCGTCTCGGATGCGAATTTCGCGCGTTCCCGCGCCGATAGACTCGAACGGTTTCCAGTCGTCAGGGTCGAGTCCTGACTGAATCTTGTGAAGCTGAAACCCGGCGAGACGACGCGCTTCGTTGGGAAAAGCAAGCAAATCATGGTAGCTGGAGCCTAACCAGCGAACTTCTTTTTCCTGCTCCATCGCCACCTCATGTATAAAATCTTATACGCACTCTCCAGCCCAGTCAAGTCGTGCAAGCAACCAGGCAACGAGCTATGACGATAGCGAGGCGGCCGGCTCAGTACCATTCGTCCGAATGGCCAATAAAAAACCCGGTTCGAAATCGAACCGGGTTTTCTACGGACTACCGACAAGCCCCCGCGATGGCGGCGGGGCAGGCGTTCAGTTGCCGCTGCCGCGCGCGACGCGGCGTTGCTTGACCGCTTCGGCAAGGCCTTCGAGCACGGCGACGCTTTCGTCCCAGCCAATGCATGCATCGGTAATGCTCTGGCCGTACGTGAGCTGGCAGCCTTCCTTCAGATCCTGGCGACCCGCGACGAGGTGCGACTCCACCATCACGCCAACGATGCGCTCGTCACCCGCGGCGATCTGACGGCCGACGTCCGCGCACACCGGAATCTGGTTTTCGTGCTTTTTCGAGCTGTTCGCATGGCTGGCATCGATCATCAGACGCGCGGCGAGACCCGCCTTGCCGATGTCCGCGCAGGCCGCATTGACGCTGTCGGCGTCGTAGTTCGGCGTTTTGCCGCCGCGCAGAATGACGTGGCAGTCCTCATTGCCCGCGGTCGATACGATCGCCGAGTGCCCGCCCTTGGTGACCGACAGGAAGTGGTGCGGCTGCGAGGCGGCCTTGATTGCGTCGACGGCGATCTTCACGTTGCCGTCCGTGCCGTTCTTGAAGCCGACCGGGCACGACAGTCCCGAAGCCAGCTCGCGATGCACCTGCGATTCGGTCGTGCGCGCGCCGATCGCCCCCCACGAGATCAGATCTGCGATGTACTGCGGGCTGATCATATCGAGGTACTCGGTGCCGGCGGGCAGACCGAGTTCGTTGATCCGCAGCAGCAGCTCGCGCGCGGTGCGCAGGCCTTCGTTGATCTTGAAGCTGTTGTCCATGTGCGGGTCGTTGATGAGACCCTTCCAGCCCACCGTCGTGCGCGGCTTTTCGAAGTACACGCGCATCACGACTTCGAGCTCGCCGGCAAAGCGCTTGCGCTGCTCGATCAGACGTCCCGCGTATTCGATGGCGGCCTTCGGATCGTGAATCGAGCACGGGCCGATCACGACGATCAGACGGTCGTCCATGCCGTGCAGAATGCGATGCATTGCGGTGCGCGATTCGTAGATCACGTTGGACACCGTCTCGTCGCAAGCAAACTCGCGGATCAGGTGAGCGGGCGGCGTGAGTTCCTTCAATTCGCGGATGCGGACATCGTCGGTATTGTGCGGGGGCATGTGGTTCTCCTGAATCGGTTCGTAGCGTGTTCGCGTGGGTCAAATAGGTATCGAAATGCGTGAGGCGAAAAAAAACCGCCAGGCTAGCTGGCGGTTTTTCGGGAATTCTCGGTGTCCTGCGTGTACTAACACCCCTCTCGATCCGCCAGCGGTCTGAGATACCAAAAAAAGTAAAAATAAAACTTGGCGGACATGGCGAAGTGAATGCGTCGCTGGTCAAAAAAGGGTGAGTGACTTTATAACCCGGTACAGGCTCGGGTGACAAGCCGGGGCATCGAAAAATGCGGAAAACCCGCACGGTTCGCGCTTTGCGTGCGCGAACCGTGCATTCACGTGCCAATCAGGCCGTGCCGCCGACCGTCATCTTCTCGATGCGCAGCGTCGGCTGACCGACGCCCACCGGCACGCTCTGGCCTTCCTTGCCGCACACGCCGACGCCCGAATCGAGCTTCATGTCGTTGCCGATCATCGTGACGTACTTCAGCGATTCCGGGCCGCTGCCGATCAGCGTCGCGCCCTTGACCGGATACGTGATCTTGCCGTTCTCGATCATGTATGCCTCCGAGGCCGAGAACACGAACTTGCCGTTCGTGATGTCCACCTGACCGCCGCCGAAGTTCACCGCATACAGGCCGTTCTTCACGGACGCGAGGATTTCCTGCGGGTCCTTGTCGCCGTTGAGCATGTACGTGTTGGTCATGCGCGGCATTGGCAGCGCCGCGTACGATTCGCGCCGCGCGTTGCCGGTGACCGGCATCTTCATCAGGCGCGCGTTCAGCGTGTCCTGGATGTAGCCCTTCAGGATGCCGTCCTCGATCAGCGTCGTGCACTGGGTCGGATTGCCTTCGTCGTCGATATTGAGCGAGCCGCGGCGGTTCGGCAGCGTGCCGTCGTCGACCACGGTGACGCCCTTCGCGGCGACCTGTTCGCCGATGCGTCCCGCGAACGCCGACGAGCCCTTGCGGTTGAAGTCGCCCTCGAGCCCGTGACCGATCGCTTCGTGCAGCAGCACGCCGGGCCAGCCCGGGCCGAGCACGACGGTCATTGCGCCGGCCGGCGCCGGACGCGCGTCGAGATTGACGAGGGCCGCGTGCACCGCATCGTCGACATAGCGCGACAGCACTTCATCGGTGAAATAGCCGTAGTCGAAACGTCCGCCGCCGCCGCCGCTGCCGATTTCGCGGCGGCCGTTCTGCTCGGCGATCACGGTGACCGACACGCGCACGAGCGGCCGGATGTCGGCCGCGAAGCCGCCGTCGCTGCGTGCGACCAGCACCACGTCGTATTCGCCGGCCAAGCCCGCCATCACCTGCTGGATGCGCGGATCGCGGCCGCGCGCCATCTGTTCGATGCGCTCGAGCAGCTTGACCTTCGCGGTGGCGTCGAGCGAATGCAGCGGGTCGGACGGCAGGTACAGATCGCGTCCGGCGATGCCGGTCAGCGACGACGCCACCTTGATCTTCTGCTTGCCGCCGCCCGCCTTGGCGATTGCGCGCGTGGCGATGGCCGCCTGGCGGATCGCTTCGGGCGACAGGTCGTCCGAGTAGGCGAACGCGGTACGGTCGCCCGACACGGCACGCACGCCGACGCCCTGGTCGATGCTGAAGCTGCCCGATTTCACGATGCCTTCCTCGAGACTCCACGCTTCGCTGCGGGTGGTCTGGAAGTACAGGTCCGCGTAGTCGACGCGGTGCGTGAAGATTTCGGCGAGCGTGCGCGTGAGCAGCGACTCGTCGAGGCCATAGGGCGTGAGGAGGATGTCCTTGGCGGCGGCGAGATTACGGATACCGGGTTCGATGATGTTCATGCGAAGTATGTTCTGCTCGATACGAAGGGGTCGGGGAGCGCCTGCGTCGGTATATGCATGGCAGGCGCGGCAGTTTCAATGTCGGTTTCAGGTCAGCACGCGGTGACGCCATGCCGGCAGGCTCTGCCGCACTTCGTCGATGCGCGCGCGTTCGAGGTTGCCCGCGACCACGCCGGCGCCCTCGTCGCGCACCGCGACGATCTCGCCCCACGGGTCGATCAGCATGCTGTGGCCCCAGGTGCGGCGGCCGTTTTCATGTTTGCCGCCCTGCGCCGCGGCGAGCACATAGCACTGGTTTTCGATCGCGCGGGTGCGCAGCAGCAGCTCCCAATGCGCGCGGCCGGTCGTGTAGGTAAACGCGGACGGCACCACGATCAGCGCGCAGTCGCCCATGCGCCGGTACAGCTCGGGAAAGCGCAGATCGTAGCAGACCGACAGGCCGACCCGGCCGAATGGCGCCTCGAAGCTTTGCACCGAGGTGCCGGGCCGGATCGTGCGAGCTTCGTCGAACGATTCATCGCCTTTTTCGAAGTTGAACAGGTGGATCTTGTCGTAGCGCGCGGCTTCGTTGCCGAGCGGGTCGAACACCAGCGTCGTGTTCAGCACGCGCGACGCCTCCGGCGCATTCAGCGGCAGGGTGCCGCCGATCACCCAGAGCCGGTGGCGGCGCGCGGCGTCGGCCAGAAAGCGCTGGATCGGGCCATCCCGATGCGGCTCGCGCACGGCGAGCTTGTCGGTGTCCTTGAAGCCCATGAAACAGAAATACTCGGGGAGCAGCACGAGCTGCGCGCCGTCGGCGGCGGCTTCGGCGATCAGGCGCTCTGCGTCGGCGAGATTGCGATCGCGATCCGGCGTGCTGACCATCTGCAGCGCGGCGACCCGAAAGGGGCTGGCGACAGAGCCGGACGTTGCGGCGGATGCGGATGATGTGACGTGTGTTTCGCTCATGAGCGTGTCGAAAGACTCCCGGCGGGCGGCGGTATGAAGCGCGGGCACCGCATGGTTCTGGGCTGGCTCGGCCCCGTTGGCGCATCGAGTCGGCAGAGCGGCACGAGCGGCCGCGTGGAACGAGACAGCGGCGCCAGGGAAACCGAAGCTCAGTGCGCTTCCACGGTCGAAGCCGGAGCGTCAATCTTACCCCGTTCGCCCGTCACCCGCTGAACCTGCGGTTTGGACCACGAACCGGTGATCGCGTAGTCGCGCGCGAACACGTGCGACACCCCATGTGTGAAGGCGATATCGGCGACCAGCGCGCCGAGGCCGATCAGCGGATTGATGATCGTCGCGGCGATCACCGCGGAGCCGGCGCTGACGGTCGGTATCACATGCAGGTGCAGGTTCTGGGTTCTCTGCGCGATGTCGACCGAGCCCACCATTTCGGCGCGGGCCGGCGCGGTCACCATCCTGAAGTTGTCGGTGCGGGCGATGCCGTCATGAATCTGCGCGGTACCGGTCACGCTCGAGAACGGCAGGCCCTCGCCGAGCACGTCGCGAAAATCGAGCGTGGCGATGCGCGCGAGGCTTTGCAGGCTCAGCACGCCGAGCAGCGTTGCGACGCCTGGATCGACCTTCAGAATCTGGCCGTGGCGCAGATCGAGCGCGAGGTTGCCGTTCAGCGTCGAATAGTCGATCGTGGTCGGGCCGCCCTGCCACACGGCCTTGCCCTGGATAGAGCCGATGCCGCCCTTGAGCGTTCTCGGCAGACCGAAGCGCTCGAGCATCGCGCCAGCGTCCTTGATGTCGAGCTTGAAATCGAACACGGTGCGGCGCGGCGTGGCCTCGTCGGCCGAGATGGGCAGTTCGGTCGAGGTGCGCCAGTTCGCGGTCGCGGTGAGCGTCGCGGTAGGGTTCGTCACGTCTAACTTGTCGAGCTGCCACACCGGCACGCCGTTCTCGTCGTAGTTGTGCGCTTCGACCTCGAGCCGGCCGACGTTGCGGTCGTGCACGATCAGCTCGTTCACGACCAGATCGATCGACGGCATGTTCAGCGCGGGCGCCGACATCGCCGGGCCGAGCAGGTCCTTGTCCGCGACCGATGGAATCACGACGCGTGCGAAGCGCGCCTGCAGTTCTCCCGGCGATTCGCGGGTCACGCCCGGCAGCCACGACACGTGGCCGGACACCTGATTCGACGCGATGTTCGCCTGCCACGTGCGATCCATATGCGACGCGCCGACGATCACGTTGTCCCAGTGACGCTTGAGAAGCGTCAGCGTGTCGATGTGCAGCGCGAAGCGGTTCGGCAGGAACTGCGTGAGCATCGGATTCGGCGCGGCGGCGGGGGTGGTCGCGCTGCTGGCGGTGGTTGCGCTATTGCCGCCGTTCGCGCCGCCGTTCACGCCATTCGCACCCGCGCGCAACTGCGCGGCGAGCGCGCGCCAGGCATCCGCGTTGAACTCCTTGATGTCCACCGCGGCGACCACGCCCTCGGACGGCAGCTCGACCGCCCGGTTCACGCCGATCGCGCCACGCACGACGGTCGGTGGCGTACGCGGCTGCGCGCTCGGCCGATAGCGCAGCAGATACGTGGCGGCGACCGGCCCCAGCGTCAGGTCGGCGCGTTCGAGGCCGGCTTCGCCCGGCACCGTCGACGGATTGACCGCGAAATGCAGCGGCATCGGTGTGCCGGCCTGCTTCTTGAACGGCGCTGGAAAATCGAGCGCGAGGCCGCTTAGATCCGAGTTGGCGCTGACCTGCGGCAGGCGGCCCCTCGCGCCGGCGACGCGCAACGCATAAGGCGCGCTGCCGCTCATATGCGTGAGCACCTGCGCGGCCGCGCCAGGCGGATGCAGCTCGCGCGCGGCATCGACGGCGACGTGGCCGTTGAGCGCGAGCGCGTAGGTGCCGTCTTGCCGCAAGCCGCCGTTCGCATGCACGTCGCCGCCAAGGAACTGTCCGGAGAGCCGCTCGACCTCGGCCGTTCGTTCGGTGAAGTGCACCCGGCCGTTCAGCCGCGACAGCGGCGGCGCATTGCTCACGCTCAGGCGATTGTTGAGGAAGCCTAGCGCGCCTTCGACGCCGACATGCGGCTTCGGCGTACGCGGGATCGTCAGCTTCAGCGCGAGGGACGCGGGCCCTTCCGCGCGAATCTTTTCGGTCTGATGCCGCGCCATGATGCCGAGTGAGCTGCGGTTCACGTAGTCGAGCATGTCGGCGAGCGGGCCGCGGCCGTTGCCCTGGATGGTGAGGTTCGAGCCTTTGGTGCCGAGGTCGTCGATGCGGCCGTTCACGCCGGTCAGCGCGACGCGCTTGTAACGGCCGCGGTCGATGTCGAAGCGCAGCACGTTCTGCTTGAGTTCGAACACGCCGTTGATGCCGTCGAGCGGCGGCCAAACGTTTGGCGTGCCGTTGCGCATGTTGCGCGGCGGGAACGGCGTCGGATCGAACTTGCCGCCGGTGAACGGCGCGACGATGTGAAAGAGGCCGGCGTCGGGGTCGCGCGCGTAGGGGAACTTGGTCAGGTCGCCGTGCACTTCGATCGTGCCGCCGCGCGACACGCCAGCCTGCAGGCCGTGGCCCAGGTAAATGCGCAGCTTTTCGCTGACCGCGGTCGGCAGATAGCGGGCGATACGGGTCACCTGCGCGCGCTGGAAGTCGGCTTTCAGGTCGAGCGAGCCGCGGCCGTGGCCGGGATTGCTGTAGCTCGCGGTCGCGCTTGCCTCGACGTCGGGGTTCGATACGCTGAAATCGTTGAGCTTGACCGCGAACGCGGGACGCGTGTCGCCGGGTGCCTTCTTGCCCATCGTCCACTCGGCGCGACCGCGCAGACGCGCGAGCGTCAGACGCGGATCGTCGAACACGCCTGGCAGCGTGATCGCCACGTTGGACGTATCGAGGTTCGCGCGGCCGCCTCTTTCGTCGGCGTCGACGGTGCCCCACAGGTTCTCGATGCCGGGAATGCCGGCGCGCGGGTGGCCGCGCGGGGTCAGGCCAGGCCCCGGCTCCTGGGCGGCGAAGCTGATGCCCTGCAGATCGCCCTTGAAGCGATAACGCTCGATCGGCTCTGCACCCGTCGGCCGATGGTCGCTGCCCACTTCTCCGGATTCCGGTTTGTCGCGCTCGACCTCGATCACGTAGTTCGCGACCAGCCCGCGCGGATTGATGCGCACGAGTTCGTTCAGAAAGTGCCGCGGCAACGGCAGCGCGCGGCTGAATTCGGCGAGGATGCCGAGATCGACGCGATCGCCGCTGATGCTCAAAAGCTGCCCGTGCTGCTGGGACGCGGTCCGGTAGCGGCTGTCGAGGGTCCGGAAGCGCAGGATGCGCGTGAGCGGCGTGCCGTCTTCGAGCGGCGGCTGGCCGAGCTCGGCACGCAGGTCCGACAACTGCAGCCGGTACTCGCCGTCGTCTGCCTCGACGCGCCACAGAAAGTGGGCGATCGGCACGAGCAGCTTTGGCTGGGTCGGGCGCACCCGCATCGCGACGTCGTTGCCGTTCAACTGGCCGGTCGCCTGGTTCATGCGGCCTTCGCTGAAGTCGATCCAGATTGCATTGTCGATGCGGCCGGCGAACGTCTCGATCGGGAATTCGACGTAGCGCGCAAGGGTTGGCAGATCGACCGGGCCCGTCGACATATACACCTGGCCGCTCCAGTTGATCGGCTTGCCGATCGCGGAGAGCGGCGCGTGGCGAAAGTGCGTGCGGAAGTCGAGCGGGCCTTTCAGCACGCTGCCGTCGGGCGGCGCCTGCAGCGCCATGCGGTGGTCGCGGCCGTCATTGAGGATCGCGATGCGGATATCGCGCAGCGCCAGTTCGGGCTCGTGGCGGGTCGCGTCGCGCCAGCGCAGCACGCCGCCACGCACGACGATCGCCTGCTGACGCAACAACCAGGTGGACAGCGCGTCGTTGCCGCTGTGGCGCGTCGGTACCGGCACGCCCGCGACCGACAGCACGCCGTCGTCGCTGCGCGACACCAGCACGTCCGGCTGGTCGACGATCAGGCTCGACAGCGCCGGATGAAACTCCCATAGCGAGCGCCAGGATACCGTCGCGGTGGCGTGCGGAATCGTCAGCGCGGGTTGGCCGTCGTGATCGCGGATGACGAGGTTGGTGACGTCGATCCCAGGCTGGAAGCCGCTCCAGTGCGGCGCGAGCCGGCCGATCGTGAATTGGGTGCGCAGCTTGTCGGAGACTGCGGCTTCGATGCGCGGCCGGAACGTGTCGACGCGCGGCAGCACCACGTAGCGCAAACCCAGAAACACTCCGCCCGCGATGAAATAGAGGACGAGTGCGAGCGTGGCGAGCACGCGCAACGTCCGACGCAACACGATGTGGTCGCTTCCGCTCACGTGCCGGACCTGCGATGGGGCTTGCGGGTCGGCGGATTCGTTTCGCTCGGACATGCTGCGGCGGCTGGGCGTATGGTAGTTTTGCGTGTTAACGACGAAATGTAACACACGGGAAAGCGTCGGCGGACTTCCTGCAAACCCTGTCCGAAAGCCGGTGACGGGGATTCGCGAGGCGGTTCGGCACCGGCTTCGGCATGCTTGCCGCCGCGTGCCGGTTGCACAATAGAACGATATGACAGCGACCCCGAAACGACACCCCTACATCGTCAGAATACCGCCGGACAAATTCGATCAAGCAACGAGCGAGCCAGATTTTTGATGACTGACGCAACCCTCCTGAGTTCCAGCTATTCGCACTATGCCGCGCGCGCCGCCGCTGCCCGCCCGCAACTGGTCGCGCATGTCAGCGCGCTGGCCGACGAACCGCTGACGCGCGAGCGCATCGACGCGCGTCTCGACGCACTGTGCGCCGAGGCGGCTGGCCCCGCCGGTGCGCCGGTCAACGAAGATGCGCTGAAACGCGCGCTGCGCCAGTTGCGCACCGAAGTATTTTGCGCGGTGATGGAGCGCGACCTGGCCGGCGAAGCCGATATCGCCGAAGTCACCGGCGCGATGACCGATCTCGCGGAAACGACGATCCAGCGCGCGCTGACGGTGTTGAGCGCCGAGCTGGAAGCGCTGTATGGCGAGCCGCGCGACCAGCAGGGCGAGCGGCTCACGCTCGGCGTGGTCGGCATGGGCAAGCTCGGCGGGCGCGAGCTGAACGTGTCGTCGGATATCGATCTGATCTTCGTCTACGAGGACGATGGCGAGACCACCGGCGGCCAGCGCTCGCCGCTCGCGACCCAGGAGTTCTTCACGCGGCTCGGCAAGCGGCTGATCGGCGCGCTCGCGGAAGTCACCGCCGACGGCTACGTGTTTCGTGTCGATATGCGTCTGCGGCCGAACGGCGATTCGGGCCCGCTCGTGTGCAGCCTCGGCATGCTCGAAGAGTATTTCTACGTGCAGGGCCGCGAGTGGGAGCGCTACGCGTGGATCAAGGGCCGGCTCGTGTCCGAGGGCGCAAGCGCCGCGGCGCAGCGGCTGCAGAAGCAGCTCGATGCGATCGTCACGCCGTTCGTCTATCGACGCTATCTGGATTTCGGCGTGATCAGCGCGATCCGCGCGCTGCATCTGCAGATCCGCCAGGAGGCGCAGCGCCGCGCGTCGATGCGCCCCGACAAGGCCGACGACATCAAGCTCGGCCGAGGCGGCATCCGTGAAATCGAGTTTAGCGCGCAGGTGTTCCAGCTGATCCGCGGCGGCCAGGACGCCGGCTTTCGCGTGCGGCCGACGCTCGCCGTGCTGCGCCATGCGGCCACGCATGGGTTGATGGACCCGTCGGTGTGCCTGAAGCTGTCGCAGGCGTATCGCTTTCTGCGCGAGCTCGAACATCGTCTGCAATACCGCAACGACGCGCAGACTCATGCGATGCCCGTCGATGCCGAAGACCGCGCGGCGCTCGCGCGCGCGATGGGCTGCGACGACTACCCGGAATTGATGACTAAGCTCGACGCGCATCGCGAGTTCGTCGAACAGCAGTTCGACCAGATTTTCGCCGACAAGGTGGGCGGCCGCGACGGCTGCGGCGCGCCCGAGGACGGCGCGGCCGCGTGGGTGTGGAGCAGTGCGCTCGCCGACGATAGCGCTGACGACGCGCTGCGCGCGCGCCTCATCGAACTCGGTGTGGCCGAACCCGGCGAGTTGCTCGCGCGGCTGCAGGCGGTGTGGCGCTCGTCGCGCTACACGGGCCTGAACGAGCGCAGCCGGCAGCGCTTCGACATCGTCGCGCAGCGCGCGCTCGAAGCCGCGCGCACGCTGGAGCCGGCCGGCCGGCGCGGCGATACGGTCGCGCGCCTGTTCGATCTGCTCGAAGCGGTGAGCCGGCGCGGCGCGTATCTGGCGCTCTTGACCGAGTATCCGCAGGCGCTGCATCAGGTGCTGTCGGTGCTGGGCGGCTCGCGCTGGGCGGCCGGCTATCTGATCCGCCATCCGCAACTGCTCGACGAACTGCTCGACGGCGAGGCGATCAACAGCCCGTTCGACTGGCCCGAATTCAAGCGTACGTTGCGTTTGCGGCTCGCCGCCGCCGACGGCGTCGAGCAGCAGATGGATCTGCTGCGCCACGCGCATCATGCCGAGGTGTTCCGCATTCTGCTGATCGATCTTGCCGGCAAGCTGTCCGTCGAGCACGTCAGCGACCGACTGTCCGAGCTCGCCGACGCGGTGCTCGACGCGACGATCGAAGCCGTGTGGAATCAATTGCCCAAACGTCACCGCGACGTGCCGCGCTTCGCGGTGATCGCCTACGGCAAGCTCGGCGGCAAGGAGCTCGGCTACGCGTCGGACCTCGACCTGATCTTCCTGTATGACGATCCCGACGATGCCGCGGCCGACGTCTACGCCACCTTCACGCGGCGCCTAATCACATGGCTGACCACCGCGACCGGCGCCGGCACCTTGTTCGACATCGATCTGCGGCTGCGGCCCAACGGCGAGTCGGGCCTGCTCGTCACCGATCTCGACGCGTTCCGCCGCTACCAGCTGCGCGAAGGCGACGCGGCGAATACCGCGTGGGTGTGGGAGCATCAGGCGCTGACGCGGGCCCGCTACTGTGCGGGCGATCGGGAGATCGGCGCGAAGTTCGAGGCGATCCGCGAACAGGTGCTGACGACACCGCGCGAAGCGCCGCCGCTCGCGAAAGAGATTGTCGAGATGCGCGCGCGTGTCGAAGCGGGTCACCCGAACCAGACGCCGGCGCTATTCGACCTGAAGCACGACCGCGGCGGCATGGTCGATATCGAGTTCACCGTGCAGTACTGGGTGCTGCTGCATGCGGCGCGCGATCCCGAACTGATCCGCAATACCGGCAATATCGCGCTGCTGCGCGAAGTGTCGCGTTTCGGGCTGATGAGCGAAGCGGAAGCGGAGACGGTCGGCGCTGCCTATCGGCGCTATCGCAAGCTGCAGCACACGCTGCGGCTCGATGGGATGGAGAAGGCGCGGGTCGATCCGGCGCTGGTCGCGGCCGAGCGCGAGGCGGTGCTGGCGTTGTGGAAGAGGGTGTTTGGGTAATGGCGCTTACGCATTTCGCGTAGCGCTATCGCATCATGCGCGGCCGGGATCGGTGTGACGTCCCGGCCAATCCGACTCAGGCCGTGTGCGGTGAGCTGCGCACGGCGCAATCTCAGGCGGCCAGCATTTCCTTCGCGTGCTTGCGCGTGGTCGCCGTGATTTCGAGACCGCCGAGCATGCGCGCGACTTCCTCGATGCGGCTCGCCTTGTCGAGCGAGGTCACGCTGCTGAGCGTGCCGCCGGTGCCGTTGCTCATCTTGGCGACCTGGAAATGGTGATCGCCGCGCGCCGCGACCTGCGGCAGATGGGTCACGCACAACACCTGGCGCGCCTCGCCGAGTTGATGCAATAGCCGCCCGACCACTTCGGCCACGCCGCCGCCGATGCCCGTATCCACTTCGTCGAAGATCAGCGTCGGTGTCGGGCTGGCCGCGCTCGCGATCACTGCGAGCGCGAGACTGATACGCGCGAGTTCGCCGCCCGACGCGACTTTCGCGAGCGGCCGCAGCGGCACGCCGGCGTGACCGGCCACGCGGAACTCGATCTGCTCGAGCCCATGCGCACCGCCTTCGGGCAACGGCACCAGCGCGACTTCGAAGCTGCCGCCTTTCATCGACAGTTCCTGCATGCCGGTCGTGACCGCCTCGCCGAGCGCCTTGCCTGCTTTGGCGCGTGCCTTCGACAGTTTTTTAGCCTCGGCGACGAACGCGTCCTTCGCTTGCGCCTCGGCGGCGCGCAGGCCGTCGAGGTCGGCAGCGGCGTCGAGCGCGGCCAATTGCTTGCGGCGCGCTTCGTGTTCTTCCGGCAGCGTCTCGGGCTGCAGACGGAATTTTCGCGCGGCCGAGTGCAGCGCGTCGAGGCGCTTTTCGACCTGCGCGAGCCGCTCCGGATCGAGCTCGAGCTTCTGCGCGTAGTGGCTCAGCGAATACGCGGCTTCCTGCAACTGGATCTCGGCGGGTTCGAGCGCGGCGAGCACGTCGTTCAGCGCCGGGTCGATCTCCGCGAGGTCGCGCACCTTCGACACGATCGAGCCGAGATGCGTGATCATCGCGTCGTCCGACTCGGACAGGGCGCCGAGCGCACCCTGCACGCCGTCGATCAGATTCGCGGAATGCGACAGCCGCCGGTGCTCGGTGTTGACCTCTTCCCATTCGCCCGGCTGCGGCGCGAGCTTATCGAGTTCGGTGAGTTGCCACGCGAGTCGCTCGCGTTCGAGTTGCAGCTCGCGATCGCGAGTTTGCGCGTGCTCGACCGCCTGCGCCTTGTCGCGCCACGTGCGCCACGCGCGTGTCACGGCGGCGGCCAGGTCGGACAGGCCCGCGTGCGTGTCGAACAGCTCGCGCTGCGCGTCCGGCCGCATCAGCAACTGGTGCGCATGCTGGCCGTGAATATCGACGAGCATTTCGCCGACCTCGCGCAGCTGCGCGAGCGTCGCGGCCGTGCCATTGATGAACGCGCGTGAGCGGCCGTTCGCGTCGACCACCCGCCGCAGCATCACGGTGCCGCCGTGCTGGCCGTCGTCGGCCGCGCCGAGCGCCTGGGCGTCGAGCCATTGATCGACCTGCGCGTGCGTTTCGAACTCCGCGGTGATATCGGCGCGGCTCTCGCCGGTGCGCACGACGCTCGCCTCGGCGCGCGCGCCTAGCGCGAGCGCGAGGGCGTCGATCAGGATCGATTTGCCGGCGCCGGTTTCGCCCGAGAAAACGGTAAAGCCGCTGTCGAATTCGAGGTCGAGCGCGGCGACGATGACGAAGTCGCGTATCGAGAGGTGGCGAAGCATGGAGGTCGTCGGGTAGCTTGGATTCGGGTGGCGGCCGCGGCGGCGCGGGCTTGAAAGCGCCGCTTACGGCCTCGGGTCTTCTTCGTGCGACGGGTACTCGTGCCAGTGCAGCTTCTTGCGCAGCGTCGCGTAATAGCTGTAGCCGACAGGATGCAGCATTGGCACCGTGTGACGCGAACGGCGCACCTCGATCGTGTCGCCGAGCTCCAGCGACGTGAACGACTGCATGTCGAAATTGACGTTCACTTCGCGCCCGGAAACGATCTGGATGCTGACCTTCGAGTCGTCCGGCAGCACGATCGGCCGGTTCGACAGCGCGTGCGGCGCGATCGGCACGAGCACGAAGCCCTGCAATTGGGGATGCAGGATCGGCCCCTGCGACGACAGCGCGTACGCGGTCGAGCCGGTCGGCGTCGCGACGATCAGGCCGTCCGAGCGCTGGTTGTACATGAAGCGGCCGTCGACCGACACGCGCAGCTCCGCCATGCCCGAAAAACCGCTACGGTTGACCACCACGTCGTTGAACGCGAGCGCGTGATAGATCGACGTGCCGTCGCGCACGATGCGCGCTTCCAGCAGCACCCGCTCCTCGCGCTCGAAATTGCCGGACAGCATTTGCGGCACGATCTCGCGCATGTCGGAGATCGGAATGTCGGTGATGAAGCCGAGCCGTCCGTGGTTGATGCCGATCAAGGGCGTGCGATATGGCGCGAGCTGGCGACCGATGCCGAGCATCGTGCCGTCGCCGCCGAGCACCACGGCGACGTCGGCGCGCGCGCCGATCTCGGCGGGACGCAGCGCCGGATAGTCGGTTACGCCGATCTCGGCGGCGGTGTCGGCTTCGAACACGACTTCGAGGCCGAGCTTCGCGATGCACGCGGCGAGCGCGGTCAGCGGCTCGCTGATGCCTGGCGTATTGCTGCGCCCGACGAGCGCGACGGTCTTGAACTGGCTGGTCACTTGCATGCCGGCATTACACCATAGGTAGGGCCTGAAAAGAACCGCAGGCCAACCCGGTAGCGGGCCGGTGCACGCGGGGCGTCTGCGCATGTCGCGATTATCGTTAGAATGGTGAAGACCCGATGACATGCGCGCCCGCTGACGGCGCCGCATTTGCCGGGAGCGGGTGCCGCGGGCGCTCGCGGCTGCGATGCCATTGAGCTAAAATTTTTCGTCATGCTAGATCCTCGCGCACAAACCCTCCTCAAAACGCTGATCGAGCGCTACATCGCTGAAGGTCAGCCGGTCGGCTCGCGCACGCTGTCACGTTACTCGGGCCTCGAGCTGAGCCCGGCCACGATCCGCAACGTGATGTCGGACCTCGAGGATCTGGGGCTCGTGATCAGTCCGCACACGTCGGCGGGGCGCATTCCGACGCCGCGCGGCTACCGTCTGTTCGTCGACACGATGTTGACGGTCGAGTCCGCCGCCGACGAAGAAGCGGTGATGCGCGCGGTCAAAACCACGCTGCAGGTGGGCGAGCCGCAGAAGATCGTCGCCGCGGCGGCGAGCGTGCTGTCCAACCTGTCGCAGTTCGCCGGCGTGGTGCTCACACCGCGCCGCAGCCACGTATTCAAGCAGATCGAATTCATGCGCCTGTCCGACAAGCGCATTCTGCTGATCATAGTGACGCCCGAAGGCGACGTGCAGAACCGCATCCTCGCCACCCAGCGCGACTTTTCGCCTTCGCAGCTGGTGGAAGCCTCCAATTACATCAACGCGCACTTCGCGGGCCTCTCGTTCGACGAAGTGCGCCGCCGCCTGCGCGAGGAAATCGACGAGCTGCGCGGCGACATGACCTCGTTGATGCACGCGGCCGTCACCGCGAGCACCGACGAATCCGATACCGGCGAGACTGTGCTTATCTCCGGCGAGCGCAATCTGCTCGAAGTCGCCGATCTTTCGTCGGACATGGCGCGCCTGCGCAAGCTGTTCGATGTGTTCGACCAGAAGACCAGCCTCCTTCAGTTGCTCGACGTGTCGAGTCACGCGGCGGGTGTGCAAATTTTCATTGGCGGCGAATCGACGCTGGTGCCGATCGAGGAAATGAGCGTCGTCACCGCGCCGTACGAGGTGAACGGCAAGATCGTCGGCACGCTCGGTGTGATCGGACCGACCCGCATGGCCTACAACCGCGTGATTCCGATCGTGGACATCACCGCGCGGCTGTTGTCCATGACGCTCAGCCAGCAGTAGTCCTCGCGCTCCGCGGCGCCGCCGTCATCGCAGAGCGTGCCGGCCATGATGCGCGAACGGGCGGCGTCTGCCAATCGTCCGAATGGCCAGGGTACGGCGACGCCCGGCCGAACCCGCGCCGCTATAATGAATCTCCATTGAATCGACTCGCCGCGTGAAGCGGTGACTTCTGCTGCCTATGCGCTTCGACCTCGAGCGGCCATCACAGAACGCCACATCGCATCGCGTCGCCGTGTTGCTGATCAACCTCGGCACGCCCGACGCGCCGACACCGCGCGCGGTACGCAGCTATCTCGCGCAGTTCCTGTCCGATCCCCGCGTGATCGAAATTCCCGCGTTGCTGTGGCAGCTGATTCTGCGTCTGCTGATCCTGCCGCTTCGCGGCCGCAGTTCCGCCAGGAAGTACGCGGCGGTATGGATGCCCGAGGGCTCGCCGCTGCGCGTGCACACCGAAAAGCAGGTCGAGGGTTTGCGCCATCTGCTGCAAGTCAACGACTACACGGTGCTGGTCGACTACGCGATGCGCTACGGCACGCCCGGCATTCCGGCAATGCTGAACCAGCTGAAGCTCGCCGGCGCCGAGCGCGTGCTGCTGATGCCGATGTATCCGCAGTATTCGGCGTCCACCACGGCGACCGCGTTCGATGAAGCCTTTTCCGCGCTCAAGCGCATGCGCAACCAGCCGGAAATCCGCACGGTTCGCCAGTACGCCGATCACCCGGCATATATCGCGGCGCTCGCCGCGCAGGTGCGTCACCACTGGCATCTGCACGGCCGCCCTGATTTCGCGGCGGGCGACAAGCTCGTGCTGAGTTTCCACGGCGTGCCCAAGCGCACGCTCGACCTCGGCGACCCGTATCACGAGCAATGCCAGCAGACCGGTGCACTGCTGATGCAGGCGCTCGAATTGACGCCTGTCGAATGCCGCATCACGTTCCAGTCGCGCTTTGGTAAGGCCGAATGGCTGCAGCCTTACACGGCGCCGACGTTGAAGGAACTGGGCGCGGCAGGCGTGCGGCGTGCTGACGTGTTTTGTCCGGGTTTCACCGCCGACTGCCTCGAAACGATCGAGGAAATCGGCATGGAAGTGCGCGACGAATTTCTGCAGGCGGGTGGCAAGGAGTTTCACCGGATCCCCTGTCTGAACGCGTCTCAGCCGTGGGTTGCCGCGCTCGGCGAAATCGTCGCGCAGCATCTGCAGGGCTGGCCGGTGCAGGCGGTGCCGGTGCCGCACACGACAGGAGCTTGAATACGCAGATGAACTACCGCATCTCAACCGAACCGGGCGCGAAACTGCGCATCGACAAATGGCTGTGGGCCGCGCGTTTCTTCAAGACGCGTTCGCTGGCCGCGGATGCGGTCGACAAGGGGCGGGTGCGCATCGGCGGCGCGGCCGTGAAGCCGGCCAAGGACGTGCGTGTCGGCGATCTGGTCGAAATCGAGATCGAGCGCTACGTGTGGCAGGTCGAGGTGCTGGGCGTGTGCGACGTGCGCGGCCCGGCGAGCGTGGCGCAGACGCTTTACGTTGAAACCGCGCAGAGCAAGGAGAAGCGGCAGGTCGAGCAGGAACGGCGCAAGGTGTATCACGAGCCGGCGGCCGCGCTGCACGGGCGACCGACGAAACGCGACCGGCGCACTATCGACAGATTTTCGGGTGGGAACTAAAAAACTGCTCGACCGTGGCGTGTGCGCCACCGTACTCGGTGGTGTGGTCGTTAACCGCGCCGGACATGCAGATGGTCGTGGTGCCCGCGATCAGTACCAGTGCGACCACCCCGATTGCAACGGTCAGTTTCACGGTACTCCTCTCGATGGGCTGAAACGGGCTATCGGAACGACTGTCAGGTGTCCGTAAGGCTTACGTCAAATTAGGGTTAACGTGCGTTGCCGCTCCATGACTGGAGAATAGGTCAGTTGCGGGCTGCACTCAATCCCTATCTGATTGCGCCACATGAATGCCTGTTACGGCGCATTTCGCCTGCACGACGGTGGTGCGAAAAAACCTCGGAGCCGCTTGAAACGGCTATTTCAGACCCCATCTGGGGTCCGGTCTGGCGGATCGGCGCGAAGACACCTGTCGCGATTTTGCAAAGCACGAATCGTACTGTGTCGGAACGGCTTTTTCCGTCTTTGCTTTTACTTTTTAACGACTTTCAGCGACATGGAAAACACGCAAGAGAACCCGACGAGCCAGAATCCCACGCCCGCCGACGAAGCCGCGCGCCAGGCCGCCGAGGCGGCTGAGGCCGCCACTCAACAGCAGGACACCGGCGCCACCACTGAGTCCGCCCAGGCTGCCGCCGAGCAGGCGCTGGCCGACGCTCAGGCGAAGATCGCCGAGTTGCAGGAAGACTTCCTGCGCGCGAAGGCCGAAACCGAAAACGTGCGCCGTCGCGCTCAGGAAGACGTCGCCAAGGCGCACAAGTTTGCGATCGAGAACTTCGCCGAGCATCTGCTGCCGGTGGTCGACAGCCTCGAGGCGGCCGTCGCCCATTCGTCCGACGACCTGCAGAAGGTCCGCGAAGGCGTCGAGCTCACGCTGCGCCAGTTGAGCGGCGCGCTCGAGAAGGGCCGCGTCGTGGCGATCAATCCGGTCGGCGAAAAGTTCGACCCACATCGCCATCAGGCCATTTCGATGGTGCCGGCCGACCAGGAGCCGAACACCGTCGTCGCGGTGCTGCAAAAGGGCTTCGTGATCGCGGACCGCGTGCTGCGTCCCGCGCTGGTGACCGTCGCCGCGCCGAAGTAAGCACGTCGAAGCGCACCCCGGGCGTCCGCGCCGGCGGCGTCTGCCTCGTCGCTTCGGATCGCCGCGCGCCGCAAAACATCCAGTCGATTCAGGCACTTCCGGCGAACCCCGCCGGGGGCGCCGTGCAAGCTGGCGGAGCGGGTTCGCAGCAAGGATCCACGAGCCCGCCCCTTGATTGAAAAAAATTAAAGACCGCATCGCAATAGAGGTCTTGAAAACGATGTGGCCGCACTTATTTTGAGTGCAGGTAGGAATTGAGAGCGGATCGTCCCGCCGCCAGATGGGCCAACCGGGCGCTTTCCGCAGCGATCAAAGTCAGGAGATTTGTAAAAATGGGCAAAATCATCGGCATCGACCTCGGCACGACCAACTCGTGCGTGGCGATCATGGAAGGCAACTCGGTCAAGGTCATCGAGAACTCGGAAGGCGCGCGCACCACGCCGTCGATCATCGCTTACATGGAAGACAGCGAGATCCTGGTCGGCGCGCCGGCCAAGCGTCAGTCGGTCACGAACCCGAAAAACACGCTGTTCGCGGTCAAGCGCCTGATCGGCCGCCGCTTCGAAGAGAAGGAAGTGCAGAAGGACATCGGCCTGATGCCCTACAAGATCATCAAGGCCGACAACGGTGACGCATGGATCGAAGTGCGCGACCAGAAGCTCGCGCCGCCGCAAATCTCGGCCGAAGTGCTGCGCAAGATGAAGAAGACCGCTGAGGACTACCTCGGCGAGACCGTCACGGAAGCCGTGATCACGGTGCCGGCGTACTTCAACGACAGCCAGCGTCAGGCGACCAAGGATGCAGGCCGCATCGCCGGTCTGGAAGTGAAGCGGATCATCAACGAACCGACCGCAGCCGCATTGGCATTCGGTCTGGACAAGGCTGAAAAGGGCGACCGCAAGATCGCCGTGTTCGACCTCGGCGGCGGCACGTTCGACATCTCGATCATCGAAATCGCGGACGTCGACGGTGAAATGCAGTTCGAAGTGCTGTCCACGAACGGCGATACGTTCCTCGGCGGTGAAGACTTCGACCAGCGCATCATCGACTACATCATCGGCGAGTTCAAAAAGGAACAGGGCGTCGATCTGTCGAAAGACGTGCTCGCGCTGCAGCGCCTGAAGGAATCGGCTGAAAAGGCCAAGATCGAGCTGTCGTCGAGCCAGCAGACCGAAATCAACCTGCCGTACATCACGGCCGACGCGTCGGGTCCGAAGCACTTGAACCTGAAGATTACGCGTGCGAAGTTGGAAGCGCTGGTTGAAGAACTGATCGAGCGCACCATCGAGCCGTGCCGCGTGGCCATCAAGGACGCGGGCGTGAAGGTCGGCGAAATTGACGACGTGATTTTGGTCGGCGGTATGACCCGTATGCCGAAGGTGCAGGAAAAGGTGAAGGAGTTCTTCGGCAAGGACCCGCGCCGTGACGTGAACCCGGACGAAGCCGTGGCCGTTGGTGCCGCGATCCAGGGCCAGGTGCTGTCGGGCGACCGCAAGGACGTGCTGCTGCTCGACGTGACCCCGCTGTCGCTCGGCATCGAAACGCTCGGCGGCGTGATGACGAAGATGATCAACAAGAACACCACGATCCCGACCAAGCACGCACAGGTCTACTCGACGGCTGACGACAACCAGAGCGCCGTGACGATCAAGGTGTTCCAGGGTGAACGCGAAATGGCAGCGGGCAACAAGCTGCTCGGCGAGTTCAACCTCGAAGGCATTCCGCCGGCACCGCGCGGCGTGCCGCAGATCGAAGTGAGCTTCGACATCGACGCGAACGGCATTCTGCACGTCGGCGCGAAGGACAAGGCGACCGGCAAGGAAAACCGCATCACGATCAAGGCGAACTCGGGTCTGTCCGAAGCCGAAATCGAGAAGATGGTGAAGGATGCCGAAGCGAACGCTGAAGAAGATCACAAGCTGCGTGAGTTGGCCGACGCTCGCAACCAGGGTGACGCACTCGTCCACAGCACGAAGAAGGCGCTGACCGAGTACGGCGACAAGCTCGAAGCGGGTGAGAAGGAGAAGATCGAAGCCGCGTTGAAGGAACTCGAAGACACGCTGAAGAGCAGCTCGAGCGACAAGGCCGCGATCGAAGCGAAGATCGAAGCGGTGGCCACGGCCTCGCAGAAGATGGGCGAGAAGATGTACGCCGACATGCAGGCTGCGCAAGGTGCCGAAGCGGCAGCGGGCGCGGCGGGCGGTGCCGGTGCCGGTGCATCGGCCGGCGCGAGCCAGCAGGCCGACGACGTGGTCGACGCCGAGTTCAAGGAAGTGAAGAAGGACTAAAGCCAGGTCGGCATCCGACCGTAAAGCCGTGCACAGCGATGTGCGCGGCCCGGCTGCACGAGATCGCGCCCTTGGGGCGCCTTGAGTGCAAGAGCGGTTTTTCGCGCCTGGCGAGCCTTTTGGGTTCTCCGGGCACGTTCGTTTTATGGAGGGCGTTGTTTTGAACCGTGTCGAGACGCGGCGCAGACAGCGGCCGGACGAGTCGTAAGACTCCACAGCATTCACAAGGAGCTACCGCGTCGCTTTGCGCGGCGGCGTTGAACCGATATGGCGAAACGGGATTACTACGAGGTTCTGGGCGTCGCAAAGAACGCGAGCGACGACGAAATCAAGAAGGCTTATCGCAAGCTCGCGATGAAGCACCACCCCGACCGCAATCCGGGCAACAAGGATGCGGAAGAGCATTTCAAGGAGGTGAAGGAAGCCTATGAAATGCTGTCGGATTCGCAAAAGCGCGCCGCGTACGATCAGTACGGTCACGCGGGCGTCGATCCGAACATGGGTGGGGCCGGTGCGCAAGGTTTCGGCGGCTTTGCCGATGCATTCGGCGACATCTTCGGCGACATCTTCGGCCAGGCGGCCGGCGCTGGCGCACGCGGAGGCGGCCGCGCGGGTCCGCAGGTGTATCGCGGCGCGGATCTGCGCTACAGCATGGAAATCACGCTCGAGCAGGCCGCACACG
Organism: Paraburkholderia sp. BR10923; assembly: GCF_040948765.1. Lineage (NCBI taxonomy): Bacteria > Pseudomonadati > Pseudomonadota > Betaproteobacteria > Burkholderiales > Burkholderiaceae > Paraburkholderia > Paraburkholderia sp. BR10923. The sequence goes on along the minus strand of NZ_JBFPKO010000004.1, from coordinate 261,333 downwards.
GCTACGACACGCAGATCCGCGTGCCGAGCTGGGTTTCGTGCGAAGTCTGTCATGGCTCGGGCGCGAAGCCGGGCACCAAACCGGAAACCTGCCCGACCTGTAGCGGCTCGGGTTCGGTGCGCATGTCGCAGGGCTTCTTCAGCATCCAGCAGACTTGCCCGAAGTGCCACGGCAGCGGCACCTACATCCCCGACCCGTGCAATCACTGCCACGGCGCGGGCAAGGTGAAGGAAACCAAGACGCTGGAAGTGAAGATCCCGGCCGGTATCGACGACGGCATGCGCATCCGCTCGGCCGGCAATGGCGAGCCGGGCATCAACGGCGGACCGTCGGGCGATCTGTACGTCGAGATTCATATCAAGCAGCACTCGGTGTTCGAGCGTGACGGCGACGATCTGCATTGCCAGATGCCGATCCCGTTCACCACCGCGGCGCTTGGCGGCGATATCGAAGTACCGACGCTGGCCGGTCGCGCAACTTTCACCGTGCCGGAAGGCACGCAGTCGGGCAAGACGTTCCGTTTGCGTGGCAAGGGCATCAAGGGGTTGCGTTCGAGCATCGCTGGTGATCTGTACGTGCATGTGCAGGTCGAAACGCCGGTCAAGCTCACCGAAGCGCAGCGCGACCTGCTCAAGCAATTCGAAAAGGCGCTCGTGGAAGGCGGTGCGCGGCATAGTCCGCAGAGCAAGAGCTGGTTCGATCGGGTGAAGAGCTTTTTCGATTGATCTGATTTGGCGGTCAGCATGACGGTGGACAGGCGCGGCGCGGTGTTCGCGCTGCTTGACGATTGCGGTGCAACGGCGGCGCGTCCGTCGAGCCGCTTGTACACGGGTTTCGTGCGCGAGCGGGTCTGCACCGAGGCGGCGCAGCTCGAAGCGGTGTGCGACAGCGTCGCGGCCGATACCCGCAACGGCCTGCACGCCGTCGTGCTGGCCGACTATGAATTTGGTCGTGGGCTCGTCGGTATCGACAAGCTTCGGTCCACTGAAACGCAGCGTGGCAATGCCACGCTGCGTTTTTTATTGTTCGAACGCTGTGCGAAGCTTGCGCGCGACGAGGTCGACGCGTGGCTGATGACGCGTGACAACGGTGCTCCGGAGCCGTCGGTCGCGGGCACGGCGAACGTGCGCGAGAGCGTCGATCGCGCCGAATTCGATGCGTCGATCGACGCGATTCACGCTGCGCTGCGCGCGGGCGATTCCTATCAGGTCAACTACACGTACCGCCTCGGCTTCGACGTGTTCGGCTCGCCGCTTGCGTTCTATCGGCGTTTGCGCGCGCGCCAGCCGGTGTCGTTCGGCGCGCTGATCGCGTTGCCCGACGATGCGTGGGTCCTGTCGTGTTCGCCCGAATTGTTCGTCGAGAAGCACGGCCCGACGTTGCGCGCGCGGCCGATGAAGGGCACGGCGCCGCGCTCGCAAGATCCCGCCATCGACCGCGGCAACGCCGAGTTCCTCGCCACCGATCTGAAGAACCGCGCCGAGAACGTGATGATCGTCGATCTACTGCGCAACGATCTGTCGCGGGTTGCGCGGATCGGTTCGGTCAATGTGCCGGCGCTGTTTTCGGTCGAGCCGTACGCGTCGGTGTGGCAGATGACGTCGACAGTGGAGGCGACGTTGCTCGACGGCACCTCGTTCGCGACGATCCTGCGCGCGCTCTTTCCCTGCGGCTCGATTACCGGTGCGCCGAAGCATCGCACGATGCAGTTGATCGACGAACTGGAAAGCACGCCGCGCGGACTTTATACCGGCGCGATCGGCTGGCTCGATGCGCCGGACGATGATCAGGATTGCGGCGACTTCTGCATGTCGGTCGCGATCCGCACGCTGACATTGACTACGTCGACGGCGCAAGCCGGCGGCACGGACGGGCTGCGCGGCAGCATGGGCATCGGCGCGGGCATCGTGCTCGACAGCGTGGCCGCCGACGAGCACGAGGAGTGTCGATTGAAAGCACGTTTTCTGACCGGCGCCGAGCCCGGCTTCGAACTGTTCGAAACGATGTACGCGACGCGGGAAGACGGCGTGCGGCATTTGGAGCGGCATTTGCGGCGCTTGTCGTCGAGCGCCGCGACCCTTGGTTTCGGGTTCGACGAAGCGCGCATTCGCGAGGAGATTTCAGCGCGGTGCGCCACGCTGCCGGCGCAGACGCCGCATCGTATGCGGCTTGCGTTGAGCAAAAGCGGCGCGACGCAGATCACCGCCGCGATACTTACGCCGTTGGCGGATGCGATCGTTGGGGTTCTGCTCGGCCCCGAAGCGCAGTTCGCGCCAACCCAGGCCGCCGATGCGTTGCTGCGCCACAAGACCACGCGCCGCGCCGACTACGACCGCGGCTGGCGCGAAGCCGAGGCGAAGGGCGCCTTTGACACGCTGTTCTTCAACGAACGGGGCGAACTGACCGAGGGCGGCAGATCGAATGTGTTCGTGAAGCTCGCGGGACGATGGTGGACTCCGCCGCTCGCCTCGGGCGTGCTGCCTGGCGTGATGCGAAGCGTATTGCTCGACGGGGCCTCGGACCTGCAGGCGGGTGAAAAAGTGCTGACGCAGCAGGACGTGCTGAACGCCGAAGCGCTGCTCGTGTGCAACGCGTTGCGCGGCGCGATATCCGCACGGGTTGTTGCTTAGAGCGCTGAGACAAACCGGAATGCCGCGCACCCCGCGCGGCAAACATACATCAGAACGTGTGCTCGGCGCCTGGAAACGTGCCGTCCTTCACCGCCCGCACATACGCCTCGACGGCCGCCTGAATGTTCGGCTGTCCCTGCATGAAATCTTTCACGAAGCGCGGCCGCTTGCCGGGGAAAATCCCGAGCATGTCGTGCAGCACGAGCACCTGACCCGAGCAGTCGAGACCCGCGCCGATGCCGATCGTCGGAACGCGCAGTTGCCTCGTGACCTCGCCCGCGAGTTGAGCCGGGATCGCTTCCATCAACAGTGATTGCGCGCCGGCGGCCTGCATCGCGAGTGAATCGCGCAGCAGCTGGCTCGCGCCCGCTTCGGTCTTGCCCTGCACCTTGAAGCCGCCGAATGCATGCACCGACTGCGGCGTCAGACCCACGTGCGCGCACACCGGAATCGAGCGCTCGACCAGAAACCGCACCGTATCCGCGAGCCATTCTCCGCCTTCGAGCTTGACCATCTGCGCGCCCGCGCGCATCAGTTCGACCGAACTCCTGAACGCATCTTCGCGCGTGCCGTACGTGCCGAACGGCAGGTCCGCCATGATCAGCGCCGACGGCCGCGCGCGCGAGACGCTCGCCGTGTGATACGCGATGTCCGCCAGCGTCACGGGCAGCGTGGTCGCCTGGCCTTGCAGCACATTGCCGAGCGAGTCGCCGATCAGCAGCACGTCGACGCCCGCGCGATCGAGCAGCGCGGCGAAGCTCGCGTCGTAGCAGGTGAGCATCGCGATCTTTTCGCCGGCGTCGCGCATTGCCTGCAGTTTCGGCACGGTGATCGCGCTCCGGCTCGCTTCCTGCAAATAAGTCATGGTCAATCCAGTGAGAAAAATGAACTAGCCGCGCCGCTTACAGCGACGTGGCTTTGACAAAGAATTCCTTGCGGCCGCGCATCGTCTCGATGCGTTCGGCGAGCAGCGCAAGGTCCGCGTCGGAGTCGAGCGGATTCAGGTGTTCGGCGTTGACCGTCAGCACGGGCGTGCGGTCGTAGTGGTAGAAGAATTCGTTGTACGCGTCGCACAGCGCGCGCAGATACGCATCGGAAATCTGCAGCTCCATCGGCACCGCGCGCTTCTGGATGCGCGCGAACAGCACCTCGGGACTCGCCTGCAGATAAACGACGAAGTCCGGCTCCGGCGCGCTGACGTCGAGCCGCGCGGCAAGCGCGTGGTACAGCTGCCATTCGTCTTCCTGCAAGGTCAGACGCGCGAAGATGTCGTTTCGCTGCGTGATGAAGTCGGCGATCAGCGGCGTGCCGCTCGCCTGCGCGGCGCCCACTTCCTGCGCCTGCTGCGCGCGTTGCAGCGCGAAGTGCAACTGCACCGGCAGCGCATAGCGCGCGGTGTCGCGATAGAAGCGTTCAAGAAACGGATTGTCCTGCGAGCGCTCGAACAGTTCGTGCATCGACCAGCGTTGCGCGAGGCGCCGCGCGAGTGAGGTCTTGCCGACGCCGATCGGCCCCTCGATCGCGATATAGCCGAACGGCGGACGCAGCTGCGGCGCGGTGACCGTGAGCGGCGGCGAACTCATTCGCAACGGCCTTTCCCGGCGGAATTACCGGCGAGCGCATTGAGCATCGGACACTGGCAGGGCCCCTTCACCTTCTCGATGCGCTGATCGCTGACGCTATCGAGCAGCGCGGCGGCCCGGCCATGTTGCGGAATCACGATCGCCGCATCGATCTCGACGAGCGGCACCAGCGCAAACGCGCGCTCGACGAGGCGTGGATGCGGCACGATCAGGTCGGCTTCGTCGATCGATTGATCGCCGTACAGCAGGATGTCGAGATCGAGCGTGCGCGGCGCATTGCGGAACGGCCGCTCACGGCCGAAATGATGCTCGATCTTGTGACACAGCGCGAGCAGATGCCGCACGGGGAGCGTCGTCTCCAGCTTCACGACGCAATTGAAATAGTCGTCGCCGCCCGCGTCGATCGGGGCAGTGCGATATAGGCTCGATTTGGCGAGCACGGTGATGGTGTGCTGTTGTGCGAGGCACACCACCGCGTCTTTCAGGGTCTGGCGCGCGTCCCCGAGATTCGCGCCGAGGCCAAGATAAGCAACCGTCATGGCATAACTTCCTGCAGCTATCGTTTCGACGGCTCTTCCGCGAACGCCGCGTCAGTCTTCGTGCGAGCCTTCGCGGCTCGCGTCGTTGTCCGTGCGTTCGGCGGACGAGCCGCCCTCCACCCCGTCACCTGATTTGCGGTTTCTGGCGCCACCGCGCCGCCGTCGTTTTCTGGGGCTCCGGTCTTTCCCGCCTTGCGTGAGCAATGCCTCGCGCGCGGCGGCGTCTCCTTCGATGAACTCCGTCCACCACGTACCGACCGACTCGTCAAGTTCGCCCGATGCGCAGCGCAACAGGAGGAAATCATACCCCGCTCTAAATCTTTGGTGTTCCAGCAGCTTCAGCGCGCTGCGGCCCGAGCGCTTTTCGAGGCGCAGCTGCAGACCCCAGATCTCGCGCATGTCGGCCGAGAAGCGCTTGTGGATCGCGAGCTTTTCGGTCTGCATGTCGAGCACTTCGTCCATCGCGCGATGCAGCGCGGGCACCGGATACTCGCCTTCGGCCTCGAACTTCTGCCAGCGCTGCTGCACGTCGTGCCACAACAGCGTCGCGAACAGGAAGCCCGGCGACACCGGTTTGCCGGCGAGCACGCGTGCATCTGTATTAGAGAGTGCCAGAGAAATGAATTTCTCGCCGGTCGGCTGCTCGAGCACCACGTCGAGCAGCGGCAGCAGCCCGTGATGCAGGCCTTCCTGGCGCAGCCGCTTCAGGCACGCTAGCGCGTGACCCGACAGCATCAGCTTCAGCATTTCGTCGAACAGACGCGCGGCGGGCACGTTGTTGATCAGATCGGCCATCTTCTCGATCGGCGCGCGCGTGGCGTCGTCGATGTCGAAGTCGAGCTTGGCGGCGAAGCGCACGACACGCAGCATGCGCACCGGGTCCTCGCGATAGCGCGTGGCCGGGTCGCCGATCATGCGCAGCAGGCGCGTGCGCATGTCGGCCATGCCGTTGTGGTAATCCAGCACGGTTTGCGTGGCCGGATCGTAGTACATCGCATTGATCGTGAAGTCGCGGCGCGTGGCGTCCTCGTGCTGCTCGCCCCACACGTTGTCGCGCAGCACGCGGCCGCTCGCGTCGACCGCGTGGGTGCGGCGGTCGAGCTCGTCGCGCTTCAGACGCTTCGGCGGCGGCGCGTCGGCCGCGGGCGGATCGACCAGCGCGCGGAACGTCGAGGTCTCGATGATTTCCTGGCCGAACTGGACGTGCACGATCTGGAAGCGCCGGCCGATGATGCGCGCGCGGCGGAACAGCTTCTGCACCTGTTCGGGCGTCGCGTCGGTCGCGACGTCGAAGTCTTTCGGCTTCACGCCGAGCAGCAGGTCGCGCACCGCGCCGCCGACGATGAACGCGCGGAAGCCCGCCTGTTGCAGGCCCTCGGTCACGCGGATCGCGTTGCGCGAGATCAGCGTGGGGTCGATGCCATGCACGTCGTGCGGAATGATGACGGGGACGTCCGGTTCGCGCGGCGCTTGTGCGGCGGCAGCGGCGGTGGATTTGCGACGCGGCCGCGCGGCCGTGCCGGAAGCGGTCGTGCCGGATACGGACTTGCCGCGCGCCGGCGGCTTGTCATTGGCATTGCCGTCGACGCTGGCGGCGGAGAGCGTGTCGTCAGCGCTCGCCGCGTCCTGGCCGAATAGCTTGCGGATGAGTTTCTTGATCACGAGGGTTGGAAGAGTTCGAGGATGCGCCAGCCTTTGGCCTGCGCATGGGCGCGCAACGTGTCGTCCGGATTGGTCGCGATGGGATCGGTGACTTTTTCGAGCAGCGGGATGTCGTTGTGCGAATCGCTATAGAAATAGCTGTGCTCGAAGTCGCTCCACGTCTTGCCGAGCGACGCGAGCCACATTTCGGTGCGCACGATCTTGCCTTCCTTGTAGCTCGGCGTGCCGGTCGGGCGGCCGGTGTAGGCGCCGTGCGGATCGCCGCCGACGGTCTCCGCCTCGCACGCGATCAGCGTGTCGACACCGAACGCCTGGGCGATGGGACGCGTGATGAATTCGTTGGTCGCGGTGACGACGCAGCAAAGGTCGCCCGCTTCGCGATGCTGTTTCACGAGCTCGATCGCCACCGGCTGGATGGCCGGCGTGATGACCTCGTGCATGTACTGCGCGTGAAAGTCCGCGAGCTGCGCGCGCGAGTACTTCGCGAGCGGTGTCAGCATGGCGATCAGATAAGCGTGAATGTCGAGCTTGCCGGCCTTGTAGTCGGCGTAGAAGCGGTCGTTTTCACGGGCGAAATTTTCGGCGTCGACCATACCTTTTTTCACCATGAAGCGGCCCCATTCGTGGTCGCTGTCGGTGGGAATGAGCGTGTGGTCGAGATCGAAGAGTGCAAGATTAGCCATGGGGGCCTATTTTACTTGAAGCCGGAAGAGCGGCGTGTGAACCCGGTGTGGTGGCGGGCTCGGGCGACGCGAGCATCGTGCGCAGCAGCGGTAGCGTGACCGCGCGTTTCTGTTCGAGCGAGAAGCGGTCGAGCGCGTCGAGCAGCGCCATCAGGCTCGGCATGTCGCGGCGAAAGTGAGTGAGCAGGTAGGCCGGCACGTCGTCGGCGAGCATGATGCCGCGCTCGCGCGCCGCGCGTTTCAACACCGCGGCCTTCGCGTCGTCGGGCAGCGGCGCGAGGTGAAACACGAGACCCCAGCCGAGCCGCGTGCGCAAATCCTCGCGCACCGTCATGCCGATCGGCGCCGCGTTGCCCGCGGCGACGAGCGCGCTGGTCGGATGCGCGCGCACCTCGTTGAACAGGTTGAACACGGCGATCTGCTGAGCGGCCGACAGCGCGTCGCAGTCGTCGATCGCATAGAGCGCGACGCGCGGATCGAAGCCGAAGGCGGCGAGGCTGCTTTGCGGACCGGCGAAGCGCGCATGTCCCGGCGGCGCTTCGTGCACCAGTGCCTGCAGCAGATGCGTGCGGCCGCTGCCGGCTTCGCCCCAGATGTAGAAGGTGCGATCGGCGACCGGTCCGGAGGCGAGCGCGTCGTCGAGCTCACGCAGGCGCGTGACCAGCTCGGCGTTCGCACCGGCGAAAAAATTGTCGAATGTCGATGGCGGCGGGGTGCCGAGATCGAGCGTCAGTTGACGAAGCACAGTAGGTTAATGCCGAAAATGAGGCTCGGGCCGCGAGTGGCCCGGACCGCGGGGCCTGGAACGTTGCCAGGCGCTCAGTTGTCGTGAAGCGTGCTCGCCGGGTCGTGAGGCCGCAGGTCGCGAAGCGCGACGGACGGAAATGCGCGGGGCGGCGGCGCCGGAATCGGGATATCGTGTTGCAAAGGTCGTTTCCAGGATCTCGTCGGAACGCGCGAATTCCAGCCACGCGGCCAGCATCGGGTAAAATCGCATTTTACCGACCTTCGAGCTTTTCCCCATGAATCAACCGAAATCCGCCCAGCCTTCACCCGATTCGGCCCAAGGTTTGTCGTATCGCGACGCCGGCGTGGACATCGATGCGGGCGACGCCCTCGTCGACGCCATCAAGCCCTTTGCCAAGAAGACCCTGCGCGACGGCGTGCTGGGCGGCATCGGTGGATTCGGCGCGCTGTTCGAAGTGCCCAAGAAGTACAACGAACCGGTGCTCGTGTCCGGCACCGACGGCGTCGGCACCAAGCTGCGTCTCGCGTTCCAGCTGAACAAGCACGACACGGTCGGCCAGGATCTGGTCGCGATGAGCGTCAACGACATCCTCGTGCAGGGCGCCGAGCCGCTGTTTTTCCTCGACTATTTCGCCTGCGGCAAGCTCGATGTCGGCACGGCGGCGACCGTCGTGAAGGGCATTGCACACGGCTGCGAGCTGTCGGGCTGCGCGCTGATCGGCGGCGAAACCGCGGAAATGCCGGGCATGTATCCGGACGGCGAATACGATCTGGCCGGTTTCGCGGTCGGCGCGGTGGAAAAGAGCAAGATCATCGACGGCAGCAAGATTGCTCCGGGCGACGTGGTGCTCGGGCTTGCGTCGAGCGGCATCCATTCGAATGGCTTTTCGCTGGTGCGCAAGATCATCGAGCGCGCCAATCCCGATCTGAACGCGGACTTCGACGGCCGCTCGCTCGCCGACGCGCTGATGGCGCCGACGCGCATCTACGTGAAGCCGCTGCTCGCGCTGATGCAGCAGCTCGAGGTGAAGGGCATGGCGCACATCACCGGCGGCGGCCTGGTCGAGAACATTCCGCGCGTGCTGCGCGAGGGTCTGACGGCCGAGCTCGATCATCGTGCGTGGCCGCTGCCGCCGCTGTTCTCGTGGCTGCAGAAGCACGGCGGCGTCGCCGATGCGGAAATGCACCGCGTGTTCAACTGCGGTATCGGTATGGCGGTGATCGTGTCTGCCGCGGATGCCCAGGCGGCGATCGGTCTGCTGTCCGCGGCGGGCGAGCAGGTCTGGAAGATCGGCACGGTCCGTGAAAGCGCGGCGGGTGAAGCGCAGACGGTCGTGGTCTAACGATTGACGAGGGTTCGCGTGGCGTGCCGCAACGGCGCGCCGCGCGGGCTTCAAATCCCTTGCTTCACATTTCCCGCTTTGAATCCCCGCTTCAAATCCCCGCTTTAGGTCCCTCTGATTCCCTCACTTCGATCGGCGTCTCCAACCAGCGTCTCGATCAACTCCACCACCCGCGCCGTCGCGTGCGGATCGCAGCAATCCACCACCTGTCTCTCCGGCATGCTGCGCAGCCACGTGAGCTGCCGCTTGCAGAGTTGCCGCGTCGCGAAGATGCCCTTGTCGCGCATGGTCCGATAATCGACCGCGCCATCGAGGTATTCCCACACCTGCCGATAGCCGACGCAGCGCATCGACGACATCTCCGGCAGCAGGTCGCCGCGCGCGCGCAGCTTGACCACTTCATCGACGAAACCGTGTGCGAGCATCGCATCGAAGCGCTGCTCGATGCGCGCGTGCAGCAAGCCACGCTCGGACGGCTCCAGCGCGACCGGCACGAAGCGCCATGCCGACGCGGCGTCGTCCGTGCGCGCGGGCGCGGCGAGCAGCGCCGACATCGGCTGGCCGGTCAGCATGAACACTTCTAGCGCGCGCTGGATGCGCTGCGAATCGTTCGGCGCGAGACGCGCGGCAGTGGCCGGATCGAGCGCGGCGAGCCGTGCGTGTAGCGCCGGCCAGCCGTCGCGGGCGGCGTCGGCGTCGAGCGTCGCGCGTAGTTCGGCATCGGCGCCGGGCAGGTCGTTGAGCCCCTGCGTGAGCGCCTTGTAGTACAGCATCGTGCCGCCGACCAGCAGCGGCAGCCGACCGCGCGCATGAATTTCACCGACGAGCCGCAGCGTGTCGGCGCGAAACTGCGCGGCCGAGTACGAGTCGGCGGGATCGACGATATCGATCAGATGATGCGGCGCGACCGCGCGTTCTTCCGCAGTCGGCTTCGCGGTGCCGATGTCCATCTCGCGATAGACGAGCGCCGAGTCGACGCTGATGATTTCGACCGGCCGCCGCGCGGCGAGCGCGAGCGCCGCGGCGGTCTTGCCGGACGCGGTCGGGCCGAGCAGGCACGGGATCAGGGTAGGGCGTGACGTCATGAGCAAGCGGGCGCGCGGCGCGGGCGGTGTGATCGAACGCGGCGGTTACTGGCCGCGCATGAACAGCCGATCGAGATCGGCCAGCGTCAGCTGATACCAGGTCGGACGCCCGTGGTTGCACTGGTCGGCGCGCTCGGTCGCTTCCATCTGGCGCAACAGCGCGTTCATTTCGTCGAGCGTCAGACGCCGGTTCGCGCGCACTGCGTGATGGCACGCGAGCGTGCCGAGCAGTTCGTGCTGACGCTCGGTCAGCACGCGCGAGCCGCCGAACGCGTGCAGGTCGGACAGCACCGCGCGCGCGAGCGCTTGCAGATCGGCGTCCTTTAGCAGCGCGGGGACCGCGCGGATCGCGAGGGTGGTGGGCGACAGCACCGCGAGGTCGAAGCCGAGCGCATCGAGCGTATCGCGTTCTTCCTCGACCGTGCCGATTTCGACCGGATCGGCCTGCATCGTCTGCGGAATCAGCAGCGGCTGCACGGCGATCGCTCGGTCGGCGAGCGCGTTCTTGAACTGCTCGTACAGGATGCGCTCGTGCGCGGCATGCATGTCGACGATCACGAGCCCGTGGCGGTTCTGCGCAAGCACGTAGATGCCGTGGATCTGGCCGAGCGCGAAGCCGAGCGGCTGATCGTCGGTGGCGTCGAATGCGGGGGCAGCCGGGCGCGACGCGAACGGTGCCGCGTCATATGGCGACGTCGTTTCGCTCGCCGAGTCGCGCGCTTCGAACAGCGACGCGCCTTCGACCCGGCCCGCGAGCGGATCCTTGCGGCCGAACAGCGCGTCGTAACCGGCGAGCGGTTGCGCGACCGGCAGCGTGCCTTGCGTCATGCGCGCCTGGCGCATCCACGTGTTGCCGGGCTGCGAGGCCCCGAAGCTGCCGAAGCCGCCGCCAAAGCTGCCACGGCTTCCGGCGGCGAAGCCCCCGCCGCTCGAAACACTGGCGCCCGCGCCGATGCCGTCGCCTGCGCCGCTTGTGCCGCCCAGCGGCGTCGAACCAAACGAAGCCGGTTCACCGGCCGACGGTTCCAGGTGCGCCGCATGCCCGCCAGCCGTCGTTTCCGGCGACGCGCCCGCGTGCCGCGCGAGCGCGCGCTGCACCGCATGGAACACGAACTGGTGAATCGAGCGCGAATCGCGGAAACGCACCTCGATTTTCGACGGATGCACGTTCACGTCGACGCCCTCGGGCGGCAGATCGAGGAACAGCACGTATGACGGATAACGCTCACCGTGCAGCACGTCTTCATACGCGGCGCGCACTGCGTGCGTGAGCAGCTTGTCCCGCACGAAGCGGCCGTTGACGAAGAAATACTGTTGATCGGCGCGGCCGCGGCTTGCGGTCGGCAGACCGGCGCAGCCGTAGATTGCGAGCGGACCGGCGGATTCGTCGAGCGGCAGATGGGCGGTCGCGAACGTGTCGCCGAGAATCTTCGCGACGCGCGCGGGCGGCTCGCTCGCGTTCCAGTGTTCGACGGCCTTGCCGTTGTGCAGCACGGAGATCGCGACGTCCGGCCGCGCGAGAGCGGCGCGGCGGATCTGTTCGAGACAGTGGCCGAGTTCGGTCTGTTCGCTCTTCAGGAATTTGCGGCGCGCGGGTGTGTTGAAGTACAGCTCGCGGACTTCGATCGTCGTGCCTTGCGTGCCGGCGGCGGGGCTCAGCACGCCGGTTTCCGCATCGATGCGCACCGCGTGCGGCACGTCGGCGGTGCGGCTCGTGATGCTCATCTGCGCGACCGACGCAATCGACGCCAGCGCTTCACCGCGGAACCCGAGCGTCGCGACCGCCTCGAGCTCGGCAAGCGAGCGGATCTTGCTGGTCGCATGGCGCGTCAGTGCGAGTACGAGTTCGTTCTCGGGGATGCCACAGCCGTCGTCGGTGATCGAGATGCGTTTGACGCCGCCTTCGTCGAGCAGGATGCGCAGCGTCTGCGCGCCCGCGTCGAGCGCATTCTCGAGCAGCTCCTTGACCACCGACGCCGGCCGCTCGACCACTTCGCCGGCGGCGATCTGGCTGATCAGTTGATCGGGGAGCGGCTGGATCGCGCGCAGCGGACGCGGCGCGGGCGCCGCGCGGGAGCCGTCGGAGGGTGCGGCCGCGGCCGCGGTGCCCGCAGGCGTTTCGGAGAATTCGGACATGGCGAAATTATAGCGACTCGGCGTACGCCGCCCGTGCCGGTGCCCGACCCGCAGTTTTTTATTCGACCCGAGGCACTTTCTGTATCATGTCGCGGTCACTTCGCAGCGGTCGGCCCGCCGCTTGCTGCCCCTGTTATCGGGTCGCGCGACGGCCGTTTTTCCTCTACGCAATCATCGGTTTATAAGGACATTCCTTGGATACGTTGCTCCATTTCGCCAACCTTGTCCTACACATCGACAAGTTCCTCGGGGACTTCATCCAGGTGTATGGCACCTGGGTCTACGCGGTGCTATTCGCGATCGTGTTCGCAGAAACCGGACTCGTGGTTCTGCCGTTTCTGCCGGGCGACTCGCTGCTGTTCATCGGCGGCGCGTTCTGCGCGGCCGGCCAGATGCATCTCGGGCTGCTGATCCTGCTGCTGTTGGTGGCTGCGATCGGCGGCAATACGACCAACTATCTGATCGGCCGTGCGATCGGACCGCGTGTGTTCAATTCGCATATTCCGGTGCTCGAGCGCTTTCTCGATCGCGCCGCGCTGCAGAAGACTCACGATTTCTATGAGAAACACGGCGGCAAGACGATCGTGCTCGCGCGTTTCATCCCGGTCGTGCGGACCTTTGCGCCGTTCGTCGCCGGTGCGTCGTCGATGACCTGGAGCCGCTTCCAGATGTTCAACGTCGTCGGCGCGCTGTCGTGGGTGCTCCTGCTCGTGCTGCTCGGCTATTTCTTCGGCAACATTCCGTTCATCCGTCAGTATCTGAACGTGATCGTGCTGGTCGGTATCGGCGCGGCAATTGTGCCGGTCGTGCTCGCCGCGTTGTGGAAGATGCTGCGCAAAAATGGCGCGAACGCGAGTACGCGTTGACGAGCTGTAGCCGGCTGTAGTTCGGACCTTGATGACCAGAAGGCGTCGCGAATCTCGCGACGCCTTTTTTCATGCCGCGATGCCGGCGACCCGTGCCGGCTCCGCGCGCACGTTAGGTCACATCAATCGCGCGTGATCGCGCGCGGCGCGAGCGGCGTTTCCGGCGTCGGGTAGCCGGCTTCCTTGAAGGTCTGCACGATCGCGCGATTGGTGTCGAAGTAGACCTGCCAGTAGTTCTGATTGGACGAGTAAGGGCGTACGCACAGCAACGGTCCTTCCGGCGTGAAGCTCAACACCTCGATGTCCGGCGCGGGGTTTTCGGACACGTTCGGAATCTTTGCGACGGCGGCTTTCAGACGCGCGATCGCATCGGTCGGATCGACGCCGTTGGCGATCTTCGCGGTCAGCTCGACGCGCCGGAACGGCAGCACGCTGTAGTTCGAGATCGTGTCGGAAAAGATCTTGTTGTTGCCGACGATGGTCATCACGTTGTCCGGCGTGACGATCGTCGTGCCGAACAGGCCCAACTCGGTGACGGTGCCGGTGACGCCCGCGGCCGTGACGAAATCGCCGACCTTGAACGGTCGCAGCACCTGCATGAACACGCCGGCCGCGAAGTGCGCGAGCAGGCCGCCCCACGCAGTGCCGATCGCGAGGCCAAGACCGGCGAGCAATGCTGCGAACGACGTTGTCTGCACACCGAAGATTTGCAGGATTGCGAGGACGAGCAGCAGGTTCAGCAACGCGCCGAGAATCGACGCGAGGTAGTGGGCGAGCGTCGGATCGACCTTGCCGTTGCGAGCGAGCACCTTGCGCAACAGGTTGGAGATCAGCCCGATGACCCAGCGGCCGACGATCCACAGCACGATGGCGCCGAGCACCTTGGTGCCGATGTCGATGCCCCGGGTCATGATGAATGCACGTGCGGTTTCGATATCCAAGATGTTCCTCGTTATAAGTTGCCATCAACGGATTGAACGACGGTGGTGCCATGACCCACAACGCGCGGTCTTCGGGAGTTATAGCCGACGGCGCCCGCATGCGCAAGGACCGTTCCTGCTCTGTTCGCGGGCGGCAATTGAGAGACGAAAAATGGCGGGGCGTATGTGAGAAGCCGCTCGAGCGCGCCGCCCCTACATGCGCAATCGCGATTCGGAATACGGTGACGTGCAGATGACAACCGCGTTGTCCTGGTCGCTTTTCACGGCTCGCCTGCGCTTCGACACGCGATGCCATGAGAACGCGATCACGATTGCGAGCGCATATGCGCCAGCACGCCGAAGAAATAGAGTCGGCCGGACGAAGTGTCCATAGCGACTCTGCGCGTCGGCGAACACGGCAAAGGTCAACAAGCCGTCGAGCACGCACGCAAGCAGCGCGAGCGCGATGAAAATCGCCGGGCCGCTCAACGCGGCACCCGACCCGAACCGGTTATACAGTCGACAGGCCATCGATACGATGGCGAGCAAGGCGAGGTTCGATAGCAGATCGAACAGAAAGTTGGTCATTATCAGTTCAATGAAAAAGCAATGCGCCGTGGGATTGTGGGGTTGCCGGAACGGATGCTCACGCGAGGTTCAGACATGCTCCGCTGATCCGGCGGCGATCATTGCATATCTTTTCATCTCGATAAATAACCAGAAAAAGCGATAGCCGTGTCGCGCTTTCTTTCGAGCGTTTTTATGCGCAATCGGAATGTGAAAAGTTCTTTGCAAATTTATAGTACTGCGACGGACTCCGATTGCTGCGCGTCGGAAGCGATAAGAAATGCCGAGTTGCAGCGTCGGATACCATCGAAAAGGCGAGGCCTTATTGCGTAGTTGCTGCAATCCAGTGTTGATGATCTGTTTAGTCATCTCCGGTCCTGACGCCTGCGATAGTGCCGGCGACAGTGTGTACGAGGTCTTCGGAATGCCGTAGACGACACCGAGATCGACCACGAGCCCCCAGCAGCCTTTGGCTCCCGGATGCAAGCCATAGCCGATGCCGAGGTAGGTCATCGCGCTCGCCGGGAAAGGCCGGCGACGGTGCGTCGTCAATGAATGACGCGTTGCGTCGCAACACTCCGCCACTGTGGTGAAAATGCCAAATCGAACTTGTTGGTATTTTGAAACGTCGCGCCGTGCGTTTATACGTGCGAGGATCAGATCATCGTATTCCTGATACGAAGATCCAGACTCACGGGGGCTCCATGAGTAGCATTCCGCTTATCTGGGCAGCGGTGCCGCATAACAGCGACGGTGTTGTCTTTCAGATCCAGCTTGGCCGCGGGCTTCAGCGTTTTCACGTGTCGCGGCGGGTGCTCGAGGACGTATTCGGGCTCGAACGAAAAGCGTCCGACGCGCGCCAACTCGAATTGTTCTATGTGCACGAGCAGCGCATACTCGCGCGTGCCAGCGCCAAGCGTTCGCTGGCCAGTTCGGCCACTGTTTCACTGCAGGCCACCGATTTCGGCGTGTCGAACGACCGGGAGCGTTGGGAGAGGCCGAGCGGCATCGCGCACGGCCTCATGTAGGCGGGCCGGTGTTTCACACGCAGCGGCGAGGCTGCCTGTCAGCGTGCATTGAACTGCGCTTCGAACACTTCGAACGTACCGGGGATGACCTCGCGCGCGGATGAAGATTGGCGGCCGTGGCCGCTTGCGCGCGCCGAACTTCGACGACATCAGATAGATCCGGTGCTGCTGCTCATCGAGCGCCATCGTTTTTGCGCCTTCCTGCGTTGGCCTGTTCTGCGCAACCGTGTAGTGGTCCGCATCGTCTTCATGCACGATCGTTAGCGTGCGGTCCGCGCCGTTCGAACTGGGCGCGAGCTTCAAGGACGGATCGAAAGCCGCAGCATCAGGGCGGCCCCCCTATCAACACCTCGGCCACGCGACGGCCCGACGTCGCATCGATGATCATCGTGCGGTGATTGGCGCAAACCGAAAACAGACGCTCGCTGGCCGGATCGATGGCGACGGTCAGACGACCCGTTTTGAACGTCGTGCCGATCTGGTAGTTGTCGGTCTGTTCCGGTGGAACGACACGTACTTGACTCCCGGCGTAATCGTCGAACCGTTCTGCAGTTGCCAGGCGCATTGCAGATACGGCCGGAATGTCAGCATCGTGTCGTTCATCGTAAAGTTCTGCGAAATGAACGCGAAGTTCAGCGACGCATCGGCATTGGAGTTGTCGCGGGCGTTCCTGCTCGGTCCATAGGATTTTCCCGCGCCAGGTTTCAGGCAATCCCTACACGATTCCACCGTCAGGAAACAGCAGTTTGTGTCGATAACACGGAAGGATGTGTCTCTGCTGCACCAGTTCGCCGTCCACCGACGCAAACGTTTGCTAGCGGGGCACCCCCACCGGATCAGTTTTGTCAGCCACGGCCTCATAAACGGAATCGCGATATGGATCGAACCAAAACAAGCAGTTTCACCTTGGCAGTGTCGCGCCGCACCTTTTTGCACAGTCTCGGCGCGTTGGCGCTGAGCGCATGCGGCGGGGGCGGCAGCGTCGGCGAAGCGGCCGTGAGCCGCTCGGCCGTTGCGAGGGCGGCGAGCATCAACACGACCAGCCTCGTGCTCGCACGAGCGGCAACCGGCGAGGCCGCCGTTGCGACGAGTGGCGCGTTCGTGCATCCGGGGCTCCTGCACACGCAGACCGACTTCGACCGCATGGCGCAGAAGGTCGCCGCGCAGGCGCAGCCCTGGTACGCCGGCTTTCAGGTGCTGACCGCCAACGGCCACACGCGACTGTCCTGGTCGCCCCGGCCGGCCGCGCAGATCAATCGTGGCGGCACCGGACCGCAGAACTATCCGCAGCTCTATGGCGACATCGCCGCCGCCTACGCTTGCGCGCTGTACTGGAAAGTCACTGGCGACACGGCATACGCCGACAAGGCGGTGCAAATCATGAACGCGTGGTCCTCGACGCTGCAGAGTCTCGCCGGCGACACCAACGTCGATCTGGCCGCCGGCATCTATGGCTACGAGTTCGCGATCGTCGGCGAGATCATGCGCAGCTACCCTGGCCTCGCCGCAGCGGACCTCGCGGCGTTCCAGTCGATGATGTCCAACATCTTCTATCCGATCAACATCGACTTCCTGAACCGCCACAACAACACCGACTACACGCACTACTGGGCCAACTGGGACCTGTGCAGCATGGCGTCGATCATGGCGATCGGCGTGCTCTGTGACGACCGCGCGATGTTCGACGAAGCGGTCAACTACTACCTGAGCGGGCTTGGCAACGGTGCGATTGCGCAGGCGGTCTACTACCTGCACCCGGGCTACCTCGGCCAGTGGCAGGAGAGCGGGCGCGACCAGGGGCACAACAACCTCGGCATCGGGCTGTGCGGCGCCATCTGCGAGATGGCCTGGAACCAGGGCATCGATCTCTACGGCTACGACAACAACCGCTTCCTCGCCGGCGCGGAGTACGTGGCGAAGGCGAATCTCATTCAAGCCGACGGAACCTACCTCACGGTGCCGTACGAGAGCTATGCGAATGTCGACGTAGTGCAGCCCGGGTTTTCGACGGCCTCGCAAGGCGATATCCGTCCGATCTGGGCGCTCGTCTACAACCACTATGTCAATCGCAAGGGGCTGGCCGCGCCGTGGTCCGAGAAGTTCGCGCTCGCGATCCAGCCGGAAGGCGGCGGCGGCAACTACGGTACGACGAGCGGCGGCTACGACCAGCTCGGCTACGGCACGCTCGCCTACACGCGTGATCCGGTGACGCCGGCCGCCGCGCCGAGCGGCGTGACCGCCTGGCCGGCGGCGGGGCAGGTGGTGCTGTCGTGGTGGGGCGTGGCGAATGGCACGAGCTACAACGTCAAGCGCGCCGCGAATTCGGGCGGCCCCTACACGACCGTCGCGAGCGGCATCACCGACGTGCTGACCTACACCGACAGCCCGCAGGCCGGCGTGTGGTACTACGTCGTCAGCGCGACGACGGCAGCGGGCGAGAGCGCGAACTCGAACGAGGTCGTCGCGGTGACGGCCGTGCAGTTGCATACCTGGCTGAGCTTCGACGAGTCGAGCGGCACGACCGCGGCCGACGCGACCGGCAACGGCCATACGGGCACGCTCGTCGGCGGCGCGTCGCGCACCGCTGGCAAGTCCGGCAACGCGGTGCTGCTCGACGGATCGAGCGGTTACGTCAGCCTGCCCAACGACATCGTCGGGGACCTCTCGGATTTCACGATCGCGACGTGGGTGTTCCGCAATTCAAACAGCACGAAGCAATGGGAGCGCGTGTTCGATTTCGGCACGGGCACCGGCCGTTACATGATGCTCACCCCCGACAGCAGTGGTGGCACGGTGCGCTTTTCGATCACGCTCAACGGGTCTCACAACGAGCGTCAGGTCAATGGCAACGCGCCGCTGCCGAGCGGCCAATGGACCCATGTGGCCGTGACGCTCTCGGGCACGACGCTCACGCTGTACGTCAACGGCAGCCAGACTGGCCAGACGACGGGCGTGGCGTTCGCGCCGTGGCATCTCGGTCCGAGCGCGCAGAACTGGATCGGACGTTCTCAGTACGCGGCGGACCCGTACTTCAACGGAGCGATCGACGAGTTTCGCATCTATCGCGGCGCGTTACCGCCGGATCGGATCGCGACGCTCGCGCAGGGTTGATTGTCAGCGTGAACTTCTTCGTCAAAAGGACTACAACACGTGCACGGCAGGCGGCAGCCCATCGCTGTCGAACATCGTCGTGAACGGCGCGTATGCGACCCAATCGCTGTCGGGCGCCTACACGAAGATCGACGGGCGCAATTCGAGCTATCCGGTCAACGCGTGGCTGGCCAACGTCAGCCTGGATGCGACCGCGCAAAGCGGCGACCAGTATGCGAATGTCGGCTTGTATAACTCGAACGTCACGCCGTCCGGAACCGGCGTGACCACATCGAGCTTCACGACGACGGGAAGCGTGCCGAACTGCGCTTTCTGAAACCGCCAATCCGCTGCGCGCCCCATCCGACGGAACCCGTCAGCGGTCCGTGCGCATGGGGGAAACGGGATAGCCGATCCGGAACCTGCCGTCGCGAGTCCGACGAGCGAGGCGCGCCCGGCCGGCTCGTCTAGCTCGTCCGGCTCCGAGCCGAGCGTCGGGCGTGACGATCCCGGGCTCATCGTCGCGGAAAACCACGAGCTAATCGTAAATGCCGCGCTGCTCGACCTGATCAATTCTTTCCTGCTGCGGAAGACGGACGACGATCGGGCCGATCAGTTGCGGATCTATCTGAAAAGCGAACTGCCGTCGCCCGCGTACGGCGAAGCGGAGCGGATCGTCGAACGTTACCAGGCGTACATAAGAGCGCACGACGAGTTGCTCGCCGCTCAACATCTTGCCGGCGCGACGGATGCATCGGCGCTCGACATAGAACGCGTTGCGGTCTGGTGTCAGCAGCGCGACCGCTTGCGGCGAAGCATACTGGGCGATACCGTCGTGCAGGCGTAGTACCAGAACGATGACGCGCAACTCCAATCAGGTACTTCAGGAGTGGAGGCAGCGCGCCGAGGATGATCAGGCGCCGGAATTGTCCGCACAGCAGCCGCGATATCCGGTTCCTCACTGGCGCAACAAGAGCGACGAAGAGCGCCATCGCCAGTACATGCTGCGTGTACTCGATCGCGCTATGGCGAGCTTCGAGGAGTTGAGTCGCGACTCGAGACTTTGACGCGCGGTGCGGCTCGCGCGCCTGCTGAGCCTCGAAGAGGTGATGGAGCAGTTCAGCGGTCTTTCGATATCTGCCCAGGTCTCGATCGTTGGTCTGTTCGAAGATGCCTTGGCCGATGTTCGCGTGGTATTGACACGCCTGAACGCATCGTAGTCGGACAGGCAGACCTCAGGGATTTTCGTACCTGAACTGCTGATGTTCGTTTCAACTGCCCGCCCCTGCGCGGGCTTTTTGTGCTTGCAAAAAAATCACTCGACCGGAATGGGATAAATCTGAATTCATTGCTTTTGTTGCGCAATTAATTGATTTAACAATATTTTTCCTCTTTGTTATGGAGCGAACTCTAATCGGCCGTTACCTTACGAACCCTGATTGCTTGGTAACGTGAATTGGCAAAGTGAATAAAGATAACTATCGGCTGATATTCAGCAGTCTGAGAAACATGCTGGTTGCCGCTGCGGAGACCGCCACGGCAACTGGAAGGCAAGCCGGACAGAGCTCGGTTTGCTGCTGCCTGGTTGCACGATACCGCTGAGGATACGGCCGTTCCCCTGTCATTGATTGAGACGGAATTCGGTACACGCGTCGGGCAACTTGTCGGCGAACTGACCGCAATATCAACACCTGAGGATGGCGACCGGGCCACGCGCAAGGCACTGGACCGGACGCATACCGCGCAGGCATCGGCTGCGGCGCAGACGATCAAGGCGGCTGACCTCATATCGAACCTGAGTACGGTTGAGGCTCGTGACCCGCAGTTCGCAGCAGTCTACATGCGCGAGAAGCAGCTATTACTGGAGGTGCTGACGAAAGCTGATGAGCGCTTGCGAAGTGACGTGCGCGCTATCATCGAAGACTATTTCACTCGGCAAGGGAGCGACGAACGGGCCTGATGGATCACTGCCATCACGCTTAACCCTGTCGGTTGTTCCCTCGCACCTACGTAAGTTCAGTATGGGCAAATCTCAGAAAGCGCCGGGTATGCGACTCATCTGTTTTCACTGCATCCGGTGTGACGCGTCAATTACCCGTATCTTGACGGTTGGGAACATGTCGCAGTACACCACACACGGCGGCGAGTCGTGGAAATGGGGCGAGCCCTGCTTTGCCTTGGGGTTCGCGATCAAGGAGCGCGGCGAGGTATGGCAAGCCTACGCGGGTTGCTGGCTTGTACAGGAAGATGACCTGATCGGGTTGAGCGTCACGCCTCGGGTTGAGCGCACGTATGGCTGCTGCGGAATGACAGGCCAACGCGGCCCCCACCTCGTATGTCGGTGCGGCGAGCATGTCGCCAGCGCCGAAACGGATTGCACCGTGCCGAACTTTGTCGCGCTGAGCAAGGCACAGGTGTACGCAGTAAGGCTGCGCCTTCACGCCGCGTAGAACGAAAACATCGCGGCTTGCGAAAGTGATAGCTTTTGATAGCAGGGTTTAGTCGAAGGCTAGCGACCCGCATGTCGATCCGCGTTGATCGAATTTGCCTACACAGCGCCTATACGCACCCACAAAACAAATAGCCCATCCGGTTAGGGATGGGCTAAGTGCTTGAAACTAATGGTAGGCCGTACGGGATTCGAACCTGTGACCAACGGATTAAAAGTCCGCTGCTCTACCAGCTGAGCTAACGACCCAAAAGAGAAGCGAAATTATATCGGCGAACCGATGATCTGTCAACACTACGAGGCCATCAGGCCAATGTGAAAAGCCCGGGCATTACTACCCGGGCTTTCCAGCGAGAGGCGCGCGTGGCTATCACTTCGGACACTGCGCGTTACTGCCAACAACTACTTCAAAACGTGATCAATCCGCCACCACGAACTATTTGATCTGCGACAGCTTGCTCTGCGCCGACTGCGCGACGTCCGAGCCGGCGTATTGCGCGACGATCTGCTCGAGCGTCTTTTTCGCCGCGGCCTTCTGGCCTTGTTCGAGCTGATTGTTCGCGATCGCGAGCAGCGCTTCCGGCGCGCGCGGATGCTGCGGGTACTTGGCCACGATACCTTGCCAGACCGCCGTCGAACCCTTGTAGTCGCGCAGTGCATACAGCGCGTTGCCGAGCCAGTATTGCGCGGTCGGCTGATAGGGGCTGGTCGGATATTTGGAGATGAAGCTGCGGAACGATGCTGCGGCGGTCTTGAAGTCTCCGCTGCGGAACTGCTGTGAAGCCGTGTTGAACGCATCGGTTTCACCCGGCTGGACCTCGCCCTGGACACCATCCACCGTCTGCTGCTGCGGCTCGAATTTCTTCAGGCGCGTGTCGAGATCGGTGTAGTAGTCCTTCTGCTGCTTTTGCAGCGTCGTGAGCTGGTTCGCCATGTCCTCGTTCTGTCCGCGCAGAGTCGCGACCTGCTGGTTCAGCTGGTCGAGACGGTTGGACTGATCGAGGATCGTGCGCTGCGCCGCCGACAGCTGGCTCGACAGACTATCGGTCTTCGAGCGCAGATCGAGAATGGCCTGGCGGGCCTGATCGTCGTCGAACATGCCCGCATGGGCGGGCACGGCCACGAGGGCCGTGCCTGCGACGCAGGCCGCTGCGGCAACCCGCAGCCAGGAGAAACGATGCGTCATTCGGCTTATCACCCGTTGACTTACTGTTGATACACGAGGTCGGCGCGGCGGTTCTGTGCCCACGACGCTTCGTCATGACCCGTTGCCAGCGGCTTTTCCTTGCCGAGGCTCACGGCTTCCATTTGCGAATCCGACACGCCCATCAGCGACAGCGAACGACGCACGGCTTCAGCACGCTTCTGGCCGAGCGCGAGGTTGTATTCGCTCGTACCGCGCTCGTCGGTGTTGCCCTGGATCAGCACGTGACGCTGCGGGTGACCCTTCAGATATTGCGCGTGTTGTTGCAGCAGCGGTTGATAGTCGTCCTTCACCGAGTAACTGTCGAAGTCGAAGTAGATGCTGCGCTTTGCGAGCGGGCTGTTCGGATCGTTCAGCGGGTCGACGTTGACCGTCGCGACGTCGTTCGGATTCGGTTGAGCCGAGCCTGCGCCCTTGCCGGCGTTTTCGTCGAGCTTGACGCCAGAGTGACATGCGGCCAATGCACCGACCATCACGACGGCGAATGCGAAACGAAGTTTGGACATCATTTGATTACTCTCCTTGTGTTATTGCATCAACGTTATTGCATAAACGGGCCCCAGGATGGCTCGCGTACGCTGCCCCCCTGAACGGACAGGACCTGCCGAGTGCGACCATCGGTCGATACTGCGGCCAACACGCCACGGCCGTTCACCTGAGTGGCGTAAAGAATGTACTGACCATTCGCCGCGAAGCTCGGCGATTCGTCATGTGAGGTGTCCGTCAGGCCCGTGGCGGTTCCGCCTTGCAGGTCCTGGATGTACAGCTTGAATGCACCGCCGACGCGCGAGATGTAGGCAAGCTCCTTGCCGTCAGGACTCACACGCGGGCTGGTGTTGTAGCTGCCCGTAAACGTGACGCGTTGCGCGTTGCCCGCGCTTTCACCTTGCGCCGGCATCTTGTAGATCTGTGGAGCGCCGCCGCGGTCGCTCGTGAAATAGATCCACTGACCGTCAGGAGAGTAGGTCGGCTCGGTGTCGATCGAGCTGCCCTGCGTCAGACGACGCAGACCGCTGCCGTCCGCGTTGACCGCGAAAATCTGCGTATTGCCGGTGCGCGACAGCGCTACGGCGAGCGTGCGGCCATCCGGCGACCACGCCGGCGCGCTGTTGTTGCCCTTCTGGTCCGATACGACGATGCGCCGGCCGGTGGGCAGGTCGTGGATGTAGACGATCGGCTTTTTCTTCTCGAACGACACGTACGCGACCTTGGTGCCGTCCGGCGACCAGGCCGGCGAAATGATCGGCTCGGGGCTCGACAGCGCAATATGCGCGTCCTGGCCGTCCGAATCCGAGAT
Source organism: Paraburkholderia sp. BR10923 (assembly GCF_040948765.1). Taxonomy (NCBI): domain Bacteria; kingdom Pseudomonadati; phylum Pseudomonadota; class Betaproteobacteria; order Burkholderiales; family Burkholderiaceae; genus Paraburkholderia; species Paraburkholderia sp. BR10923. The sequence goes on along the minus strand of NZ_JBFPKO010000004.1, from coordinate 237,504 downwards.
CTGCAGCTGGTAGCGGTTGCCCGACTTGATCACATACGACAGGCGCGTCGCGAACACGCCGCGGTTGCCCATCAGCTTGGCGTAAATGTAGTCCGCGACCTTGTGCGCGCTCATGCGCAGACCGCTCTCCGGGCTCACGAGCACGAGGCCGCCGAGGCTTTCGCCCTTGACCGTGTCGTACAGCTTGAAGCGCACTTCGTACTGGCCGTTCGGCAGGCGGTTCACGCTGCCCGCGACGAACGCGTTGGCGCCCTTCGCCTTCCATGCGCCGAGGTCGACGGAATCGGTCTCGGACACCGGCGTCGAGCCTGCGTCGATATTCGTGAATTTGCCGCTGCGTTGCAGGTCCTGACGCACGATCGTGCTGACCTGCTGCGGGGAGTTCGCTTCATTGGCGAAATTCGCCGTTGCGATCGGAAACTGTGTGGATCCGACGCCCGTCACGAGGACGTTGAGTTGTGCGTTGGCGGCGCCGCCGACGGCGATCAGGCACGTTGCCACGAGTGTTCGCAGGCCTAGCTTGGTCATCAAACTCATGCTGTATGGGTTCCTCAAAACGGTTTTACTTAATACTCGAAGACAGCAGACAGACCGGGAAACGGCTATTTCGTTCCCGCGCAACGCCGGCCTGGTGGGGCGCGGCGCTGGATGTCAGTCGGCTGTCAGCCTGCACATCAAGCCGCCGGCCGCAGCGTGATAGTGAAGTAGTCCGGCGTCTTGCCATTCACGTCCCGCGGCATCGGATCGGAGGCTTTCACCGCCCGCAACGCGGCGGCGTCCCACGCGGCGTTGCCGCTGCTGTGGGTAATGTTTGCGCTCAGCTGATTGCCGTCCGGCGAACAGCGCACGGCGATCACGGTCTCCAGACCTTCCGTTTCGCCGCCCCAGTTCACATGCTGAAGCACCAGCCGGCGCACCTTGTCCGCGTAACCTGGCGATGCCGCCGTGCCCCCGGAGCCGCTACCCGTTCCGCTCTTGCCCAGTCCGTTGCTGCTCGAACTGCTGCCGCCGACGCCGCCAGCCAGACCCTGCATTTGCGCCAGCCGCGCGCGACGGTCCGCATCGAGCTGCTTCTTCGCTTGTGCCGCCGCTTCGGCTTGCGCCTTCGCCTTCGCCGCCTTCTCGGCCTCAGCCTTCTTTTGCGCTTCCGCCTGAGCCTGCTTTTGCTGCTGCTCCTGCTGTTCCTTCAGTTGCTGCTGCTTCTGCTGCTCGGCGAGCTGCTGCTTGAGCTTCTCGGCCTGCTGCTGTTGCTGTTGTTGCTGTTGCGCCTGTTGCTGCTTGAGCTTGGCGGCTTTCTGCGCCGCGAGTTGGGCCGCCTGTTCGGCCGCCAGTTGTTGCTGACGCTTCGCTTCCGCTTCCTGCTGCTCTTTCAGCTTCAACTGGCGCTGCTGTTCGGCCAATTGCGCGGCGCGAGCCGCTTCCTGCTGCTGACGCTTCTTTTCCTGCAGCGCGATGTCGGCCTGCTCGTCGCGCACGGGCGGGGCAGGGGCGACCGGCGCGGGCGGCGGCGTGACGACGGGATGCGGGATCGCGGAATCCGGCACCTCGGTCCACAGTTCCGCCTGCTCGCCCTCGGGCGTGCTGTTTTGCCACTGGATGCCGTGATAAAGAAAGAATCCGAGCAGCGCATGCATCACCAGCGCGAACAGAAAAGCTCGCCCGGTGCCGCGTTCACGCGGTGGCTGAAGCGGATATTCGGTGTTCTTGCGGATCATTGCGATTTGACAAGCAATCCAACGCGCTTGACGCCCTGAGCCTTCAACTCGGACATCACATTCATCACGACTTCGTACTTCACGGTTTTGTCGGCGGCGATCACGACGGGCTGATCCGGGTGCGATTGTGCCCGATCGGCGATGAAACCTTTGAGACCAGCTTTCGTCATGTCTTCCTGCTGCTGCGTGCCGGAGTCGTCCTTGTACTTGACGCTCATGTTGCCGTCCGCGCGGATGTTGACGATCACGGGCGGCGTCTGCTGCTGCGGCGCGGCGCCGCCGACGGTCGGCAGATTGACGATCGACGGTGCGACGAGCGGCGCCGTGACCATGAAGATCACGAGCAGCACGAGCATCACGTCGATGTACGGCACGACGTTGATGTCGGCCATCGCGCGACGCGAGCGCGAGCCGCGCATGCTGGAGGAGCGGGAGCCTGCCATCGGGGCCTCCTTAGTGTGCCTGACGCTGCAGGATGTTCGAGAACTCTTCGATGAAGGTTTCGAAACGGATCGCCAGACGGTCGATGTCGTGCGCGTAGCGGTTGTAGGCGACCACTGCCGGAATCGCCGCGAAAAGGCCGATCGCGGTGGCGGTCAGCGCCTCGGCGATGCCCGGCGCGACGTTCGCGAGCGTGGCCTGCTGCACGTTGGCGAGGCCGCGGAACGCATTCATGATCCCCCACACCGTGCCGAACAGACCGATATACGGGCTGACCGAACCGACCGAGGCGAGAAACGCGAGGTTCGCTTCGAGCACGTCCATTTCGCGCTGGAACGATGCGCGCATCGCGCGCCGGGCGCCGTCGAGAATTGCGCCGGCATCGTTCAGGCGTTTCTCTTTGCCTTTCAGGAATTCGCGCATGCCGGACTCGAAAATCCGCTCGAGCGCGCCGATCCTGTGGCGGTTGTTCGCGGCGCTCTGATACAGCGCCTGCAGGTCGCCGCCCGACCAGAAATCACGCTCGAAGCGTTCAGTTTGCGCGCGCGCCCGGCGAATCGCAAACCACTTGCGGAAGATGAAAGTCCAGGAGAGTAGCGACAGCAACAGCAGCAGAGCCATGACGGCCTGGGCCAGCAGGCTCGCGTTGAGTACGAGTGAAACGATCGACAGATCTTGTGTAGTGTTCATAAAGGTTCGTTTTAACGTCCCGGGAAGGGGGCGTCCGGCTGCAAAGCCGCTTCAAGCTTGCCGTGGGCAAAACGGAAGCTTCGGCGATATCGAAGCCGAACCATGCTTTGTGCAACCTGACCGGTATGAGTTCACTGGCCCCGTAACAACGAGGCTCAGGTATCGTCCGTTGACATGCCGCCGTGGTTCAGTCCGCGCTCTCGCCGACGCCCGGTCCGTGCCGCAGCGCGGCAAGAACCGAAGGCGGGATCGCGGCTGGCCGCAGCGTCGTGCGGTCCACACAGCCAACCCGGACCGACCCGCTGGCAAGCAACGTGCCTTCGCGCCAGGCTTCCTGCACGAAGTCTACCGAAGCTCGGCCAAGACGCTCGATCCGGCTGATAATTTTCACGAGATCGTCGAGCCGGGCCGGAGCCCGGTAATCGACCGCGGTACTGCGCACGATGAAAATCGCGTCGTTTTCTTCCGCAAGCCGATGCTGGTCGACGCCGCACGCGCGCAGCCATTCGGTGCGAGCCCGTTCGAAAAATTTCAGATAATTGGCGTAAAACACGATGCCGCCGGCGTCGGTATCTTCGTAATACACGCGGATGGACCACGTGTAGCCGATTTCCGTGCCTGGCTGGCTGGTCGACATATTCATGCGGCGCATTCTACCGGAACGCAAACTCCGGGGTCTGTTTCGAAGTGTGAGTTGCGGGTGGCGGGTGTCGGCGGCGATGGTGGCCGGCTTTGCCGGCCGCGCCGGGACTGGGGGAGCGGGATATTGGCGCGCCGCGAGAAAAAGCCAGCACGGTGACGGGCGGCGGCGCGACCAATGGAAGGGGCGGCTGTCGCCGCCCGCCTTCAAACTCAGCCGCGATGCACGGACAGACCCGCAAACGACTGTGCGACCGGCATCAGCTCGATCGTGTTGATGTTGACGTGAGCCGGGCGCGTGGCGATCCAGTAGATTGAATCGGCGATGTCTTCGGCCGTCAGCGGCTGCACGTTTTCGTAGACCTTGGCGGCCTTGTCGTCGTCGCCGCGATAGCGCACGTTCGAGAATTCGGTGCCCCCGCACAGACCCGGCTCGATGTCGGTCACGCGCAGCGCGGTGCCGGCGAGGTCGGCGCGCAGGTTCAGGCTGAACTGGCGCACGAACGCCTTGGTCGCGCCATACACGTTGCCGCCTGCGTACGGCCAGCGGCCCGCCACCGAACCAAGATTGAAGATATGTCCGCGATTGCGCTCGACCATGCCGGGCAGCAGCGCATGCGTGACCTGCACGAGGCCCGTGCAATTGGTCTCGATCATGGTGTTCCATTCGTCGAGGCTCGCCTTGTGCGCCGGCTCGGTGCCGAGGGCGAGGCCGGCGTTGTTGACGAGCACGTCGATTGCGGCGAAGTCGGCCGGCAACGAGGCCGGCACGGCTTCGACGGCGGCGCGGTCGCGCACGTCGAGCTCGTACGGCAGCAGCGCGGCGCCGAGTTCGTCGGCGAGTGCCTGGAGACGGTCCTTGCGGCGAGCAGTGGCGACGACACGATGGCCGCCCTTGACGAACGAGCGGGCGATGGCAGCGCCGAAGCCGGCCGACGCTCCTGTGACAAACACGATCATTGCAGTTCCCTGGTCGGTAAGAGACAAAGGCCCCAAGCCTACTTCCAATGCCGCGCTGCGGCAAGGATGCACGAGCCGGATCGGCGGCTGCCGCGGCGGCGCGCAACGGGTGCGCGGCGCGGTCGGGGTGCTTTCGTCAGATGGTTGCGCAGCGGGGTCGCCAGACCGTCCGCAGGGCCCGCCAGCAGCCGCCGGAGCGCCCGCAAGTCGGTTGCCTATTCGGGCCTCTTCCAATACACTAACGCGCTCGACCCTGTGTGACTGGCGATAGAACCGAGTCGTCCGACTCAGCCGATTCAACCAATCGGGTTCAAGGTGGAACAACCCACCGTGAAGCGCAGGGTGCCGTTTTGCCGTTCGCCTGGGCAGCCGTGAACCGCGCGCATTAATCTGCGCTGACGGTGGCTGGCCTGCCTCGCGTATGCGGCGACTCTCCACTCGCCAAGTCAGGGCAAGCCTCGCCGCCCACAGCGCTGCGTACCCCGCTGTGTACCCTCTACGCAGGATTCGGCGCACGATCCGGTCAACCTGAAAACACTCAACGGAACCCGTATGTTTGACAGAGCCCAAAGCACCATCGCCAACGTCGATCCTGAACTCTGGAAGGTCATCGAGCAGGAAAACCGCCGTCAGGAAGAGCACATCGAACTGATCGCGTCGGAAAACTACACGAGCCCGGCCGTGATGGCCGCGCAAGGCTCGCAACTCACGAACAAGTACGCCGAAGGCTATCCCGGCAAGCGCTACTACGGCGGCTGCGAGTACGTCGACGTCGCCGAGCAGCTGGCGATCGACCGCGTGAAGCAGCTGTTCGGCGCCGAAGCCGCGAACGTGCAGCCGAACTCGGGCTCGCAGGCCAACCAGGGCGTGTTCTTCGCAATGCTCAAGCCGGGCGACACGATCATGGGCATGAGCCTCGCGCACGGCGGCCACCTCACGCACGGCTCGCCGGTCAACATGTCGGGCAAGTGGTTCAACGTGGTCAGCTACGGCCTGAATGAAGCCGAAGACATCGACTACGACGCCGCTGAAAAGCTCGCGCAAGAACACAAGCCGAAGCTGATCGTGGCGGGCGCATCCGCATTCGCGCTGCGCATCGATTTCGAACGCATGTCGCAGATCGCGAAGTCGGTTGGCGCCTACTTCATGGTCGACATGGCGCACTACGCCGGTCTGATTGCCGCGGGCGTCTATCCGAACCCGGTGCCGCACGCCGATTTCGTCACCACCACCACGCACAAGAGCCTGCGCGGCCCGCGCGGCGGCGTGATCCTGATGAAGGCCGAGTTCGAGAAGCAGATCAACTCGGCAATTTTCCCGGGCATCCAGGGCGGTCCGCTGATGCACGTGATCGCCGCGAAGGCCGTCGCGTTCAAGGAAGCACAGTCGCCGGAATTCAAGGCGTATCAGCAGCAGGTCGTCGAGAACGCCCGTGTGCTCGCTGAAACGCTGGTCAAGCGCGGTCTGCGCATCGTGTCGGGTCGCACGGAAAGCCACGTGATGCTGGTCGACCTGCGTGCGAAGAAGATTACCGGCAAGGCTGCGGAAGCGGCACTCGGCGCGGCGCACATCACGGTCAACAAGAACGCGATCCCGAACGATCCGGAAAAGCCGTTCGTGACCTCGGGTATCCGCGTGGGTTCGCCGGCGATGACCACGCGCGGCTTCGGCGTGAAGGAAGCCGAGCAGGTCGGCAACCTGATCGCCGACGTGCTGGACAACCCGGAAGACGCCGCGACGATCGAGCGCGTGCGCGCGCAAGTCGCGGAGCTGACCCAGCGCTTCCCGGTTTACGGCTAAGCCGTCATGCATTGCCCCTTCTGCCGCCACGCCGATACGCAGGTCGTCGACTCGCGCGTATCCGAAGACGGCGCGACGATTCGCCGGCGCCGCCGCTGCCCGGCCTGCGACAAGCGTTTCACGACGTATGAGCGGGTCGAGCTGGCGTTGCCGTCGGTCGTCAAGAAGGACGGCACGCGCACGGAATTCGATCGCCGCAAGATCGTCGCGAGCATGCAACTGGCGCTGCGCAAGCGGCCAGTTGCGGTGGACGCGATTGAAGCGGCGGTCGCCCGCATCGAGTATCAGCTGCTCGGCAGCGGCGAGCGCGAGGTGCGTAGCGAGCGCCTCGGCGAACTCGTGATGAACGAGTTGCGCGCGCTCGACACGATCGCTTACGTCCGCTTCGCCTCCGTATACCGGCGCTTCGAAGACGTCTCCGAATTCGAGGACGTGATCGAGGAATTTCGCCGCGCCTCTTCCCCGCCCAAACCTTCCCGCAAGCGCTGAGCGCACGCGTGCCGCAGCTGAGCTGCGGTCATTCGCATCCATCGCCTCGCGCATTTCGCGCTTTTCTTCACGCATCGCTTCTCCCGCCTCCGTGATCGATCGTCACGTGCATTGTTGCGTGCGCTAACGTCTGAATGCCACCTGGCCATTCGGACGATGGTCGGCGCGCTCGCAAATCGCTAGATTGGCTGCATCCGTTCGAAACGCTCAGGGATGCAGATGAAAATCAAGGGAACTCGCCGGCCATCGTGCGCCGGTTTCACGCTCGTCGAGACGCTGGCGGTGATAGCGCTGGTGATGCTGATGGCGGTGATGGCAATGCCGTCGTTCGCCTCATGGCATATGCGAGATCAGGTCGACGCGCGCTCGAAGGCGCTGCTGTCCACCTTCGCCTACGCGCGCAGCGAGGCGCTGCGGCGCGGCGCGCGCATCACGGTGTGTCGCGTCGATGCCGCGCGCGTCTGTCTTGCGTCGGGCCAACCCTGCGCCGACGGCGTCGCCGACTGGGCCTGTGGTTGGGCCGTATTCGCCGAACGCGGCGGCAAGCCGGCGTTGTTGCGCGCGCAGCCGGCGCTCGCGGCGGTGAGCATCGCCGGCGTGCAGACGGATATGACGTTCACGCCGCCCGCAGGGCAACTGATCGGCGCGTTTCGAAGTTTCGATATCGCGCCGCGCAGCCCATCGAAGTCGATGCAGGGAAACCCGTGGCGGCGCTGCATCAGTGTCGCGGCAGGAGGTCGCGCGCGGATCTCGGAGGGCGCGTGTGGAGCGACGTCATGAGATGGCCCGCATTCAGTACTGGTGTGCGTGCGCAAGCGTCGGCATCTGGCGGCAGTTCGTTGATCGAGGTGATGCTGGCCGTCGCGTTGGTCGCGGTAAGCGCGCTGGGGTTGATCGCGGCGCAGGTGTGGACCGCACGTGAAGCGCACGCAATGTCGCTGCGCGAGAGCGCCACGTGGATAGCCGACTCGATCGCCGAAGCGACGCGCACGCCTTCCGTGGGCAATGCCGCACTCGATCAATCGAGCGGGTGGGCGAATGTTCTGCTGCCGCAAGGCGACGCATCGATCGGCGAGAGCGGCGTGGTCGCGTCGGCGCGGGTGACGTGGGCGTCCGTGCGAGACCGGCCCATTGCGGGCGATGGGATCGGGCCGCCGGCGGAGCCTTGCGGCGACGTCGATGCACCGGCCGGATCGTCGTGTGTCGCGTTGGCGTTCGCGAAATGAAGCGGCCGCATTGCCCACGCGGTCACACGCTGGTCGAATTCCTGATCGCGATGGCGCTTGGGCTGATCGTGACCGCGGGCGCCGTGTCTCTTTACACGGCGCAGCGCAACGCGTTCGTGCAGGCGAGCAACGCGACCCGGATTCGCGAAGCCGGCTTGACCGCGCTGATGCTGATCGGCCAGCAATTGCAGATGGCCGGCTTCGTCCCTGCCGACGTCGTTGGCTATAACGCGGCGCCTGCGCTGTTCGGCTGCTCGGGCGGTCGCCCGACCGGCGCCGACGACAACCTCGCTTGCACCACGTTGAGTACAGGCTCCGATGGCGTCGCGGTCCGTTACGTCGCAGACGTCGTATCGACGTGGCCATCGTCGAGCGGGCAGGTGACCGACTGTGTCGGCCAGGCCGTCAAGAGCAGCGATGCAGTCCTTGGCGATCAGGGCGCGCCGGTGGTCAATCGATACTTCGCCAACGTCAGCGGCTCGACCGGCGAGCCGGAGCTTTACTGCGTCGGCAGCGGCAATGCCGGGTCCGCGCAGCCGCTGGTCGAAGGCGTGGAGCGCGTGCGGTTGCGCTACTGGCTGGGCGGGGCGGCCAATGCTGTGAATGCGTCGGCCGTCGCGGCGGATCAATGGACGAACGTCGTCGCGGTGGATGTCTGCGTGCTGGTGCGCGGCGCGCCGCAAGGACGGCGCTCGAAGTACGTCGATTGCGATGGCGCGAGTACGCTCGGCAGCGACTTGCGGCCTCGACAGGCGTTTTCGCGCAGGGTGGGGCTGCGCAATCGCGCGGAGGTGTCGTCGTGATAAACCGTGACTCAGCAACGCAACGCTGTCGTGCGTACGACATATGCGGCGGGGCAAGTGCAAAAGCGAAACGCTTAGTTAGGCGAAGTTGTCGGGACGGTGTCCGACGCGCACATCAACGCGGTGTCGTGCTAGCTATCGTGCTGTTGATCTCGGCCATGATGCTCGCCACGTCCGCGATCTGGTTCGAAACATCGCTCGCAGCCGCTCGCGCGGCGACCAATGCGCGCGACTATCTGCAAGCTTTCCATGCGGCCGACTCGGCGCTGAGCTTGTGCGCGCGCAATGTGCTATCGGCACCCGGCGACGCGCCCAATGCACCGCTAACATCCGGCGAGCCGGCTCAATGGAGGCTTGAAGCCGCGTTCGACGCAGGCGCCATCACGCCTGTGCCGCAATGGCCGGGATCATCGCGTGCGCCGCAATGCCTGATCGAGCCTTGGCGTCTCTCGACTCGACCCAACGCGAGCGCTTATCTGCTCACCGCGCGCGGCTTCGGGCAGAGCGGCGAGTCACAGGTCTGGTTGCAGATGGAACTGGTGACCGAGGATGGCGCGATCGAGCGTCATTGGCGGCGCATTGCCGCGAGACCATTTTGAGGAACGCACCGACTGGACACGTATGAAAAGGCCGAACACATCCGCATTCACGCTGCTCGAACTCGTGATCGCGCTCGCGATTGCCGCCACGCTCGCCGCGTTTGCGATCCCTTCGTATCGAAGCCACATCGCGCGCACCCATCGCATCGACGCGGCGTCGGCGTTATATCGGGCTGCGCAATTCGTCGAGGCCGCGGCGAGCGATGGCGTGCCGGCCTTGCCACCGGGCATCGATCAGGCGCCGCAGTTCGGCGCGCCGGTGTATCGCGTGCGCGTGCTGCCCGCGGACGATACGAACGGCGGCTATTCGATCGAAGCGGTTCCAGCGGAAGCGGGCCCGATGCGCGATGACCCGTGCGGCGCGTTCACGCTGGACGCGACAGGTCAGCGAGGCAATAGAAATGACACGAGCGGCGCGGCGCCCACGAGCAGCGAATGCTGGAATACGGGTTAGCGGGTGAATTGAAAACCGACGCGCGCAGCCTTGCGAGCGAGACATCCGAGAGTTCGCAGATCGCAGCCACTCGCAGCGGCCAGGACCTCAATAGCCGCTTCTCGTCGAATCGGCCTGCTCTGCCGCCGACTGCGCCGTAGCGGAAGCCGCCGCGGCCGCCCGCGCCGCCGCCGACTCGTTCTTCATCTGTTGCCAGACCCGGACCGCTTCCCACGCGCCGAGCGCAAGGCCGCCCCACTTGAGCGCGGGCCTCGCGCTCCTGATGACCGTCGCGCGCAGCGGTTTGGCGAGCAACAGCGAAACGATCGAGCTGATCAACGGGTACTGCTTGAGCAATGCGCCGATCGTGCCCGCGTTGAGCACGCTCGCCTTCGGCCCTTTGCCGACGCGCAAGCCGCCGAAGCCGGGGATCACGAACTTGAGCCAGCTGAAATGCGTGACGGCCCGGCGCAGTTCGAAGGCGGCCTGCGCGAGCTCGACGCGTTCGACATCCGCGCGCACGAGCAGCAATTCCTTGCGCAGCGCCCGCAGATGCGGGGCGCTCAGATCCTTCGACGGATGGCGCTTGTTACGAAAGGCTGTATCGGGACGGGATGGGCTCATGGCGTGTCGGCGGGAGTGGAGGTGAGGCGATGGATCGGATGCAGACAAACTTGCCCATCAGTCGCGGCTGCGAAACGCTTCGCGATCCTTTTCGAACTCGGCGAGGGTCGCTTCGAATACCAGCGGCGCATTGCGCAAACCGCTGCGCGCCTTCAGCGCACAGGCGAGCCCAGCAATCGCGTAGACCGCGGTGATGCCGGCAAGCGCCTGCCATCGGTAGGTGTCCCAGAAGGCAATGGCGACGAGTGCGGTCAACGCGATCAAGGCCATCGTGGCGAGCATCATCGCGGCAAGGCCGAGAAACAGCACGCCGAGCAGGCGGTCTTTTTCCTCGGCGAGTTCGATGCCCACCAGTTCGAGCCGCGTCTGCAGAATCGCAAACACGGAACTGAGAATACGGCGCAACGGGCTGTGTTCTGCGCGCTGCGAGTGTGTTTCGGTCGTCATGGCTGTGGGCGTTGCGCGTGAGGGCCTGGCCAGCGCGCACGCGCGCCAGCAGAAGGGGACCGGCGAGGCTCGCGCCGGTCCGCCCGTATCGCCGGTGCGCCGGACATGCCTGCTCCGGCGGATTCATCGGCCTTTACTTGCGATTGATCAGCAGACCGACCACCATGCCGATGCCGGCGGCGATACCGATGGACGCCCACGGATGTTCGTGCACGTAGTCGTCGGTAGCGCGGGCAGCCTTCTTCCCTTTTTCGACGACCACGACCTGAACGTCGGCTGCTTTTTCTTTCGCCTGCTTCAGGCGCGTCAGCGCGGTCTCGCGCAGTTCGGACGCGCGTTCGCCGGTAGCGCTCGCGGCCTGTTTCAGCAGGTCTTCAGCGTCCGCGAGGACGGTTTTGATATCCGACATCAATCTCTCCTTGTTGACTTCCGACATTGACAGCTCCCTTTGTCTCACGCTACGCGTAAATCGTAACCAAAGAAACGGTCGCTGGCGAGCCTAGTGCCGGTTGCCGGCCACCGACGCACGATCCGTTCCCGGCAGCGCGTGGCGACACCAGGTTGAGGGCACTTTGCTCCAGACCGGTATCGGATTGAGTTGATCTGTCCCGCAAAGTTTCCATCAAACCGGAGAAAATTACAAAAACGCATAAAGTACTGACGCGATCTTGGTTCGCCATGTACCACCGCGGCCTTATGCTTTATCGTGACGGGCCGTCGCGGGCACACGCCCGCGACCATATCTGGATACGTTCCGAATACCTACAGGAGATGCACTATGAGTCTACGTCTTGGCGACATTGCGCCGGATTTCGAACAGGAGTCGAGCATTGGCCGTATCAGTTTTCACGACTGGCTCGGCAATAGCTGGGGCGTGCTGTTCTCGCATCCTGCCGACTTCACGCCGGTCTGCACGACCGAGCTGGGCCTGACCGCGAAGCTTGCAAGCGAGTTCGAAAAGCGCAACGTGAAGACGATCGCGTTGTCGGTAGACAGCGCGGAGTCGCACAAGGCGTGGATCAAGGACATCAACGAGACGCAGGCCGCCAACGTCGGTTTTCCGATTCTCGCGGACGGCGATCGCAAGGTCTCCCAGCTTTACGACATGATTCATCCGAACGCGAACGAAACGTTCACCGTGCGTTCGCTGTTCGTCATCGATCCGAATAAGAAGGTGCGTTTGATCATCACGTATCCGGCGAGTACCGGCCGCAACTTCGACGAAGTGCTGCGCGTGATCGATTCGCTGCAACTGACCGACAGTCACTCGGTCGCGACGCCGGGCAACTGGAAGCAGGGCGATGACGTCGTGATCGTGCCGTCGCTGAAGGACGAAGAAGTGATCAAGCAGAAATTCCCGAAGGGCTACAAGGCACTGCGTCCGTACCTGCGCATGACGCCGCAGCCGAACCAGTAAGCTGCGCGGCATCAAACAGAAAAGCCGGTTCGAATGAACCGGCTTTTTTTGCACCATCGGAACGCCAGCATCGGCATCAGAAGAACGCCTGAATACCCGTCTGCGCACGGCCGAGGATCAGCGCATGAACGTCGTGGGTGCCTTCGTAGGTGTTGACGACCTCGAGGTTCACCAGATGGCGGGCGACGCCGAACTCGTCCGAAATACCGTTGCCACCGAGCATGTCGCGCGCGAGGCGGGCGATGTCGAGCGCTTTGCCGCACGAATTGCGCTTCATGATCGACGTGATTTCGGTGGCGGCCGTGCCTTCGTCCTTCATGCGGCCGAGGCGCAGCACGCCTTGCAGCCCGAGCGTGATTTCGGTCTGCATATCGGCGAGCTTCTTCTGGATCAACTGGTTCGCGGCAAGCGGCCGGCCGAACTGCGTGCGATCGAGCACGTACTGCCGCGCGATGTGCCAGCATGCTTCCGCCGCGCCGAGCGCGCCCCAGGCGATGCCGTAGCGCGCCGAGTTCAGACATGTGAACGGACCGCGCAGGCCGCTGACGCCCGGCATGATGTTCTCTTCCGGCACGAACACATCGTCGAGCACGATTTCACCGGTGATCGACGCGCGCAGCCCGATCTTGCCGTGGATCGCCGGCGCCGACAGACCCTTCCAGCCCTTCTCGAGAATAAAGCCGCGGATGTGGTCCTTGCCGTTTTCCTCGAGCTTCGCCCACACGACGAACACGTCGGCGATCGGCGAATTGGTGATCCACATCTTCGAGCCCGACAGCGAATAGCCGCCATTGACCTTCTTCGCGCGCGTGACCATGCTGCCCGGATCGGAGCCGTGGTTCGGCTCGGTCAGGCCGAAGCAGCCGATCCACTCGCCGCGCGCGAGCTTCGGCAGATATTTTTCCTTCTGCGCGTCCGAGCCGAACTCGTAAATCGGCACCATCACCAGCGACGACTGCACCGACATCATCGAGCGATAGCCGGAGTCGACACGTTCGACTTCACGCGCGATCAGCCCGTACGCGACATAGTTCAGACCGGGGCCGCCGTACTGTTCGGGAATCGTCGGGCCGAGCAGGCCGAGTTCGCCCATTTCGCGAAAGATCCCGACATCGGTCTTTTCATGGCGGAACGCTTCGAGCACGCGCGGCAGCAGCTTGTCCTGCGAGTAGGCCGCGGCGGCGTCGCGCACCATGCGTTCGTCTTCGGTCAACTGCTGATCCAGCAGCAACGGATCTTCCCAGTGAAACTGCGCGGCTACGGCCATGACGTATCTCCTGATTTCACGCTCAGAACAAGCTTGACTTGAGTTCCGCTTTGCGAAACAATGTTTTGCAAACGACGCCCGAGTGTAGCACCCTATGACGCTGCCATCCACTTTCTCCGCTCCGCTCGACGAACGCAAATTCGTCGTCGCCCTTGCCCGCGGGCTGGACCTGTTGCGCGCGTTCCGGCCGGGCGACACGATGCTCGGCAATCGCGATTTCGTCGAACGCACGGGTTTGCCGAAGGCAACCGTGAACCGGCTCGCCTACACGCTGACCGTGCTCGGCTATCTGCGGCTCGACGAAAGACACGGCAAATATGCGCTCGACGCGGGCGTGCTGTCGCTCGGCTTCGCGCTGCTATCGGGCAGCGACATGCTCGAACTCGCGCGCCCGCACCTGCGCAGCCTCGCGCGCGAGGTCGGCGCGGCGGTTTCGCTCGGGTGCCGGGATGGGCTCGACATGGTGTATCTGGAGACGATTCGCAGCGAGACCGCGTTGACGCTCGGCCTCGCATCCGGCTCGAAACTGTCGATGCTGACGAGTTCGATGGGCCGCGCGTATCTCGCCGTGCAGCCGCTCGACGCGCGTACCGCGTTACTCGCGGAACTGAAAAAAGCGGCAGGCAGGGCAGGGGCGATGCTGGTCGCCGAAGCCGAACAGGAGATCGCCGCGTTCGCGACGGAGCGCTGCTGCTACTCGTTTCGCGCGTGGCATGACGACGTGAACGCGGTCGCGGTGCCGTTTCGCGAGCCGCGCGAAAACCGCTGGCTCGTGCTCAGCTGCAGCGGGCCGGCATCATCGATGGGGGAGGAAGTGTTTCGCGAGAACGTCGCGCCGCGCCTGAAGGCGCTCGCGGCGCGGCTAGGGGAGCCGGGCTGAGGAAGGCCGGGGCGCCCGGCTCAACCGGCCCCGCCGTGTCACGCCGCGCGATCGTGATAATGCGCGTTGAACAATGGCCCTTGCACGAACCGCACGTCGTACTGCTGTAGCGCGGAGAACTGCGTCTCGTCCATCACGCGATTGAAAATCAGCGGCACCCGCAGCCGGCCTGCGTAGCCGACGAGCGGCTTCACGGTCGCGTCGCGCAACGCGGCCGTCGCATCCATCTTGATGAAATCGAGCCGTGCGGTTTCCGATACCGACAGGATCTGCCCCGCGTTCGACAGATTGCCCGCCACCTTGAAGCCGTAGTGCTGATAGCTGCGCGTCAGATAGCCCAGAAACGTCTTGTGCGCGACCGCCGCCGCCGGCAGCTCGATGACGATGCGCGTCGGACTCAAATTGAACGACGTCAGCACGCTCGAAAAATGCCGGCCGTGGTCGTACTTCACGCTCTTCAACAGCCTCTCGTGCACGCGTAGAAACAGCAGCCCATGCCGCTGCGGCCCGAAGAAGTTGATTGCGTGCAGCGCGCGCGACATACGATCCAGCGCGACCAGCTGCTGATCGTCGGCGATGTTGTCGAACGGATCGAACACGTCGAACGGCGGTGCGCCGAGCCGGTGCGTGACCGCCTGAAAGCCGAGCTCGTCACCGAAGCGGTCGACCCCTTCCGCGCCGCATGACAGCGACTGCGCGAGCCCATGCACGCTGATGTCGAAGATCGGCTCGTAGGCGCTCGTGAGCTCGATGCCGTCGAAATGCGCGAGCGCAATGCCGGCGTGCGCGCCTTGTCCCATGGCCAGATGCTCGCCGAGAAACGGGTGATGAGCGGCGCGGGCGATCAGATCGGGGATGGTCGGCGAAATCATGAAGGCGAATGAAAGGCGACGATGAACGCGCACCGGGCGCGTGGCTGCGCGACGCGATGGCCGCATCCATTGATGGTAGCAGTACGCGCCCTGCGCAGATTAACAAAATGCTCATAACGTTATTGGCCTAACGCTTATTGGCCGGGGCTCAGCGCGCAATCACGAGGTTGGCACGCACGTTTCCAGGGGTATACGTTAGTTTCACTATTCGTAATTCGTTTTACTATTCGTAAAACCTGATTCCGCCCAATTCGAGGGAGGCCCCAATGAGTGACCAACCCGCCGCCAATGTGATCGAAGTCGAGCGCGTGCTTGCCGAAACGCATCGCCCGACTTTTCAGGCGATGCTGCTCGCGCTGTGCGGGCTGTGTCTGCTGATCGACGGCTTCGACGCGCAAGCGATGGGCTATGTCGCGCCCAGCGTGATCGCCGAATGGCATGTCGCGAAAACCGCGCTCGGCCCCGTCTTTAGCGCGAGCCTGTTCGGCATGCTGCTGGGCGCGCTCGGGCTGTCGGTACTGGCCGACCACATCGGCCGCCGGCCGGTGCTGATCGGCGCGACGTTCTTCTTCTCGCTGTCGATGCTCGCCACGCCGTTCGTCGCGACGATTCCCGCGCTGATCGCGCTGCGCTTCATCACCGGTCTCGGGCTCGGCTGCATCATGCCGAACGCGATGGCGCTGGTCGGCGAATTCTCGACGCCCGCGCATCGGGTCAAGCGCATGATGTTGGTGTCGTGCGGCTTCACGCTCGGCGCGGCGCTCGGCGGCTTCGTCAGCGCCGCGCTGATTCCGGCCTACGGCTGGCGCGCGGTGTTCTGGGTCGGCGGCGCGGTGCCGTTGCTGCTCGCGTTCGCGATGCTGGCGACGCTGCCGGAGTCGCTGCAGTTTCTGGTGCTGAAAGGGCGCAGTGCGCGCGCAGCGAGCTGGCTGGCGAAGTTCGACCCGGCCTTGCCGATCAACGCGAACACGCGCCTCGTCGTCAGCGAAAAGCGCAACGACGGCGCGCCGGTCGCGGAGCTGTTCCGCGCGGGACGCGGTCCGGTCACGCTGATCCTGTGGGCGATCAGCTTCATGAACCTGATCGTGCTGTACTTCCTGTCCAACTGGCTGCCCACCGTGATGCGCGAAGCCGGCTACACGCCGGGCACGGCGGTGATCGTCGGCACGGTGCTGCAGACGGGTGGCGTGATCGGCACGCTGCTGCTCGGCTGGTTCATCGAGCGCATGGGTTTCGTGCGCGTGCTGTTCGCGTGCTTCGCGGTTGCCACGGTCGCGGTCGGCACGATCGGCGCGGTCGCGCATCTGCTGCCGTGGCTGCTCGTCGTCGTGTTCGCGGGCGGCTTTTGCGTGGTCGGCGGACAGCCGGCGGTCAATGCGCTCGCCGGGCATTTCTATCCGACCGCGCTGCGCTCGACCGGCATCGGCTGGAGTCTCGGCATCGGCCGGATCGGTTCGGTGATCGGGCCGCTCGTCGGCGGACAGCTGATCGCGCTGAACTGGTCGAATGCCGCGCTGTTTCATGCGGCGGCGGTGCCGGTGCTGTGCTCGGCGCTGCTGGTGGTCGTGCTCGCGGGCGCAACGCGGCAACCCGGGCGCGCGTCCGAAGCGGAGCCCGCCTGAGCCTGACTGCAAAGATCACGTAGCACCCGGGAAAGAATCGAGCAACTCGCGGAGAACCTTGTATGGATACCTCAACACGTACGCCGGCCGACCAACGCCTGCGACCTGAAATCGAGCCCGGCTATCAGTCGGGTTTCGCCAACGAATTCGCGACCGAGGCGTTGCCGGGCGCGCTGCCGACCGGCCGCAACTCGCCGCAGCGCGCGGCCTATGGTTTGTATGCCGAGCAGATTTCGGGCACGGCGTTTACGGCGCCACGCGGTCACAACCGTCGCTCGTGGCTGTACCGGATTCGCCCGGCGGCGATGCACAAGCCGTTCACGATGCTGCCGTCGGAGCGGCTCGTCGCGAACTTCGCCGAGGTGCCGCCGACGCCGCCGAACCAGCTGCGCTGGGACCCGCTGCCGATGCCGGGCGAGCCGACCGATTTCATCGACGGTTGGGTCACGATGGCGGGCAACGGCTCGGCAGAAGCGATGAGCGGTTGCGCGATCCATCTGTACGCGGCGAACCGTTCGATGCAGAACCGCTTCTTCTACAACGCCGACGGCGAACTGCTGATCGTGCCGCAACAAGGCCGCCTGCATATCGCGACCGAAATGGGCCGTGTCGATATCGAGCCGTTCGAGATCGCAGTGATTCCGCGCGGCGTGCGCTTCGCGGTCAGCCTGCCGGACGGCAGCGCGCGCGGCTATATCTGCGAGAACTTTGGCGCGCTGCTGCGTCTGCCGGAACTGGGGCCGATCGGCTCCAACGGTCTCGCGAATCCGCGCGATTTTCTGACGCCGCACGCCGCGTATGAAGACCGCGAAGGCGCGTTCGAACTCGTCGCGAAGATGAACGGCAATCTGTGGCGCGCGGACATCGGCCATTCCCCTCTCGACGTGGTCGCGTGGCACGGCAACTACGCGCCGTACAAATATGACCTGCGCCGCTTCAACACGATCGGCTCGATCAGCTTCGATCATCCGGACCCGTCGATCTTCCTCGTGCTGCAATCGCAAAGCGACACGCCGGGCGTCGATACGATCGACTTCGTGATCTTCCCGCCGCGCTGGCTCGCCGCCGAAGATACGTTCCGCCCGCCCTGGTTCCATCGCAACGTCGCGAGCGAGTTCATGGGGCTCGTGCATGGCGTCTACGACGCGAAGGCCGAGGGCTTCGTGCCCGGCGGCGCGAGCCTGCACAACTGCATGACGGGCCACGGTCCGGACGCGGACACGTTCGAGAAGGCGTCGCATATCGATACCTCGGTGCCGAAGAAGGTCGACGACACGATGGCCTTCATGTTCGAAACACGCACGCTGATCAAGCCGACGCGCTTCGCGCTCGAAACCGCGCAACTGCAGGCGCATTACTACGAGTGCTGGCAAGGCCTCGAGAAACACTTCAATCCGGAGCAACGATGAACGCGGTGAACGATCTCCAGGCGACGCTCGATGCGTCGCGCAAAAGCTGGATCGAGTCGGCCAACGAGCCGGCTAGCGACTTCCCGATCCAGAACCTGCCGTTCGGCATTTTCAGCGATCGTGGCAACGACGCGCGCCGCGTGGGCGTCGCGATCGGCGATCAGATCGTCGATCTCGGCGCGTTGCAGGCAGCGGGTCTGCTGAGCGTGCCGGCGCAGAACGTGTTCGCGCGCGATGCGCTGAACGATTTCATCGCGCTCGGCCGCGACGCATGGCGCAGCGTTCGAATCCAGCTGAGCCAACTGCTCGCGCGCGACACCGCGACGCTGCGCGACGATGCCGCGTTGCGCGCGAAGGTGCTGGTGAGTCAGGCCGATGCGCGTCTGCATCTGCCGGTGCAGATTCCGGGCTACACGGATTTCTATTCGTCGAAGGAACATGCGACCAATGTCGGCTCGATGTTCCGCGATCCGAAGAATGCGCTGCTGCCGAACTGGTCGGAGATGCCGATCGGCTACAACGGACGGGCGTCGTCGGTGGTCGTGAGCGGCACGCCGGTGCGTCGTCCGAATGGTCAGCTGAAGCTGCCGGAACAGGAGCGGCCGGTGTTCGGCGCGTGCCGCAAGCTCGATATCGAACTGGAGACGGGTTTCATTATCGGCGGCGGCAATGCGCTGGGGGAGCCGATCGCGTGCGAGGACGCGGAAGCGCACATCTTCGGCATGGTGCTGCTCAACGACTGGAGCGCGCGCGACATCCAGCAATGGGAATACGTGCCGCTCGGTCCGTTCAACGCGAAAACCTTCGCGACGACGATTTCGCCGTGGGTCGTCACGCTCGATGCGCTCGAACCGTTTCGCGTCGCGCAGCCGGTGCAGGAGCCAGAGCCGCTCGCGTATCTGCGGCATCGAGGAAAGCATGCGTTCGACATTCACCTCGAAGTGAGCTTGCGCGCGCCACGCGCGCGGCAAGCGAGCACGATCGCGCGGACCAACTTCAAATTCATGTACTGGACGATGGCGCAGCAACTCGCGCATCACACGGTGGCAGGCTGCAATACGCGGGTGGGCGACCTGATGGGCTCGGGGACGATCAGCGGGCCGACCGAGGATTCGTACGGCAGCCTGCTCGAACTGACGTGGAACGGCAAGAAGCCGCTGGAGCTGCAGGAGGGCGGTACGCGCACGTTCATCGAGGACGGCGATGAGTTGACGCTGGTCGGCTGGTGCCAGGGCGACGGGTATCGCGTCGGGTTCGGCGCGTGTGCCGGAGAGATTCTGCCGGCGCGAGAGTGAGCGCGCGGCAGTCACGATGAACGAGGGCCGGCAACGAATGCCGGCCCTCGTCGTTTGTGCGAGACCGTGGGCGCGCCGTGTCGCAATGACCCGGCGCGTCGTCCGCTTCACCCACCCAGCAAGCCGAACACGGCCACGCCGTTCGTCGTGCCGACATACACCTTGCCGTTCGCGATCATCGGTGTGATGAACTTGTTGCCGGTGCCGAATTGATCGCGCGTGCCCATCTGGTTGCTGTTGTAAAGCTCGTTGAGCGTGACCGGGTCGAACGCATGCAGTGCCGCGACGTTGCCGTTTTCGGCGGCCCATACGATGCCATTCGTCGTGCCATTCGCCGAGATGCTCGGCGTCGTGCCGGGATAGGCGAACGTCATCGCGCTTTGCGCGGTTGGGGTGATCGACAGCTTCGCATTGGTCACGGTGAATGCCTTCAGATGATCGCCGACCGAGCCGAAATACACGCGCCCGTTGAAATAGGCGGGCATGCCGAACTCGCCGCCGGCCAGCTGCGCGGGAATCTCCTGATAGATGTTGTCGGTCGTCGGGTTGAACTTGCCCATCGAATCGCGATTCAGCACGTAGATGGTGCTGTCCTTGCCCGCGCCGAGCGTCAGATGCTGCACGACGCCGTTCGCGTCGGTCAGGTCCGGCAGCACCAGTGCGCCGCCGGAGCCGAGGTCGATGTCGTCGTTGGACTCCTGCACGAGGTTCGTCATCGCGAAGTAGTCCGCGACCGACAGGCCGCCCGACGTGCCGAGCTTCAGGAACGTATTGCCGAAGTCGTTGTTGGCCGGAAAGCCGCTCGAGGTCATCGTCGTTTCGAAGGTGCCGTTCGCATCGAGCAGATAGATCGACGAGCCGTCCGACGCCGGTCCCGCGCCACTCATCCAGATCGCGCCGCCGATGCCGTTAGGCGTCACGTTGAGCACGGTGGTCTGCTGCAACGTGTCGGCGCCGTAGCCCATGATCCAGCCGGTATAGCCGCCGTGGTCGCAGTGCGAGGTCCATGATGTGTAAAGCGTGCTGCCGAGCAATAGCAGCCCCGCGCGCTCCGCGTACAACGACATGGTGAACGGCAGGACTCCGTTCGTATTGCCCGCGCCAGTGCCCGGGTAAGAGGCGACGGCGACTTCGGTGGGACCGTTCAGCAGTTCGGCGCCGGTCGCGAGGTCGAGCGCGTGAATGCGATGATGGTAGCCGCCGGCCGCGTCCTTCGACATCGCGACGACATAGATCGTGCCGTGCGTGCCGCGCGAACGGTCGATCACCGGTGTCGAGGTGATGCCGATCGTGTTCACGATCTGGCTGCAGCCGAGATCGTCGCTCGGAGTTTCGCCGCTGCCGAGTGTGCGCACCTGCCACAGGGTCGCGCCGGTGTCGGCATCGAATGCGTACACGGTGTCGTTCTCGGTCGCGACGTATAGCACGTTGTGCGTGCCGCCCGCGATCGCCAGCGAAGCGACGAATAGCGGCTGCGCGTCGACCTTGCCGTCGACACTAAAGAAGCCGACCTTGCCGAACTTCGCGGCCGTCACGTTGGCGGGCGTCAGCGTGGTTTCGCCGAGGTTCTGGCCGGTGCGCGCAATGTCGTTGTGATAAGTGAGCACGTCCTGCACGGCTGCCGTCGATGTACCGCCCATCGACGTGCCCGAGCCGCTGCCCGAGGTGCCGGTGCTACCGGTGCCGGTGCCGCCGCTCGTGGTGCCACCGGTGGTGGTGCTGCCGCCGCTTGCCGCGGCTGGGGTCGATGCGCCGGATGAGGCGCTGCCGCCGGCGCTCGTGCCCGTCGGGGCACTGCTGTTTCCGCCTCCGCCGCCTCCACAGTTTGCGGCGACGATCGCGGCTACCGCGATCGCCGTGCCCAACAGGCTGGCACGGAGCAACAAGCGCATCGAGACCATGGCGGACTCCCCGTTGCTTGCGGTGGCACCACCAAATATGGGCCGTGTCGAGTGCCCGCGCAACGTGGGTTGAAGATTATCACCCGGCGTATAGATCGTAAAAGCCAGCAACTAGCGTCTAATCGTCAACTCGCCGCCCGCAGCGTGATCCGCCGACGCTCCCACCACGCCGCCACCAGAAACGCGAGCGCCGCGCACAACAGCACGCCGATCACCGCATCGTGGCCGACCGTTTTCATCAACGCGCCGGCGACGAGCGGGCCGCCGAAGCTCGCCGCGCTCCACGACGCGCCGACCAGCGAACTCGCCGACACCAGCGCGACACCGCGAAAGCGCTCGCCGCAGGCCACCAGCGACAGCGTGTAGATCGCGCCCGCGGCCGCGCCGAGCACGTACAACAGCGGCCAGCGCAGCCACGGCAAGCCGACTGCCCACGGCAGCAGCGGCAACAACGCGACGACCACGATGCCGCAGCCGATATGCACCCGTTCGCGACCGAGCCGGTCGGCGAGCCAGCCGATCGGAAACTGCATCGTCGTGTCCCCGAGCAGCAGCGCGGACGCGAACAGCACGGCCACTTCGCTCGAAATGCCATGCGACATCGCGAACAGCGGCAGCAGCGATAGCGCGATCGTGTCGAACAGAGCGAAGAAGCCGGTGCCGATCACGAGCGCCGGCATGCGCGGCAGTACGCGACGCCAGCCGCCATGCTCGGCGTGTTCTTCGCTCGATGCATGCGGCGTGGCGCGGATCGCCGCGAGCAGCGGCAGCGCGAGCAGGAAGATCGCGCCGCACAGCAGAAAGCGTCCCTGCGTGAAGCCCGCGATCTGGCTCACCAGCACCGGCCCCGACATCTGGAACAGCGTGAAGTTGGTCGCGTAGATCGCGATCACGCGGCCGCGCGACGCATCGTCGGCGAGCTGGTTGACCCACGCTTCGCCGATCGTGAACAGCAGCATCAGCGCCGCGCCGCACAGCACGCGCAGCAGCGCCCATAGCCACAGGTTCGCGGTGAGCTGCATCAGCGCGGTCGCGCAGGCCACCACCAGCACCGCGCCGACGATCACCTGACGGCCGCCGAAGCGCGCCGCGATCCAGCCGGCGAGCGGCACCACGGCGAGACCGCCGCCCGCCTGCGCGGCGGTCATCAGGCCGACCACGTCGGTGCCGTAACCGGCTTGGGCGAGCGCGAGGGCGGTGAGGGGAAGGGTGGCGCCGCTGCCGAGTCCGACGACGGCGACGCTCAGGATCAGCGCGAGGAAATCGCGGGTGAGGATGACTTTCATCGGCGGCGATGCTACTACGCGTGCGGGGGGCGCGCGATCTTCATCCCATCGGCGGATTGCCGCGTCGCGGCGGTATCGTCAGACCGCTCAGACGGATTTGCGTGAGACGCTCGTCGTCATCGACGCCGATCGCGAGCGTTGGCGCAATACCGTACCAGTGAGACACGTTACCCCACGACAGATAAAGGGTGCCGTCGCGAGGCTCGTAAAAGACCTCCGGCGCGCCCATGTCGTCCGCATGTCCGTGGGCGTCGAATTCTGACTCGATGTGTGGAGTTTCGTCGCTTGGCTCTGCCAGTTCGGACGTGCGGACGGCCCATCGCTCAGGATTGGTGTAAAAGTCCAATCCGGTCAATCGGTGATGCTGGTCGACAAGCATCGATAAGGTGCCCGCCGTGAGGACATAACGGGGCGCGCCAATGCGGAAGCGTGCATCCAGCAAGTCGCTGAGATTGTTTTGCGGGTCCGGCGGCGCAGCCAAAGGCGGATATGTGACCTCACAGGTCAGCGTAGAGCTCTGTTCATCCCACCGCATGGCGGCGGAAACGCCGGTGGCAGGGGTAGTCGTGTAGACGGTGGGATGCTTCATCGAAGAGGTTTATAGGCAAAGTGCAGAATGGTGTGATCGCTTTCTCGAACCACGACTTCGGCCGGCAAGCTCACCCCGCGACCGCCACCCGCCGCTCGATCGACACCGACCACAACGTCAGCAACAGCGCACCCAGCGCGGTCGCGACGCCGACCCACGGCAGCGTCGTCAGCGGCGCGCCAGCGCCGATCGCCATGCCGCCGAGCCACGCGCCGGTCGCGTTGCCGAGGTTGAACGCGCCCTGATTCAGCGTCGACGCAAGATTCGGCGCATGACTCGCGCGATCGACGATCAGCATCTGCAGCGGCGGCACGATCGCGAATGCGAGCACACCCCACACGAACACGGTCAGCATCGCCGGAATGCGCGCGTGCATCGTGCCCGCGAACACGCACAGAATCACGACGATCGCCATCAGGAACGCGAGCAGCGACGGCATCAGCCGCCAGTCCGCGAGCTTGCCGCCGAGCGTGCTGCCGACCGTCAGACCGAGGCCGAACAGCAGCAGCACCAGCGTGACCGCGTGCGGCGTGAAGCCGGTCACGTCCTCGAGAATCGGCGTGATGTAGGTAAAGGTCGAAAACAGGCTCGCCGACGCAAGCACGCTGATGCCGAGTACCATCAGCACCTGCGGGTTCTTCAGCACGCTAAACTCGCGCACGAGGCTCGCCTTGTGCATCTCGATCTTCGCGGGCAGGCACACCGCGAGCGCGGCCGCCGCCAGCACACCGATGCCGGTCACGGCCCAGAATGTGGCGCGCCAGCCGAGCGCCTGGCCGAGCGCGGTGCCGAGCGGCACGCCGAGCACATTGGCGAGCGTGAGGCCGGTGAACATCAGCGCGATCGCCTGCGCGCGGCGATTCGGCGCGACGAGGCCTGCCGCGACCACCGAGCCGATGCCGAAAAACGCGCCGTGGCAGAACGCCGTGACGATGCGCGCGGCCATCAGCACCGCGTAACCCGGCGCGATCGCGCACAGCAGATTGCCGACGATGAACACGCCGATCAGGCTCATCAGCGCCTTCTTGCGGGGCATGTTGGCGACCGCGATCGCGACGATCGGGGCGCCGATCGTCACGCCGAGCGCATACGCGGACACCAGCATGCCAGCCGCCGGAATCGACACGGACAGATCGCGCCCGACGTCGGGCAACAGCCCCATGATGACGAACTCGGTGGTACCGATTCCAAACGCGGCAACGGCAAGTGCAAGCAGAGGCAAAGGCATGGCGATGATGGGGCGTGTGGCGCGTGAAGCGGCGCGAAAAACAGGCGCCGGGCGGCCGTTTCCGAAGGCGGAAACGCTGTCGCCGGATAGGGGAAAACAGTAGGGGATTCTACCTAAGTCGAATCTGCCTTGCAGGCCGTCAGGGCGGCTGTTGTTTTTATGGAAAGCGGCGCTCAGTGTCGCGCCAGGTTGCGCTGCAGCGCCGCGCAGCCCGCATCCACCAGCATTTCGACCACGGTTGCGCGCTCGTCGGGCTTGAAGTCGCTGATCCAGATCACGCGGCAACGCGTGGGCGTGTCGGCGACGACCTGCAACGTCGAGTGATGATGCTCGAAGCGTCCGCCGCCCACCGAGTAGGCGAGCCGCAGGTGCGCATCGTCGACGGCGATCACGCGTTCCTCGACCACCGTGCCGTCGGCGAACGTGACCCAGCGCAGCTCGCCTTCCATGCGCGCCTCGGTCAGAACGCCCGCGAACGCGCGGGCGACGTCGGCGGGATCGCGCAGCGCGGCCCATGCATCGGCCGCGGCGGTTTCCACGGCGATTTCCCGGTAGATCGTAGCCATCGCAGTTCCTCTCTTCGATTCAGGTAAGCATGTCTCAACGATTGGGCGGCGCCGGCTGATCCGCGTCGAACCTGTCGCCATGACGGCCCGCGCCCGACGCAAAGCGCGCCGCGCCCGCCACGCCCTCGGCGAAGACCGCCGCGTAGCCACCCGCGCCTTCGCGCCGCAACGCCTCGGCGAGATCTTCAAGCGCGCTGTTCTCGAGCACGGAGCGGCGATCGGCGAGCAGCGCCGCCTGCGGAAACGCCGCGAGCTCCGCTGCCAGTTGCTCGGCGGCCGCGCGCGCTTCGCCCTTCGGCACCACGCGGTTGGCGAGCCCGAACGCGAGGGCCTCGCGCGCATCGACCGCGCGGCCGGTCAGGATCAGATCGAGCGCGCGCGACAAACCGATCAACCGCGGCAACCGGATCGTGCCGCCGTCGATCAGCGGAATGCCGACGCGCCGGCAGAACACGCCAAGCACCGCGTCTTCCTCGACGACGCGCAGATCGCACAGCGCGGCAAGCTCGAGTCCACCCGCGACCGCGTAGCCGGCGATCGCGGCGATCACCGGCTTGCTGAAGCGTGTGCGTGTCGGTCCCATCGGACCCGGGCCGCTGCCGTCGGCGTGCAGTTCGTTGCGGCGCGTGTCGTCGGTGAGTGCGCTCAGGTCGGCGCCCGCGCAAAACGTGCCGCCCGCCCCGAACAGCACGGCCGCGCGCCACGCGGGCTCGGCCTCGAAGCGGCTGAACGCGGCGCTCAATGCGTCGGCCACCTGCCGGTCGACCGCGTTGCGCCGCGCGGGCCTGTCCAGCACGATCGTCGCGACGCCGTTGACGTCATGCGATTCGATTCGCACGTGGCTATTGAAATGTTCGGTGGCTATCATCGTTATGTATACCTGAAGGGTATCTGAAGCGCCGTATTCGCCTGCTGATCAGGCGGTGTTGCCAACCGCTCATGCAGCGCAATTAATCCGGTAGGCCGTCATGTTTTCGTCACATCCGGCTCGTAGCGTGAGCGCTCTATTAATGCGCTGGCGTCCTGCCGTCAGCTTGCCGAGTGTGCCTTTGTCCCTGCCTTTGCCCAATACATCGCCGGTCGCCGTGCCGGGCAGCGCCGAAACGGTCTGGATCGTGCCGTTGCGCGAGCATTCGTGGTACGACCATGTGCGTCTGAAGCGCGTATTCGTCACCGACGGCACGCGTCACCAGGTGGTGCTCGTCGATCTGCGCAAGCTGCTCGTGTGCGCGAATCGCGACAACACCGATTACGTGCTGAAGCCGGTCGCCGAATGGCACGCGGGCAAGGTCCGCGGCATTCGCGAGTTTCTCGATCCCGACAGCGCGCGCATTCCGCAGATGCCCTACGTGACGATCTCCACGCGACGAGCGCCGGGACTGCTCGGCTGGATCGGCATCGAGCGCGAGGGGGTGGTGGCGTTTCGCAACGGCCAGCATCGCGCGCGCTATCTGGCCGAGGCGGGCGCGCGCTGGTGTCCGGTCGAAGTGCACGAGCGCGAGGCGGCATTGCTGCGTGAGCTGTGCGGCGCGGCCGATGATGCCCGCACCGAGATTCGCGCGACCCAACTGGGCGACAGCGACGTCTGACTTTCGCGGTCCTCGGCAACTCGCATAGGCCCCGGTTATCACCGCTACCCCGCCTGCACGACGTTGCGCGGCGTGCCCGCCTGCCACGCCGCGATGTTCGCGAGCGTGGTCTGCGCGATCTCGGTCATCGCCTCGCGCGTGAAGAACGCCTGGTGCGCGGTGACGATCACGTTCGGGAACATCAACAGACGCGCGAGCACGTCATCCTGCAGCGGCAGATTCGAATGATCCTCGAAGAAGATGCCGCCTTCTTCCTCGTACACATCGAGCCCGAGATGGCCTAGCTGGCCGTCCTTCAACGCGCCGATCAGGGCATTCGCCTCGACGAGGCCGCCGCGCCCGGTGTTGATCAGCATCGCGCCGCGCTTCATCTTCGCGAGCGCGGCGCGGTTGATCAGATGATAGGTGTCGGGCAGCAGCGGGCAATGCAGACTGACGATGTCCGATTCGGCGAGCAAGGTATCGAGCGGCACGTAGCGCGCGCCGAGCGCGATCAGTTCGTCGGCGTGCGGCCCCGGGTCGTAGGCGAGCACCTGCATGCCGAAACCCGCCATGATGCGCCCGAATACCCGGCCGATGATGCCGGTGCCGATCACGCCGACCGTCTTGCCGTGCAGGTCGAAGCCGAGCAGCCCATGCAGCGAGAAGTCGCCTTCGCGCGTGCGCGCGACAGCGCGTGGCAGGCGCCGGTTCAGCGCGAGAATCAGCCCGACCGCGTGCTCGGCGACCGCATACGGCGAATAGGCCGGCACGCGCGCGACCGGCAGGCCGAGCCGCTCGGCCGCGGCGAGGTCGACGTGATTGAAGCCCGCCGAGCGCAGCGCGATCATGCGCGTGCCGCCCGCATGAAGCCGTTCGAGCGTGGCGGCGTCGACGTTGTCGTTGACGAACGGGCAGACCACGTCGTAGCCATGCGCGAGGATCGCGGTCTCGCTGTCGAGTGGGGATTCCTGGAAATGCAGTTCATAGCCATGCGCGGCATTGGCTTCGGTGAATGTATCGACGTCGTATTGACGACTGCTGAACAGGATCGTGCGCATATGAGGCTCCGAAGAAGCGTGCTTTAGACGTGATTTGCGAAGTCGGTTTTCGTAAAAAATAACATTGACAGGGGTGCCGAACTGCAATATCAAATAACGAGCATTCCGAACAAAGCATGTACAAACATGCGGCGAGAAACTGGCCAAACAGCAGATTATCTTTTCCACGATGTTAGGCGACTTCGCGATGAAAGAGTAACTGTCGGGCGTTCGGGAAATCGTTTCACCGCCGGCATTGCCTGGCGGTGCGTTCGTCCAGGCGCGCCGGTGCCCGCTGTGCGGCGCTTCCGGCATCCATTGCGTGGTTCTCCTGTCATCGCAGCGTTCTTTGAGGTGTCGTGCATCGCGCCCGTTGCCCGCGCGACGTCACCATCGCGTCACCTTTGTCAGACGGTTTGATTCGGTTTTCAAACGGTTGGTGTTCCGTTTTTCGTTAATCAACTGTAAATCGGCGAGCCAACATGATCGGTGAATTGCTGAGATCGCAACCCGAAATCGCACTATTCGCATGTCTCGCCATTGGCTATTTCATTGGTTCGTTTCATATCGGCCCGATTCAGCTCGGCGGCGTGTGCGGCACGCTGATCGTCGCGCTCGTGCTCGGGCAGAGCGGTGCGCGCATCGCGCCCGACCTGAAGAACATCGCGTTCGCGCTGTTCATCTTCGCGCTCGGCTTCACCGGCGGGCCGCAGTTCTTCGCGAACATCGGGCGCGGCTGGCGCTATGGGCTGCTGTCGCTGATCGAAATCGTCTCGGTGCTGGTGCTGATCATGATCGCGGTCAGCGTGCTGCGGCTCGACGTCGGCACCGCGTCTGGACTGCTCGCGGGCGCGGCGACCGAGTCGGCGGTGATCGGCACCGCGTCCGAGGCGATCGCGAAGCTCGGTCTCGGCAACGCGGCAACCCAGCGTCTGCAGGCCAATATCGTGACCGCTTACAGCGTCAGCTACCTGTTCGGCCTGGTCACGATCGTGCTGTTTACGAGCCAGTTCGCGCCGCTGCTGCTGCGCGTCAATCTGCGCGAAGAAGCCGAGCGCGTGTGGCGCAAGCTCGGCGGCGAGGGCGCGTTCAGCGAAGGACAGAGCGCGGCCGCGCCGGCGCT
The DNA here is from genome assembly GCF_040948765.1 of Paraburkholderia sp. BR10923. Lineage (NCBI taxonomy): Bacteria > Pseudomonadati > Pseudomonadota > Betaproteobacteria > Burkholderiales > Burkholderiaceae > Paraburkholderia > Paraburkholderia sp. BR10923. The sequence continues at coordinate 208,575 of NZ_JBFPKO010000004.1, read as the reverse complement.
CGTCGGCCGCGCATTTCGAATCGGCAAGGCCGCCGGCATCACGGTGCGCGCGCTCGAGGAGCAATACGGCTACAACCTGACCGTCGAGCAGATCGAGCGCCACGGCGCGGACCTGCCGGTCGCCATGGAGATGCGGCTCGCGGCCGGCGATGTCGTGCTCGTCGCCGGACGGCGCGCGGCGGTCGTCGCGGCGGCGTCGGCTGGCCTCGGTGAAGAGGTGCTGGGCGCCGATTTCGGCCAGGTGTTCGCGCAACGACTCAACGTGGTGCTGACGCGGCCCGACGTCGATGGGATGACGGTCGCCCAGTTGCGCGCGCAGGCCAAGCCGGAAAACGCGCGCGGCGTTTATATCGCCGCGATCACGCGGCTCGAATCGACGATTCCCGCGCTGCCCGGCACCGATCTGCATCGCGGCGACGTGCTGACGCTGGTCGGCGCGAAAGCCGACGTCGAACGTGGCGCGAAGCGGCTCGGCTATGTATTGCCGCCGACCGAAAAGACCGACTTCGTCTATCTCGGCGTCGGTGTGCTGGTCGGTATGGCGATCGGGCGGCTCGGCGGCACGATCGGCGGCGTGACGCTCGCGCTCGGTACAGGCGGCGGCTGTCTGCTGTCGGGCCTGCTGTTCGGCTGGGTCCGCTCGCGCCATCCGCTGGTCGGCTCGCTGCCGTCAGCGGCCGCGCAGATCCTCAAGGACTTCGGACTCGCGACGTTCATCGCCGCGGTCGGGCTGTCGGCCGGTCCCGACGCGATCAAGCTCGTGCGCGAGTACGGGCTCGCGCTGCCGCTCGCCGGCATCCTGATGGTGCTGGTGCCGGGCCTGCTGTCGCTATGGGTCGGCCATGCGCTGTTGAAGCTCGAAGCGCCGATGCTGCTCGGCGCGATCGCGGGCCAGCAGTGCAGTACGCCGGCCATCAGCGCGCTCGTCGGCGTGGCCGGCAATTCCACGCCGGTGATCGGCTACACGATCACCTATGCGCTCTCCAACATCCTGTTGCCTTTGATGGGGCCCGTGGTGGTGGGCCTCGCCGGCAAGCTCGGCTAGCCGGACTTGCCGAAGCCGCATGCCGCGCGGCGTTTCGCACGTCGCGGCAAATCAGGCGCTCGCGCCGCACAGGTGCGCGCCGTACCCGTGCCGGGTATCGCCAACGAACCCGACAACTACTCAGCGAGGGCGCGATGGACTGGCTACACAACATCTTTCACAAGTCACCGGAGATGGCGCTGTTCCTGTCGCTCGCGGTCGGCTATTTCATCGGGCAGATCAACTTCGGCAAGTTCCAGCTCGGCGGCGTGGGCGGCTCGCTGCTCGCGGCGGTCGTGATCAGCCAGGCGGGCGTGACGGTCGACAACGGCGTGAAGGCGGTGATGTTCGCGGTGTTCATCTACGCGGTCGGCTACGACTCCGGGCCCGGCTTCTTCAACTCGCTGAACCGCAAGACGCTGCGCGAGATCGCGATGGCCGTGTTTCTCGCGGTCACCGCGCTGATCACGGTGGTCGTGTGCGCGAAGCTGTTCCATCTGAACAAGGGGCTCGCGGCCGGACTCGCGGGCGGCGCGCTCACGCAGTCGGCGATCATCGGCACCGCGGGCGACGCGATCGCGCGGCTCGGCCTGCCCGCCGATCAGGTCAGATCGCTGCAATCGGACGTCGCGATCGCGTACGCGGTCACCTACGTGTTCGGTTCGCTCGGCGCAATCATCGTGTGCGTGAACATCCTGCCGAAGTTCATGGGCCAGGGCTTGCGCGAAGCGTCGATCGAGGCGGAGCGCGAGCTGTCGTCGGGCGCGCCGACGCGCGGACCGGGGCAGGTGGCGGCGCTGCCCGAACTGGTCGGGCGCGCATACCGGATCGACTTCAGCGCTGGCAAGAGCGTGCAGGCGGTCGAGTCGCTGCACGGCGAAGGTCTGACGATCGAGCGCGTCAAGCGCGGTAACCAGCAGATCGAGCCGAAGCCCGACTTCGTGCTGCAACCCGACGACATCGTGCTCGTCGTGGGCCGCCGCGAGGCGGTCGTCGCGTTCGGCGCGAAAGGCAACGAGGTCGGCGACGCCGAGGACATCGGCGTCGTGATGCAGACGCGCGAAGGCGTGTTCACGCGCAAGGGCATGAATCACACGACGATCGCGGCCGCGCGCCAGATGATCGATCGCGACATGCGGCACGGCGTCTACGTGCAGAGCATCACGCGCGTCGGGCAGCCGCTGCCGGTGTTGCCCGAAACCGAGCTGCAGCACGGCGACGTGATCACCTTCTACGGCGCGCCGAAAGATACCAAGCGCGCGGTCGAAGCTGCCGGCTACGAGCTGCCGTACAGCAACAAGACCGATTTCATCTACATGGGCGTCGGCCTCGTGATCGGTCTGCTGATCGGGCTGATCGTCGTCAACGTGGGCGGCGTGCCGCTCACGCTCGGCTCGGGCGGCGGCTGTCTGCTGGCGGGCCTGCTGTTCGGCTGGATGCGCGGCAAGCATCCGATGTACGGCGTGATGCCGTCGGCCGCTTCGCAATTGCTGAAGGACTTCGGGCTCGCCGCGTTCGTCGCGGTGGTCGGTCTGAACTCGGGCCTGCAGGCGGTCGTCACGGTCAAGCAAAGCGGCGTGACCATCTTCCTGCTCGGCGTGTTCGTCACGCTGTTTCCGCTTCTGCTGACGATGCTGTTCGGCCGTTACGTGCTGCGCTACAACAACGCGGCGATTCTGGCCGGCGCGCTGTCCGGTTCGCGCAGCGCCAACCCGGCGTTCGGCGGCGTGCTCGATAAGGCCGAAAGCGCGGTGCCGACCGTGCCGTTCGCGATCACCTATGCGATCGCGAACGTCGCGCTGACACTGCTCGGGCCGCTGGTCGTCGGGCTCGTGTAGCGCGCTCCCCCGACGTTGATCGCACGGTTGTCGAAAGCCGTTGCGTATCGATCCCTGTAGCCGGCCGCAACCGGGACCCCTCGCCACGCCGGCGTGTTTCACCTCTTCACTGGAGAACGCATCATGGCTAAAGAGAAGGGCGATAAGAAACGCTCGGGCGTGGACGCGGGTCTTGCCGCGCTGAGCCCGTTCGAACTGAAGGACGAACTGATCAAGGCCGCCGGCGGCGGCGCGGTCGAGCGGGCCGCCAACATCGCGATGCTCAACGCCGGCCGTGGCAATCCGAACTTTCTCGCGACGATCCCTCGCCACGGCTTCTGGCAGCTCGGCCTGTTCGCGATGCGCGAGTCCGAGCGCTCGTTCGCGTACATGCCCGAAGGCGTCGGCGGTTTTCCGCGCCGCGACGGACTCGCGGAGCGCTTCGACCTGTTCATACGCGAGAACCGCGGCGTGCCCGGCATCGACTTTCTGCGCGGCGCGGTGTCGTACGTGCGCGATCAGCTCGGGCTGTCCGGGACCGACTTTCTGTATGAGATGTGCGAGGGCATTCTCGCGTCGAACTACCCGGTGCCCGACCGCATGCTGAAGCTGTCGGAAATCATCGTCGGCCAGTATCTGCGCCGCGAGATGATCGGCAAGCATCCGTTCATCGGCGAGTTCGACATCTTCGCCGTAGAAGGCGGTACTGCGGCGATGACCTATATCTTCAACACGATGCGCGAGAACCATCTGATCAAGGCGGGCGACTCGATCGCGCTCGGCATGCCGATCTTTACGCCGTACATCGAGATCCCGGCGCTGAACGACTATCAGCTGAAAGTCGTGCATATCAATGCCGACGTCGCGCACGGCTGGCAGTACTCGAAGCAGGAGCTCGACAAGCTGCGCGATCCGAAAGTGAAGGCGTTCTTCCTCGTGAACCCGAGCAATCCGCCGTCGGTGAAGATCGACGACGCGAGCCTCGAGCACGTCGCGGATATCGTCAAGGATCGGCCCGATCTGATCCTGCTGACCGACGACGTGTACGGCACGTTCGCCGACAACTTCGTGTCGCTGTTCGCGCTCGCGCCGAAGAACACGATCCTCGTCTATTCGTACTCGAAGTATTTCGGCGCGACCGGCTGGCGTCTCGGCGCGGTGGCCACGCATCGCGACAACGTGCTCGACAAGCTGATCGGCAAACTGCCGGCCGACGTGAAGAAGGAGCTGCATCGTCGCTACGAGTCGATCACGACCGAGCCCGACAAGCTGAAGTTCATCGACCGGCTCGTGGCCGACAGCCGCACCGTCGCGCTCAATCACACGGCCGGGTTGTCGACGCCGCAGCAGGTGCAGATGGTGCTGTTCTCGCTGTTCTCCTTGATGGACACGCCCGACGCGTACAAGAACGCGCTGAAGCGCCTGATCCGCAAGCGCAAGCAGGCGCTGTACGAAGAAGTGGGCATCGCGTTCGAGGACGACGATCCGAACCAGGTCGACTACTACACGATCGTCGACATCGAATTCCTCGGTGAAAGAGCCTACGGGCGCGAGTTCGTCGACTGGCTGCTGAAGAACACCGAGCCGTCCGAGCTGCTGTTCCGGCTCGCGCGCGAGGCGCGCGTGGTGCTGCTGCCGGGCCGCGGCTTCGGCACCCAGCACCCGTCGGGGCGCGTGTCGCTCGCCAATCTGAACGAGTCCGACTATCGCAAGATCGGTCGGGCGATGCGCAAGCTGATCGAGGAGTATGTCGAGCGCTACAACGCGGCGACCGGCAGCAAGCTCGACAAGAGCAAGGTGATGAAGTGACTGGCGAGGGTGTACCGGTCGCGCCTGGCGGCCCGCGACCCTGGCCAAAAAACTTGCGCAATCGCGCGGTTCGGTGAATGATCGGACGAACGGCCTCGAGCGGCATATCTGCGGCGAGGCCGTTCGCTCCTTTGCGCTTCACCTTCACACACCGATCATGCCGACTTCAACCTCTACTACCGTTGCTTCGTCCGTCCCCTGTCCGGCTGTCGAATCGCTCGACGCCATCCTTCCCGAAGAACCGCTGCTGATGATGGGCGCCGGTCCCGTGCCGATTCCCGCCGCGGTCGCGAAGGCCAATGCGATCGTGATCAACCATCTGGGCGGCACGATGGCGAAGGTGGTGAACCAGGTGAAGACGATGGCGCGCTACGTGTTCCAGACGCAGTCGAAGTGGGTGCTCGGCGTGGCAGGACCGGGATCGGGCGCGATGGAGATGGCGATCTGCAATCTCGCGTGGGAAGGCACGCGCATGCTGTGCATCAAGAACGGCTTCTTCAGCGACCGCATGGGCGAAATGGGCCGGCGCGTCGGCGCGAAGGTGACCACGCTCGAAGTCGCGGACCGCACGGTCGCGAGTCTCGATCAGGTCGCCGACGCGCTGCGCCGCGAGCGTCCCGAGGTCGTCACGGTCGTGCAGGGCGAGACTTCGAACACCGTGTGGAACCATCATCTGAAAGACATCGTCGCGCTCGCGAAGGAAGCCGGCGCGCTCGTGATCGTGGACGCCGTCTGCACGCTGAGCACGATGCCGCTCGAAATGGACAACTGGGGCATCGACGCGGTGATTACCGGCGGCCAGAAGGGCTTGTCGTCGATTCCGGGTGTGTCGCTGATCGCGTTCTCAGACGCGGCGTGGGCGCGCGTCAAAGGCCGCACGGTGCCCAACACGCACTGGTGCCTCGATGCGTCGCTGGCGGAAAACTTCTGGCACAACGCCGGCTATCACTACACGGCACCGGTGTCGGGCGTACTCGCTTTGCACGAGGCGCTGCGGCTCGTCTGCGCGGAAACGCTGGAGAAGCGCTTCGCGCGCCATCTGAAATGCTCGCTCGCGTTGCAGCAGGGCGTCACCGCGATGGGCCTGCAACTGTATGCGCCGGAGAATTGCCGGCTCAACTCGGTGATCGGCATCGAGGTGCCTGACGGCCTGAGTCCCGCCGACGTCTGCGCGCATATCTCGCGACAGCATCAGGTGGAAATCGCTGGCTCGTTCGGTTTGCCGATCGTGCGGATCGGCCAGATGGGCGAGCAGTGCCGCGAGCACAACCTGTTTCGCACCGTGCACGCGCTCGGCCGCACGATGGTCGATCTTGGCGTCAAGGTCGATCTGCCGGCGGGTGTCGCGGCGCTCGAACGCGGATTGAGCGAAGGTAAATAAGGCATTTTCCGACGCGCTACGAATAGCATTCGCAGCGCGTATTTTTTGTGCGATCCAGCACTTTATAGTCCCATTAGAAAGTTTTTTTCCGCCATTATCGCGTTGCAATAAATTAATGCTTCGCAACGTTTTTACATAACAAATGCATAATTGGCGAAACCCTTACGCAATAAGGCTGAGCGCCTTTCGAAAGGGTTTTTTCTGTTCATACTTTCTTTTGCTCTCTGTGCGCCGGCGCACGTATCGAGATCAGGCGGAAACGTAAAGTAGGTCACGGCGAGCGCAGCGCAATGCGCTCGCTGCGGTAAATCGCAAGACCATGATTCGACACACGGCGCGTGCCAGGACGCGCCTGCCGCGCTCATGCATGCTTTCCGCCGAAACACAGCTTTAACGCCGAAGCGCCCCCGCGAGGCGATAAAAAGGATTTCTATCCGATTCGATAGTTCGATCGCGTGGAGTCTCGAAGCATGTCTTCGAGGGCCCATGCACGTACGAAGCAAGGAAATCGACACTATGGCGAGCGCATACGACTCAGGTCAATCGGCAGGGGTTATTGTTGGAGCAGAGTTGAACGGACTGGGGGTGGCGCGATCGCTCGCGCAGGCCCGCGTTCCGGTTGTCGCAGTCGATACGAGGAGCCGCGCGGCGACGTGGTGCCGACACGTTCATGCGCATCAGATAAAAAGTTTTGTTGGGAAAATATTCGTCGACGAAATGATCGAACTCGGCAAGCGGTTCGATCGTCTGCCGGTTCTGATTCTGACCGACGAAGACGCGGTGCATGCGGTGTCGGAAAATCGGCTGGCTTTGTCGCACTGGTATCGATTCCGTTTGCCCGCCGACGACACCGTCAAGATGTTGTCGAGCAAGGCGCGCTTTCACGAATTCGCACAGAGCCACGGCTTTCCGGTGCCGCGCTCAGTCGTGCTCGAAAAGCTTGCCGACATCGAATGGCTGGCCGAATTGCGCTACCCGTGCGTGCTGAAACCAGACGACAAGCGCAACGTGCTGCGTGGCGAGAAAGAACGCGCGGTGCGCGTCGACACGCTGCAGCATGCACGCGATCGCGCGATCGCGATGCTGGCGACACCAGGCGGAATCATCGCGCAGGAGTGGATCGAAGGTCCCGACAGCAACATCCACTTCACGCTGTTCTATCGCGGCGCCGACGGCAACATGGTCAGCATGTTCACCGGCCGCAAGGTGTTGAGCTCGCCGCCGGGCGTCGGCAACACCGCGATCTGCGTGGCCGCGCCCGAAGCGCGCGGGACGCTCGAACCGCTGACGCGGCGCTTCGCCGAGGCGGCCGGTTTCGACGGCATGGGCAGCATCGAGTACAAGTGGGACGACAACTACAACGAGTTCGTGATGGTCGAGCCGACGGTCGGCCGCACGGACTGGCAGGAGGAGATCGCGACGCTGTGCGGCGTCAACATTCCGCTTGCCGCGTACCGCCATGAACTCGGCCTGCCGTTGCCAGTCGAGCGCCCGAGCCGGCTACCGGTTGCGTGGCGCGCGACGTTTTCCGACCGGCCGCCGCCCGAACTGCTGAGCGAACGCACCAAAATTTTCGATGGCTATTTCCGCTGGAACGATCCGTTCCCAGCGTTGCAGCACTATGTCGTGATGAATCCGCTCCGACGCATGAAGCGCAGCTGGAAAAAAGCGATCAGGGCGCCCGAGTCGCGTCAGGCGAAAGCCTGACGCCGGCGACGAGAGCCCGTCCCCTGGAGACCAGCAATGTCTTTGACCGATACCATCATCATTGGCGCGGGGCCCTACGGGTCATCTCTTGCCGCGCATCTGAAGGCCGCCGGCGTGGATCACCAGATCCTCGGGGAACCGATGGGAGCGTGGCGAAACTACATGCCGCCCGGCATGCTGCTGCGCTCCGAAGCTTTCGCGTCGAGCATGCATGCGCCGCGCAGCGGCTTTACCGTCGAAGACTTCTGCCGCCTGAAAGGCCTGCCTTACCGGCCGCTCGGCATGGCGCTGCCGCTCGAAACCTTCGTCGAGTACGGGCTGTGGTTCCAGTCGAATCTGGTCGGCGATATCCAGCCGGTCGACGTGCTCGCATTGCGCCGCGTCGGCGATCAGTTCCAGCTGTCGCTGAGCGACGGCCGCTCGCTCGCCGCGCGCCGGGTCGTGATCGCGCTCGGCCTGAAGGGCTTCGCGCAAACTCCGCCGGCGCTGCAGGACTTGCCGCCGCAGTATGCGTCGCATTCGGAGCTGTACGGCAACCTCGAGTGGGCGCGCGGCAAGGACATTGCGATCGTCGGCGGCGGGCAGTCGGCGCTCGGGCTGTCCGCGCTGCTCAACGAGCTCGGCGCACGCGCGCACGTGCTGATGCGCGAGAGCAGCGTGGTGTGGCACGAGCGGCCGCACGGCGGGCGCAACATCCTGTCGCGCATCAAGGGGCCCGACGCGGGGCTCGGGCGCGGCTGGCGGTCGCTGTTCCTGTCCGAGTTTCCCGGCGTGTTCCACATGCTCGACCCGCGACGCCGCAAGCTGATCATGGAGCACACGTATGGCGCGTCTGGCGCGTGGTGGCTGCATGATCGCGTGGTCGGCAAGGTACAGATATCGCATCGCACCGTGGTGCGCTCCGCGGCGATCGAAAACGACCGCGTCGTTCTGAACGTGCTGACCGACGGCAAGGAAGCACGCGTGAGCGCCGATCACGTGATCGCCGCGACCGGCTTCAAAACCGACATGCGCCAGCACGCGTTCCTGTCGAAAGATCTGGCCGACGCGATTTCGAATCAAGGCGGCATGCCCGACCTGAGCTCGCACTACGAAACGCGCGTGCGCGGCCTCTATGTGATCGGACCCGCGTCCGCGCATAGCTTCGGGCCCGTGATGCGCTTCGTCTATGGAACCAAGCACGCGTCGCCGACCGTGGCGCGGCACCTTATCGGCTCGTTGAAAGCGGGCTCGCGGCAACGCGCGTGGCCCGTCGCCCATGCACCCATGCCGGAGCGCTCAGGTGAATAAGACCCAAACAACGGGTGCGTCTGTGCACTCGCGCCTGTCCGATCGCTACCGCGGGCCCCGCATGAAGCGCTACAAGGCGCTCGTGAAGGAGATGCTCGCGGGCTTCGTGTTGATGTCAGGGCTCGCGTGGTGCACGCGCAAGCTGCTGTGGCGCGATCGCGTAGCCGTGCTGCTTTATCACGATCCCGATCCGGACACGCTCGACCGTCACCTGACCTATCTGAGCAAGCTGTGCGAGTTCGTGCCATTGACCGACGTCAGCGCGCCCGGCCGCGGCCGGCCGCGCGTGGCGATCACGCTCGACGACGGCCACGTGGGCAACGCGAAGCTATTGCCGGTGTTCATCAAGCACAAGGTGCGCCCGACGATCTTCCTGTGCAGCCGCATCGTCGGACGGCCGCGCAGTCACTGGTGGCTGCATCCGGGTTCGCTGCGCGTCGGCCATGAACGTCTGAAGCGCATGACGAACGAAGAGCGCCTCGCCGCGCTGGCGGCTCAAGGCTACCAGCAGGACGGCGACGACCGGCCGACCGGCCTGTCGATCGAACAGATGCAGGCGATGCGCGAGCACGTCGACTTCCAGGCGCATACGCGCTTCCATCCGATCCTCACGCATTGCAGCGACGCTGAAAGCGAGGCCGAAATCAGCGACAGCCGCCGTGAAATTGCGGCGCTGCTGCAACAGCCGTGCGAGCACTTCGCGTATCCGAACGGCAATTACGGCGAGCGCGAAGTGGAGTTCGTGCGCGCGGCGGGCTTCAAAACCGCGCGGACCTGCGACATCGGCTGGAACGATCAGCACACCGATCCGTACCGGTTGCGCACGATCATCATCGACGATGCGGCGTCGACGCTGCGCTTCGCGGCGCAATTGAGCGGCATTGCGCTGTTTCTGCGTTATCTGCGCGAGGGGGGCGGCTGGCGCGGCAAGTTTCCGCAGTTTTGAACAGGGGGAGCGCCCGGACCAGGCGATTGGTCCGGGCAAGCCGTCCGGGTTCTTCGCGAGACGGCACGAGAGGCAGACAACAGGAGGGGAACATGCAGCGTTGCAGGGTACTGGTGATCAACGATTACGCGCACATGGGCGGCGCGGAAGTGGTCTATCAACAATCGGCCGAGCTATTGGGCACGCTGCGCGGCGTCGAGGTCGAGCGTTTCGACGATAGCCAGTTTTCCGGCCGCTCGACGATGCTGACGCGCTCCTGGAACATGACCGCCGCGCGCGCGCTCGAAAAGACGCTGCACCGTTTCCGGCCGCATCGGCTGATGGTGCACAACTACCACAACGTGCTGTCGCCTTCGATTCTCAGCGTGATCGCGCACAACCAGCGTCAGTTCGGTTACCGCGCGTATCACACCTGCCACGACTATCACCTCGTCTACTACAACCCGTCGCTGCAGTACTTCGACAAGGACAAGCGGCCGATCATTCTGCCGCTCGACGTGCTGCGCACCCGCGCGGTCCTCACGTTGCGGCCGACGCCGAAGGGCCTCGTGCACGATCTGATGACGAAGGCGTGGTGGCATGCGGTACGCGCGGCCTATCAGCCCGCGCGCGTGTTCGACAGGATCTTGTGCCCGAGCCTGTTCATGCAGCAGGCGCTGCATCGCGTGGGCATCGAGAACACGGTGATCGTGCACAATCCGTCGGCGGTGCCGAGCGCGATGCCGATCGTCACGGTGCGTGGCAAGGAACGCTTCAACATCGCGTTCGTCGGACGGATCTCGCCCGAGAAAGGCCTGCTGCAATTTCTGACGCTCTGCGAGGCGGCGGGCTTCGAGCGCATCAATAGCATCGGCGTGTATGGCGACGGGCCGGATCGCGCGGCGATCGAAGAACGTTACGCGTCGCTGATCGCCGAGCGCAAGCTGATCCTGTTCGGCACGATGCCGCAGCAGCAGTTGTTTCCCGCGATGCGCGAGTTCGCCGATGCGGTGGTCGTGCCGTCGGTGGGCGCGGAGAACGCGCCCCTCGTCGTCGTCGAGGCGGCGATGCTCGGCCTGCCGGTGCTGATTCGCGATGGCGGCAGCATGGCGGTGACCGCGGAATCGGTCGGCAACAAGATCAAGTTCAAGTTCGATCCGGGCAGTCTGAAACAGGCGCTCGGCGAGTTGGCCGTTCATCTGGCCGATGAGCACAGAAAGTACGACGTCGGAGAATATCTGCCCGAGCATTACGCGCGGCGTCTGGCCGAAATCATGCACATCGGCGAAAGCTCGGCGCCCATCGCGCCGTCGCGCCGGCGCGCGCGTTATGCAGATAATCCGCGTCCGGCGCCCTGAAAATAGTCGGCGCTGATTGTGGCGAACGGCGTGTATATCCGCACGCTTATCGTCGCTTTAAACATGCGTTTTTTATTGCGTGATTTGTCTGAAGCAATCCTGTAGCAATCGGCTTTTGTGTGCGCTGCCGAACGTTGTAAGGACGGGCTCTCTGAATATTATGATTGCCAAGAAAGGCTTTTTATCGAGCGTTGTAGCGCGCCGACGAAACGGCAGACTCATCAAAACAAGAGCATGTGCATGTCGTGAGCGTTTGCGTGGAAAAACGGCGGACGAGACGCGGCTAATCGGGGATATATCTCTACCGGGCCCGGCAGTCAGCTCAACCCAAACAGGAATGTGGCCGCAAGCGGCCACATCGGCGATACGGGGGATCCAGACGGTGATGCGCTACAGCTTAGCGCACGCTGTACGGATCGGAGGTCTCGGGAGACGCGTAGGTCTGGTCTGAATTCCACAAATCGCTGCCGTAGGGGTCCGCTGAGTTCTTGCCGCGGACAGGCTGTGCAACGCTTGTACGTTTCTGCTTCGGAAGGCTGTTTTTAGTTTGGGTGTACATGTTGGGCGCGACATAGCGGTTCTTTTTTGCGTACGCGAGATCCGACGGAGAGCCGTAGAGCGTCGGTGAACTGGCCGCATGAGGCGTCATCGCGTCGAGTTGCGAGTGCTTGGCGACATAACGCGGGGCATAAGCGGAAGAGGAGGCGGACACGATGCTCTGGGCGTATCCCACGTGAGCAGTCAGTAATACCGGTAATACGGCGGCAAGAAGTTTTTTCATTTCGGTCTCCGTAAGAACACGAGTGGTGCGATGTTAGGGAAAAGAGCCGAGCTCGCATAGGTGCTGTTACACACAAAGGTAGCCGATGTGGCGTAAATCGGCTACCCCCGTCCGATCGAGGCGGTCGGCTCGATCGGACACGGGCGTGACTGGATGCGGCGACGTGCCGGTTCGGGCGCCGGGAAGAAGTGGGAAACCGTCGGGACTTTGGGAGAACTCGCATGAACCAAAGCAGTGCACCATTCGATAGCCGGAACAACAACAGCGAACATCCGCCGGCAGGCTTTGCTAACTATCTGGATGCGCTGTATGACAACCGCAAGCTGATTGCCATCACGACGGCCATCGCGGTCGCGCTCGGCATCGGTTATTCGGTGTTCTCCGAACCCGTCTATCGCGCTGACATCCTGGTGCAGGTCGAAGAGAACGCAGGTACCTCGTCCAAGAGCGTGATCGGCGACGTGTCCGCGATGTTCGACGTGAAGACCGCGACGTCCGGGGAGGCGCAGGTGATCGGCTCGCGCATGGTGGTGGGCCGCGCGGTCGACAAGCTCAATCTCGACATCGAAGCGGCACCGCGTTACTTCCCGCTGTTCGGCCGCTGGCTCGCCCGTCATTCCGATCATCTGTCGACGCCGGGACCGCACGGCTACGTGTACGGCAACGAGCGCATCAAAGTGTCGAAATTCGATGTGCCGGAAGAGCTGTTCGATCGTCCGTTCGTGCTGAGGATGGGCGAGGGATCGACCTACGAACTGCAATACGGCAAGCTGAAGCTCGAAGGCACGGTCGGCCAGGCGCTGAACGCGACGACCAACTACGGGCCGCTCACGCTCGTCGTCGACCGGATCGACGCGAAGCCCGGTGCGACCTTCGAATTGCGGCGCCAGTCCGCGCTGACGACGACCGAAAAGCTGCGCAAGGAATTGACGATCTCCGAAAAAGGCAAGGAGTCCGACATCCTCGGCGTGTCGCTCGAAGGCAGCGATCCGAATAAGATCAGCGCGATTCTCGGGACCATCGCGGGCGAATACGTGAGCCAGAACCTGAAGCGCAAATCCGAGGAAGCGGAGCGTTCGATCCGTTTCCTCGAAATGCAGCTTCCGGAAATGCGCCAGCAGCTTTCCGATTCGGAAACGCGCTTCAACGACTTCCGCGCGAAGCATGGCACCGTCGATCTCGGCGAGGAAGCGACCAACCTGCTGCAGCTGTCGGTTCAGGCGCAGACGCGGCTCGCGGAACTCCAGCAGAAGCGCAATGAACTGCTGTCGCGCTTCACCGACCAGCATCCGGCCGTGCAGTCGGTCAACGCGCAGTTGCGCGCGGCGCAACAGGAAGCGAAAGATCTCGCGAGCCGGACGCAGTCGCTGCCGCCGCTCGAACAGAACGTGCTGCGCCTGCAGCGCGACGTGCAGGTCGGCACCGAACTCGACACGTCGCTGCGCAATACGCTCGAACAGCTGAAGCTGATCAAGGCGGGCAAGGCCGGCAACGTGCGCATCGTCGACGGCGCTGTCGCGCCCGATACGCCGGTGCGGCCCAAGCCGCTGCTGATAATCGTCGGCGCGATGATGCTCGGCGTGTTCGTCGGCTCGGTGATCGCGCTCGTGCGTCAGCGTCTGTTCGACGCGATCGACGATCCGTACGAAGTCGAGCTGCGCACCGGTCTGCCGGTCTACGCGAGCGTGCCGTTCAGCCGTCAGGAAGAGCGCTTCGCGCACAGCCGTCGCCGGCCGGAATCGAAGGCGCTGGTGCTCGCGGGCGAAGCGGTGGTCGATCCGGCCATCGAAAGTCTGCGTGGCTTTCGCACCGCACTCGAATTCACGATGACCAAGGCGCGCAACCATATCGTGCTGATCACGGGCCCGACGCCGGGCATCGGCAAGTCGTTCGTGTCGCTGAATCTCGCTGCGGTCATCGGTGCGACCGGCAAGCGCGTGCTGCTGGTCGACGGTGACCTGCGCCGCGGCTTCCTGCATCGGCATCTCGGCGGCGATCGCGGTCCCGGCCTGTCCGATCTGATCCAGGGCGCGTACCGCCCCGAAGAGCTGATTCGCGCGACCCGTTTCCAGGGTGTCGATTTCATCGCGAGCGGCCGCCAGGTTGCGAGCCCGAGCGACGTGTTGTCGAACACCCGGCTCGAGTCGGTGCTGCGCCAGGTCGCGACCGGCTACGACGTCGTGCTGCTCGACGGACCGCCGGTGCTGCTCGCCGCCGATGCGGTGCGGCTCGCGTGCGTGGCAGGTACGACGTTCTTCGTCGCGCGTCAGGGTGTGACGGGCATCGGCGAGCTCCGTGAGTCGGTCCGCCAGATGCAGAAGGTCGGCCTGCCGGTGCGCGGCGTGATCATGAACGGACTGAAGATGCGGCCGGGACGCTACAGCTACGGCTACGGACGCTATCGCTACGCGGCCTACATCTACAAACCGTACGACCGCTAAACCCGGGCGCGTGGTTCGTGACGCTCCCGCGGCGCGGGGCGTAGCGCCCGAATGGACCGATCAGAAAACCAACATAGCAATGCGAAGGGATCTTACGGCCGCGCTTGCCGAGCGCACACCGTACAGGCAAGGGACTACTCGGATGAAACAGCTATTTGTCACGCCTTTTCTGCCTCAGAAAAACGCGCCGCAAGCTGGCCACCGGTTGGCCTACGACTACCTGATCAAACTGAGCGCGGAATCGGAACTCGACGTGCTGATCGTGTCGCGCGTGCCGGTCGACGATAAAGACATCGAGTTCCGCGCGAACGTGCGCAACGTCTACATCCAGTACGTGAGCCGGTTCGACCTGATTCCGTCGTTCCTCGCGAATCCACTGACGTTTTCACCGCGCCTGTTCTCGCGCTATAAACCCGCGATCGGCAAGTTCCTCTGCGAGCTCGTCGACAGGCACCGTTACGACACGGTGCGGCTCGAATTCTCGCAATGCTTCACGTATGCACAGAATCTGCGCGAGCGTTTCCACGATGGCGTGAAGATCGTGATGTGCGCGCATGACGTGCAGATCCAGATCCTGCTGCGCATCAAGTCCATCGAAGGATGGCTGTTTACACGGCAGACCTTCATGCTCGAGCAGCGTCTGCTGAAGCTGGCCGACAAGGTGCTCGTGCTGTCGAGCAAGGACGCGCAGCTGATCAACGGCCTGTACCCCGGGGTCGGCACGGTGCAGGTCGTGCCGATCTCACTGCCGGCGTTTCTGAAGGAAGTGCGGCGCTCGAAAGACACGGTCGAGAAAGGCAACATCCTGTTCTGGGGGGCGATGCAGCGCCGCGAAAACGAAGAGGCGCTGCTCAATTTCATCGACACGATTTTTCTGCCGCTGCGCCGACGCGGTCTGCAACTGAAGCTGTTCGTGGTCGGCTCCGATCCGAGCGAGCGCGTGAAGCGCCTGAATAGCGACGATATCTGCGTGACCGGCTTCGTCGAAAATCCGGGCAAGTACTTCGAGGCCGCCGCTATCGGCGTGGTGCCGCTGCTGTCGGGCGCCGGCGTCAAGCTGAAGACGCTCGAGATGCTCGCCGCGAAGCTGCCGGTCGTGTCCACGCCGCTCGGCGCGGAAGGCGTCGAGCACGACGGCACCTTGCTCAACGTCTGCGAGATCGATGAGTTCCAGCACGTGATCGAGCGCATCTACCGCGGCGAACCGGTCAACGTCAACGCCTCCGTGGCGTATCAGGCGTGACGCCATGATCGCCACCATCGCCTATCTGCTGGCCGTCGTGCTGTGCGCATCGCGCGGCGTGCTCGAGTATCTGATCGGCAAGGACGCCGCCTATCTGATCCAGGTCGGCGGCATCGTCGGGCTGCTCGTGTGGTACATCTCGCCGACGGCGATTGCCGCTTACTTCCGCGACGAAGGACGCCTGTCGCTCGGCTTGCTCTTGGGCATGCTGTTCGCAATCGGGCTGTCGATCGTCGCGACGCTCGCGCTCACCGATCAGCTCGGGCCGGCCTATCTGCTCGTCTTCGTCTTCACGCTGTTCATCTATTTCTACGCGATCTCGAACTATCAAAGGCGTTTCGTGCGGCCCCGCTTCGCCTATGTCGGGCTCGTGCTGATCGCGCTGATCGAGGCGGGCGTCGCGCTCGCGCAGCAGCAGAACGTGTTCCCGATCGATCTGCCCGGCGCGACTTATGGCTTCGACAATCTGCGCGCGCCGTCGCTGACCGGCAGCTATCTGCATTACCCGCTGTTCGTCGCGATTGCCGCGTCGCTGTGTGGCGTCGATTATCTGGTGCGCAAGAAAGTACTGTCGGGCCTCGCGTGCGCGGTGCTCAGCTTCGCGATCTTCTCGGCGCTGTCGCGCAGCGGCATGCTGATCATTCTCGGCACGTTCGGGCTCGCGTTCGTGCAGGGACCGATCCAGTTCATCACGAGAAACGCGAAACTGATCGTTGCCACTATCTTCGCGACGATGGCGATCATGATCTTCGGCGTCGCGGTGAGCAGTCAGAACGATAGTGTCGTCAACGTCGGCACCGAACGGATCATCGGCGCGACCGACCTGCAATCGGACGGCAACGACGGCCGCACCGAAGCATGGGAAAAGGCCAAGTCGCTCGTATTGCCGGTCAACGCGATCGCGGGCACCTACTTCGGGCTCGTCACGAACTCGGCACCCGAGCCGATGAAACAGGAGTTCGGCGTGGTCGAATCGAGCGTGCTGCAGCAGATTCTGAATATCGGCCTGATGGGCGCGATCTTCTATTACGGCGTGCTGGTATCGGTGACGAAACTCGTGAGCAGCGCAAGCCGGATTGCGCTGTGTGTATGGGCCGCTTTATTTCAAACGTTCTTCTATCAATCGATCGAAGTGATTCCGTTTGTCTTCATCCTGATGACATTGCCGGTGTTCGATTACGTGGACGGACCGCGTCGAAACAGCGCGTAGCGAACCGCAAGGCAGTGCATGCCAGATCGTCCGCATCGCGCGGACGAGCAGTGGGTAGTCGATAGTGCGCGCGACGAGCGCGAAGCATGGTGAACGAACTGGAAAGCCGTGTTTGGGGGTATTCCACGAACACCTGATGCAAAGCAGGAGGTGGGGATGAACCTGAAGGGAATGATCAGTGTGGTGATCGTCAATTACAACACGCCGAAACTGGTCGGAAATTGCGTGCGCTCCGTGCTGGAACTTTCGATTGCGGATAAGGAGGACATCGTCGTAGTGGACAACGCTTCACCGGACAATTCGTTTTCCTATCTGAGGGAGACGCTTCCGACAGGAGTGAGACTCGTCAAAACGTCGATCAATCGCGGCTTCGGAGCCGGCGTCAATTTCGGCATGGTCGGTTGTCTGCGCGAACTCGTGCTCGTGCTGAACCCGGACACCTATTTCGTCGATACATCGCTCGAGAACGCGGTGCAGTTGTTCGAGACGGAGAAGGATGTCGGCCTCGTCGGTCTCGATCTGGTCTATCCGGATGGCGAGCGGCAGTTTTCCGCGCGGCGCTTCTATTCGGTGCTCGACATACTCGGCCGGCGCTCGCCGCTCGGGCGGCTCGGCGTGTTCAAGCGCCGCATCGACATCCACATGATGCGCGAAGCGTGGGCCGCGGGCACGCCGTTCGAAGCCGAGTGGGTGCTGGGCACGGGCTTTATCGTGCGGCGCGCATTGTTCGGCGAACTCGGCGGCATGGACGAGCACTTCTTCCTCTATATGGAGGATGTCGATTTTTGCGCGCGCATCTGGCAGGCGGGCTACCGCGTGCTGTGCGTGCCGGGCGCGCGGCTCACGCACGAGCATCAGCGCGCGTCGGCAGCGGGCTTCCTCAGCAAGGCGGGACGCCGGCATATGAACAGCTTGTGGCGCTTCAGCCGCAAGTATCGTGTGCCGCTGTTCAGGCCGCCAGGCGTGCAGGGCCTGATGCGCGGCGCGAAGGCGCGTGCGCTGCCGGTCCCGATGGCCGCCGTGAGCGCGCGTGCGGCGGCCGCCGAGCAGGCGCAAAGCATCACGGTCGAGTGACGCCTCGCGCCGTATCGACGTGAAAAAAGCAGGAGTAACGCAATGGGGGAGGGGTAGATGAAAACCCGGCGACAGGCGCTCAAGACGTTCCTGTTCGGCGGCCTGGCCGGGGCCAGTGCAAGCGCAGCCGATCTGGGCATCGCGCGCGCGACCGGGCACGCGCCGCGCGCGCCCGACGCGTTCGCGACCGTGGGTAACGGCGCGGCCGACGGCGCAGGCGGCATCCTGCGCGTCGCCGCGTCCGTGCCCGAGCGTGCCGCATCGGAACCGGTCGCGCCGAGCTACTTGAAGACGCTCAGCGACATCGTCGCGGGACTCGAGGTCAGCGTCGCGCGCTTCGTCGATCCGCGCAGGCTGGCGGCGATCCAGCGCGGCGCGTCCGGCTACGATGTCGGCGCCGAACTCCGGGAGGCGTTCGCAAGCGGCGCGCGCGGGCTGTATCTGCCGCGCGGCATCTGGCGTTACACGGGCGACTTGACCACCGCGAACGGTTCGAGACTGCGCGGCGACGGCGGCGGCGAATACGTGGTGATCACCGACATCGCGATGGGGGCGACCGTGCTGGAGAGACAGGACGCGGGCGGTCCGACGTCGGCGGCACTGAAGCTCGGCGACTCGGCGTTCGTCGAGCATGTGCAGGTGCGGCCCGCGCATTACGACAAGGTCATCTACTACCTTGCCAACTATCCGGCGCACACCGGCAACACGGCGATCGGCATTCACTTCGGCACGTCGGCCGGAGCGAGTCGTTGCACGGCGATCGGCTTTTCGCGCGCGGGCTACGAGCTCGGCGTCACGTCGACGCTCGAGCGCTGTTATGCGTACATGTGCGAGCGCGGCTTCTACGCGACCGAGCACACCGACGGCTCGCTGATCAACTGCGTCGGCATGTTCTGCCATACGGCCGGCGCGGATATCGTCGACAACTTCTGGCAGGTGATCGGCGGACGCTGGGAATGGAATGCGCGTCACGGCGTGATTCTCGGCGCGGAGTCGCTGATCGTCGGCGCGGTGTTCGATCGCAATGGCTTTGCCGGCGTCTATATGAAGAGCGGCAACTGGGGCAAGGTGGTGAACGGCAACTACTTCTCGCGCAACGGTTGCGGCGGCGACGGCAAGATCGGCCGCTGGAAGTTCTCGACGCGCGGCCATCCGTCGTACCTCGATGTGCCGCCCGGTCAGAGCTGCCACATCCAGATCGACTACCAGCAGGGCGCGACGATCGTCGGCAATCGCTACCGTCCCGGCCAGGACGACGAGAACGCCGGCTGCGACGGCCCGCAGTTCGTATACGGCAGTTCGACCGCGCCGGGCAGCACGCCGCTCGACGGCATCACGATTCAGGGCAATTTCGGCGATCGCGCCGGCGATTCGATCGTCGGTTACGCGAAGGCGTATCCGGGCGGCGGCGCGATCGCGGGCGGCAAGGACGCGAGCCTCGTGCATGCGCTGAATCTCGGCGTCGGCTACCAACGCGGCGGCGTCGCGGCGGCACTGCATTGCGGCAACCAGACGGTGTCGCAGGAGACGACGCGCATCTCGATCAACGTACTGCGCTCGACCTCGGGCCGCGTGGTGCTGCGCGCGGCCACACGCGGCCATGCTCTACTCGCCGAAATCCTGTTCGCAACCGACGCAAGCGACGCCAACTACAAGACCGTCGTGAGCAATCTGATCGGCAATGCGGTGAAGAGCGCGGTATTGAACGCAAATAGTGAAGACGATCGCTACAACCAGATCGATGTCGCACTAAGTGAACCTGCTTTCGTGTCGTATTCTGTTTTTTCGACTTGAGATTTAACTGCAAACAGGACGATTGTGTCGACGAGAAACGTCATCATCGCGCTGTATTCGGTGTATGCGCTGAACTACGTGCTGCCGCTCGTTACGTTGCCGTATCTGTCGCACGTACTTGGGCCGGCCGGGTTGGGTGTGATCGGTTACGCGCAATCGATTTCGCAGATTCTTCTCGTTATCGTCGACTTCGGCTTCGGCCTGTCGAGCGCGCGCAAGGTGGCGGTGCACATCGACAGCCCGGAAGTCGTGAACCGCATCTACTGGTCGACTACGATCGGCCGCGCGATTCTCGCGTTGCTGTGCTCGCTGGTGCTGGTCGTCTGGGCGTTCGCCGCGCACATGTCGCCGCAGGAGCGCGGTGCGACGCTGCTCGGCTCGCTCGTGATCTGGGGCGGCGTGCTGACGCCCGGCTGCTTCTACGAAGGCACGCAGCGCCTGCCGGTGCTCGCGGGCACGCTGCTCGCCACACGCGTGGGTCTGCTGATTCCGCTGTTCCTGTTCGTGAAGACTCGCGACGACGTGATGCTCGCGGCCGCGCTGCAATATGCGCCGACCTTCGTGTGCGGCTTGATCCTGATGGGCGCGCTGATCTGGAAGCGCGAGATTCTGCTGACCGTGCGGGTCGGTTGGGCCGACGTGATGGCCGAGGCGAAAGAGGCGTATCACATCTTTCTCGGCTCGGCGCTGACGTCCGTGTACATGTACGCGAACGTGATCATGCTGCGCATGATCAGCGGCCCTGGTGCGGTCGGCTATTACGTGGCGGCCGAGCGACTCACCAACGCGCTGCGCGCGTGCACGGCGCCGGCCATCCAGGCGTTCTTTCCGAAGATCTGCGTCGCGTACGAGCGCAACGACTTCGGCTATATCCACAAGGTCAACCGCGGCTTCATGCTCGCGTTCGCGGCGTCGGCGGTGTTGATCCTGGTCGGCTTTACGGTGCTCGGTGAATGGTTCGTCGGACGTTTTCTCGGCGAGGCGTTCGGCGAGACGTTCCGCATTTTGCGCGTCCTTGTGTTCGTGCCGGCAATCGTCGGCATGACGACGACCCAGGTCATGTTGACGGTGATCGCGTCGGGCAATCAGTCGTTGCTGAAGCGGATCTATATCTACGGCGCGCTGTTCCATCTGGTGCAGGCGCCGATCAGCATCTACTTCTGGGGCGGCGTCGGCACCGCGTGCTCGGTGGCCGCGACCGAGCTGTTCATGCTGATCGGCGTGTACAACGTGGCGAGCCGGATCAATCACGGCCAGATCGCGGTGCGCTCGCAGACGGCGATCAAGCAGGAGATGGCCGCGGAGAGGGATTAGCCGCCGAGACGGACGGTGTTCACTGCGCGGTGGACAGATTGGTCACTTTCGCGTTGCGCAGATACAGCACCGTCGACAGCACGACCGCCGCGGCAGCCGCGAGCGCGGCAAACAGGAACACGGAGCCATAACCGAACTCGCCGGCGATATACCCCGCCAGCGGGCCGGTGATGCCGAGCGACAGATCGAGAAACACCGAGTACGCGGACAGTGCCGCGCCGCGGCTCGCCGGCGGCACCAGCCCGACCGCCTCGACGCCGAGCGCCGGAAATACCAGCGCGAAGCCGAAGCCGGTCAGCGCGGCGCCTGCGAGCGCGATATGCGGCTCGGGCGCGAGCCACAGCATCAACAGACCCGCGCATTCGAACGAGAACGATGCGATCGCGACGCGAAAGCCGCCGTAGGTCTTGATCGTGTTCGCGAACAGCAGTCGCGCGCCGATGAACAGCGTGCCGAACAGCGTCAGCGACAGCGCCGCGTTCGGCCAGTGCTTCGCCGCATAGAACAGCGTGATGAAGGTCGCGATCGAGCCGAAGCCGGCCGAGCCGAGCGCGAGACCCATGCCGTGCGGCAGCACGCGCGTAAACACGCTGCGATACGACATCCGCTCGCCGTGCACGACCGGCACCGGCGCGATCAGACGCGCGAGGTAATAGCCGAGCCCTGCCAGCGCGATCACCAGGATGCCGAGCGCGGTGAAGCCGATCGAGCGCGAGATCATCACGCCGAGCGGCGCGCCGATTGCGAGCGCGCCGTAGGTTGCGATGCCGTTCCAGGAAATGACCCGGGCGTTGTTCGACGTGCCGACCCGGCCGATCCCCCAGAGGATCGCGCCGGTGCCGCACAGACTCTCGCCGAAACCGAGCACGAGGCGGCTGCACACCAGCAGCGCGAGGCTCAGCACCGGCCAGGAACCGGCCAGCGCGGCGAGCAGCAGCAGCACGCCACTCGCGCCGCAGCCGAGCAGACCGATCGATACCGTGCGCTTCGGTCCGAGCGTATCGGCGGAGCGGCCCGCGAGCGGCCGAGACGCGAGCGTCGCGAGGTACTGCACGCTGATCGCCGCGCCGGCCAGCACCGCGCTGTAGCCGAGGTCGCCGTGCACGTAGCCGGGCAGCACCGCGAGCGGAATTCCGATCGCGAGGTAGCAAAGAAAGGTGAAAAAGACGACTGGAATGATTTGCAGGGTCGTCGCATATTCGCTGCGGGCGGGCGCGGAGTCGGTGGACATCGGGAAAACGAGACTTGAAATCGGCGAGGAGGCGTGATTGTCCCATGGAACCGATTCCTTTGCAGGGCTTGCCTAAAAAATGGGACGAACTAATGGCGGGCCGAGACTCGATAAAGGTCCGTTTTCGCGCCGTGGCCGCGTGATTTTCTGGCGAGACGGCTGGCTTGCGGCGCTAGAGTATGTCATTTGATCCGCAAAAACTATAAAAATACGGAAGATTCTCCGGAGCAACATAAGCGTTGCCGCGCGCAAATCCAGTTCTATATCGCGCGGCGAATATGTCCCCCATGTGATTCAGGCTATGGGTTGCGTTTATTGACGGTGATAGCTTTCAAACCATCGACGCGGCGTGTCCGCGCGAACACCGAACAGACGAGAGCACCGAGACATGACCGAGCCGATTCGCTTCTATCACCGTAACGCGATCCGCGAAATCCAGGACGCGCCCGTTACCCGTACGGTGCTGCAGTATCTGCGCGAAGACGCGCATTGCACCGGCACCAAGGAAGGCTGCGCCGAAGGCGACTGCGGCGCCTGCACCGTCGTGATCGGCGAGCGCAACGCGGCGGGCGGCGTCGACTTCAAGGCGGTCAACGCCTGCATCCAGTTCGTGCCGACGCTCGACGGCCGCGCGCTCTTCACGGTCGAAGACCTGCGCCAGCCGGACGGGTCGCTCCATCCGGTGCAGCAGGCGATGGTCGATTGCCACGGCTCGCAGTGCGGCTTCTGCACGCCGGGCTTCATCATGTCGATGTGGGCGCTCTACGAGAAGCACGGCCACGGGCATGGCTGCGCGAACCGCACGGTGCCGTCGCGAGAGGCGATCGGCAATGCGCTGACCGGCAACCTGTGCCGCTGCACCGGCTACCGGCCGATCGTCGATGCGGCCGAGCGCATGTTCGACGCACCCGCGCCGCAAGCGCCGCTCGACGTGAAGGCGCTCGCCGACACGCTCGCGACGCTCGAACGCGACGACACGTTCCAGTACGAGCACGCGGGCCAGCGCTTCGCCGCGCCGCGCACGGTCGCGGCGCTCGCGCAGATCAAGGAGCAGGAACCGGCCGCGCGCATCCTCGCGGGCAGCACCGATATCGGCCTGTGGGTCACCAAGCAGATGCGCGAACTCGGCAACCTCGTCTACGTCGGGCAGATCGCCGAGCTGCAAAAGCTCGAAACCAATGACGACTGGATCGATATCGGCGCCGGCGTCAGCGTCGAAAGAGCGTATGCCGAGATCGCGAAGCAGTATCCGGAGCTGACCGAAATGTGGCAGCGCTTCGCGTCGCTGCCGATTCGCAACGCCGGCACGCTCGGCGGCAACATCGCGAACGGCTCGCCGATCGGCGATTCGATGCCCGGGCTGATCGCGCTCGGCGCGCGCGTGATCGTACGCGGCGGCGACATCGAGCGCGAGATGCCGCTCGAAGATCTGTACCTCGCATATCAGAAGAAGGACATGGCCGAGCACGAGTTCGTCGTCGGCCTGAAGGTGCCCGCGCGCGGCGGCGCGCGCAAGAATCTGCGCTTTCGCACCTACAAGCTGTCGAAGCGCTTCGATTCGGATATCTCGGCCGTGTGCGCGGCGTTTTCGTTCATCGCCGACGGTGACGTGATCCGCGAGCCGCGCATCGCGTTCGGCGGTATGGCCGCGACGCCGAGGCGCGCGCTCAATGCCGAAGCCGTGCTGCGCGACGCCGCTTGGCACGAGGCGACCGCACAAGCCGCAATGCTCGCGCTCGGCAACGACTATGCGCCGCTCACCGACATGCGCGCGACCAGCGACTACCGCCTCGAAGCGGCGAAGAACACGCTGTACCGCTTCTGGCTCGAAACGCGCGCGCGGGAGCCGCTTCCGAAGAGCGCGCTCGACGTGCGCGCGGTCGCGCCGGCCGGCGTGAGCGTTTGAGCGCCGCGCGTCCACGGATACGGAGAACCCAACAATGAACCAGCAAGCCGAACCGTTCCTGAAAGAGCTTCAGGATCTCGACGAGTTCACCCAGGTGCACGTGTCGCGTCCGCACGAGTCCGCGCATCTGCACGTGAGCGGCCGCGCGACCTACACCGACGACATCCCCGAAGTGGCCGGCACGCTGCACGCGGCGCTGGGGCTGTCGTCGAAGGCGCACGCGAAGATCGTGTCGATCGCATTCGACCGGGTGCGCGCGACGCCCGGCGTGGTCGCGGTCTTCACCGCCGACGACATCCCCGGCGCCAACGACGTCGGCCCGATCGTTCATGGCGACGATCCGATCCTCGCCGACGGCGTCGTGCAATACGTCGGCCAGCCGATGTTCATCGTGGTCGCCAGCTCGCACGAAGCGGCGCGGCTCGGCGCGCGGCGCGCCGAAGTGGTCTACGAGGAACTGCCGGCGGTACTGACCGCGCAGCAGGCGCGCGCCGCGAACCAGTTCGTGCTGCCGCCGATGAAGCTCGCGCGCGGCGATGCCGGCACGAAGATCGCGCGCGCCGCGCATCGCGAGGCCGGCGAGATGCTGCTCGGCGGCCAGGAGCAGTTCTATCTGGAAGGGCAGATCTCTTACGCGGTGCCGAAGGATGACGACGGCATGCACGTCTACTGCTCGACCCAGCATCCGAGCGAAATGCAGCACCTCGTCGCGCACACGTTGGGCGTTGCATCGCATAACGTGTTGATCGAATGCCGGCGCATGGGCGGCGGGTTCGGCGGCAAGGAATCGCAGTCGGCGCTGTTCGCCTGCTGCGCCGCGCTCGCCGCATGGAAGCTGCTGTGCCCGGTCAAGCTGCGCCCCGATCGCGACGACGACATGATGGTGACCGGCAAGCGCCACGATTTCCACTACACGTACGAAGTCGGTTACGACGAAGACGGCGTGATCGAAGGCGTCGCGGTCGACATGACCTCGCGCTGCGGCTTTTCCGCGGACCTGTCGGGCCCGGTGATGACGCGCGCGCTGTGCCACTTCGACAACGCGTACTGGCTGTCGGATGTATCGATCGACGGCTTCTGCGGCAAGACCAACACGCAGTCGAACACGGCGTTTCGCGGCTTCGGCGGTCCGCAAGGCGCATTCGCGATCGAGTACATCCTCGACAACGTCGCGCGCTCGTGCGGTATCGATGCGCTCGACGTGCGCCGCCGCAATCTGTACGGCAAGACCGAGCGCAACGAGACGCCGTACGGCCAGGTGGTCGAAGACAACGTGATTCACGAGCTGATCGACGAACTGGAAGCGACCAGCGACTATCGCGCGCGCCGCAAGGAGATCGACGCATTCAACGCGAACAACGAGATCCTCAAGAAGGGCCTCGCGCTGACGCCGGTCAAGTTCGGCATCGCGTTCAACGTCACGCACTTCAACCAGGCCGGCGCGCTCGTCCATATCTACACCGACGGCTCGGTGCTCGTGAATCACGGCGGCACCGAAATGGGCCAGGGGCTGAACACGAAGGTCGCGCAGGTCGTCGCGCATGAACTCGGCGTCGGCTTCAAGCGCATTCGCGTGACCGCGACCGATACGAGCAAGGTCGCCAATACGTCGGCGACGGCTGCTTCGACCGGCTCCGATCTGAACGGCAAAGCCGCGCAGGACGCCGCGCGCCAGTTGCGCGAGCGGCTCGCCGCTTTCGCGGCCGAGCGCTACGGCGCGGGCAGCGTGACCGCGCGCGACGTGCGTTTCGCGCATGATCGCGTGGTGGTCGGCGAGGTCGCCGTGCCGTTCGAGGAAGTGATCGCCAAGGCTTATCTCGCGCGTATCCAGCTATGGTCCGACGGTTTCTACGCGACACCGAAGCTCTACTGGGATCAGTCGAAGCTGCAAGGCCGGCCGTTCTATTACTACTCGTACGGCGCGGCGGTATCGGAAGTCGTGATCGACACGCTGACCGGCGAAATGCGCGTGCTGCGCGCCGATGCGCTGCACGACGTGGGCGCCTCGCTGAATCCGGCGCTCGACGTCGGTCAGGTGGAGGGCGCGTTCATTCAGGGCATGGGCTGGCTCACCACCGAGGAGCTGTGGTGGAACGCGGGCGGCAAGCTGATGACGCACGCGCCGTCGACGTACAAGATCCCGACCGTCAACGACGTGCCGCCGGTCTTCAACGTGAAGCTGTTCAAGAACCGCAACGTGGAGGACAGCATCCATCGTTCGAAGGCGACCGGCGAACCGCCGCTGCTGCTGCCGTTCTCGGTGTTCTTCGCGGTGCGCGACGCGGTGTCGGCGGTGGGCGGCCACCAGGTCAATCCGCCGCTCAACGCGCCCGCGACCAGCGAGGAAATTCTGAAGGCGGTCGGAGCGGTGCGCGCCGCGACCGCGGCCGCGCGGCAGGCTTGATGCGAATGGCGGACGAGCGGGAGCGCGAGATGGAAGCACGCCTGAACAATTATCTGAACGGCACCGGCACCATCGACGATGCCGCACCGGTGCGGATCGGCCGGCGTAGCGTCGCGTCCGAACTGGCACCGCGGCCGGCGCCGATGCACATCGTGCTGTTCGGCGCGGGGCATGTCGGCCATGCGCTCGTGCAATTGCTCGGCAGCCTGCCGTGCGTGGTCCAGTGGGTCGACGAACGCGACGAACTGTTCCCCGACGAAACGCCGCCCAACGTGCAGGTCGAAGCGACCGACACGCCCGATGCGATCGTCGACGCCGCGCCGCCCGGCGCGTGGTTTCTGGTCATGACGCACAACCATGCGCTCGATTTTTCGCTCGCCGCGCGCATCATGCGACGCCGCGATTTCAGCTACTTCGGGATGATCGGCTCGAAGACGAAGCGCGTGAAGTTCGAGCGGCGTCTGCTCGAACGAGGCGTGGAACTGGAGCGGCTCGCGGAGATGACTTGCCCGATCGGCGTCGAAGGCATCGTCGACAAGGCACCCGCCGCGATCGCGATTGCGGTGTGCGCGCAACTGCTGCGATTGAGGACGCGGCAGGCCGCGAGCCAGATTCACGCAACCGAGCCGATCGTGGCATAGGCAACGCGCAACGGCTTGCGCGAGTGTTCGAGGGGGACGGGCTCACACGCCGTCCCTTTCTTTATTTGCCGCTGGACGGTTGTTGCTGGCCCCGCTGCGGCGTCTTCACGCGCGGCGTCTTGCGCGCGACCAGCTCACTCGACACCTCGGACATCAACGTCCTCAGCCAGCCGATATCGCTTGGCCGATCCGGCTGCGGATGCCACAACTGATAGCAGCGGATGCGCGGAAACGCGATCGGCACATCGACGACCGCGAGCGGCAGCATGCTCGCGTAGTGCATCGCGAAGCGCCGCGTGGTCGTGAAGATCAGATCGGATTGCAGAAGCGTCTGCGCGACCAGCCCGAAGTAGGGCAGCGTAGCGACGATGCGCCGGCTCGCCTTCGCGCGCGCGAAGCCGGTATCGATCGCGCCGCCGCGCGTGCCGCTGTACGGTGTCGGCGCCAGATGCGGCGCGGCCAGATAGGCGTCGCGCGTGAGCGGCTCGCGCGCGAGCGGATGGTCCGCGCGCATCATGCACACGACGGTATCGGCGAACAGGTCGCTGCGCTCGAAGCGCGGATCGGGCTTCGGCCAGTTGCCGATCACGAGATCGAGTTCGCCGGCGTCGAGCGCGGCCGAATGATCGAGCAGCGGCCCCAGCGATTCGATTTCCAGCCGCGCATGCGGCGCCGCTTCGCGAAATCGCGCGATCACGGTCGGCATGAAGAAGTCGTTCAGATAGTCGGGCGCGGCAACGCGAAACGTGCGGCGTGAGCGGCCCGGGTCGAAATCGCCGTGCGGCGTCGCGACGAAATCGACATCGCGCAGCACGCGCTGCGCGGCCGCGAGCAGTGACTCGCCGTATTCGGTCGGCACCATGCCCGACTTGCCGCGCACCAGAATCGGATCGCCGAGCGTTTCGCGCAGCTTGCGCAGTGCGGTGCTGATCGCGGGCTGGGTCTGGTTCAGCCGCATCGCGGTCTGCGTGACGCTGCGCTCGACGAGCAGCGTGCGCAGCACGCGCACGAGCCAGATATCGAGTGAGGCGGCGGTGTCGTCCATGGTCGAAGCGTGGTGACGCGGGCGCAGCCGATCGGCTCGCCGCGCGGCGAGCGCGTGGGGTGCGAAAGCTTATAACCTTAGGCCCGTTTGCGCGTCGGCGGCATAGCGGGCGCGGTATGGCCGGCATCAGCGCGGCGTGCGCCGGCGGCGCTTCTGGGGCCGAAGCCGCAGCCACGGCGCGGCCCGCTGCCGCCGCCGTGTTATACCGGTGCCGGCTTGTCCGCGAGGCCCCACGGCAGCGAACTGATTCGCTTCACTTCGCGCGATTCGAGCCAGTTCGGCGTGCGTGCGCAGTACAGCACCATCGGCAGCGCGTCCTCGCCCCAGAACAGCTGATCGTTCAGACGAAACGTCGGCACGCCATAGACGCCGAGGTCGATCGCATCGGCGGTATTGCGCTGCAGTTGCCCCTTCACCGCTTCGTCCTGGATCAGCTCGGGGCCGTCCGGCCTGCCGACGCGCTCGCACAGTTCGGCGAACGCTTCGTCGCTCGACGGGTCGCGCCCGTCGCGCCAGATGAAGCGGAAAATCTCGCGCACGAATTGCACGTCGCCGTTCGCGGCGGTCGCGAGCAGCAGCGGTTTCATCGAATCGAACGGATGGGCGGGCGGCATCTTGTACGGAATGCCGAGCTGCTCCGCGCGAAACAGCGCGTGCCGGTACATGAAGATGCGCTTGGCGGGCACGCTGTACGCGGAGCGCTGGCCCCAGTGGCGATACAGATCGTTCAGCACAACCGGCGTGAATGCGAAGTCCATGCCGGGCCATTTGTCGTGTTGCTCGAGCAACAGGTAGGTGAACGGCGAGACGAAATCGTAAAACCACAGCGGCTGTTGGGCGTCGATGCCAACGGTCATAAAGGTCTCCCGGATTGCCTGTGTCGGACGGAGCGGAGGGTGCGTCCGCTATCTCATCAAAATTGTAGCGATCTTACGCGGTGCGCTCCCGGCTTGCACCGGTCGATATCCCTTGGTGGCGGGCGGCGGGTGCGGGTTCAGGCGGTGTCGCCGGCGCGCTCAGCCTTTGACTTGATCGGCCGCCTGCTCGTCGGCTTCGTCCAACCCGCCCTGCGTGTCGCGGCTTGCCGTGAGCCGCCGCCGCACGAAGCCGATGTGCTCGCGCAGCACGTAGAACTGGTCCGCGTATGCGAGCGGCATCTTCATGCCGTTGACCGAGTCTTCGATCGTGTCGAGCCGCTCGATCAGCGACGCGCGTTCGGCCGGCGAGTGTTCGCTGAGCGCGCTGCGCTCGATCGCGATCAGCGCGCCGTACCAGCGATAGATGCGCGACTTGACGCGCCACGCGTACAAGCCCGGCACCACGCGCAGCGCCGGCACCAGCAGCACGATCAGCGGCACGACGATCACCAGCAGGCGGTCCGCGAGGCTCGCGATCCAGAACGGCAGCGTCCGGTACAGGAAGCTCTTGCCCGACTTGTAGTAGCGCGCGGCATCGTCGGACAGCGGGAAGTCGTGCGCGAGCGGCGCGGGGAATTCGCCGGCGCGCTGCATCGTCGTCGCGCCGCCGTGCACCTCGCGCGCGGCTTCGATCAGCAGATCCGACAGCGCCGGATGCAGCGAATCGCGCGCGATCAGCTCGGCGGTCGGCGCGACGATGCTGATCGAGTTCGCCGGCAGGTTCTTGCCGAGGTCGAACGCGCCCATCGGCACCTTCAGCTGCGTCAGGTACGGAAAGCGGCGCGTGTACGCGTCGGCCTGCGAAAAATCGTAGAAGCGCACGTTCTGCGTGCGGTAGAGCTTGCCCATCACGGCCGGCTGCGCCGAGTCGCCGGCGAGGAAGGTCGCGTCGATCGTGCCGTCGATCAGCGCGTCGGCGGCTGCGTCGCCCGTCAGCGGCAGCAGTTGGGTCGGGCCGCCCGGCACGATGCCGTTGGCCTTCAGCAGCGCGAGCGCGAGCTCGCGCGTGCCGCTGCCCTCGGGGCCGATCGCGAGGCGCTCGCCCTTGAAGCCGGACAGCCAGTCGACCGGCGCGCCGCGATAGAAGATCGCGAGCGGCACGTAAGCGACGCTGCCGAGCGACATCAGGCTTTTGTCCTTGTCGACCGCGGCGGGCGCGATGCCGCTCTGCACGAAGCCGACATCGACGTTGGCCTTCGGGTCCAACAGTCGCTTCAGATTTTCCTGCGAACCCTGCGAGGCCAGCACGTTCAGCGTGATGCGGTTGCGCGCGAGGATCGCCTTGTACTTCTGCGCGGCGATCCAGAACGTGCTGCCGACCGGGCCGGCGCTAATCGTCAGCGTATTGGGCGGGGCGGGCTGGATCAGCCGCACGGCGGCCCAGATGCCGACGATCACGAGCAGCACGAGCGGGCCGAACGAGACCGCCAGGTCGCGCCACGAGATCGCGACAAAACGGGCGACGAGACGGGTAGGGCGGCTGCGGCCGGTGTCAGGCTTCATCGGATCTTCTGAAAACGGCGGTCGGTCGGGCTCGAATGCGCGCAGGCGGCTTGGGCGGCGCGCCAGCACGCGTCGCGCCGATGGTACCTGAGATTGGCACGGCCGCGAATCGCGTAGCCGCCCGTCGCGCCGACAAACGCGTAACAAATGGTGAGCGTCGCGGGTGCCCGCCAGCACGACGCTCAGGCAATTTTTGCGCGACCACGGAGCGTGTCCGTCTTTATCCGGCAAGCATGACGCAGCCGCTGTCGGTGCGCCACGCCGCGCGCTAAACCCTTTGCGCTTCTGTGCCGGCTAGATTAAATTGTGCATCGCTACCGCGATCCAACGTTTGCGGCGATATCCCGGCAAGACGGACAAGAACCGGGCACGTCGGCGGACTTCGCGGTTTGCCGGTTACCGATTACAGGTAATCAGCCTCTCTCGCCTCTTGCACATCGTGTCAGACGTTGATGGCCGTCGCGCACGCGCGCGTTCGCGCGATGACGGCCGCCCGTAGTCGTAACGTAGCCGCTTGTTGATGCGGTCCAATGTGAAACCAAGGAGAAGAGAGCTATGAAAACGGTCGGTTTTCTGAAAACACTGGGTGCGGTGGTGGCAATGGTGGCGGCGTGCAGCGTCTACGCCCAGAACGCTCCAGATACGGCGTCGGCGGCAGCCACCGTCAAGGCCGGCAAGGCAGCGAATCACGAACTTGGCCGTAAGGTGCGCCACGCGCTGACCAAGACCCAGGGGCTCGACGTGTCGCACATCGCCGTGCGCGCGCGTGGCGGTGCAGTGACGCTGACCGGCACGGTGCCGGACCAGGGCCAGGCCGATAAGGCCGGCGAGGCCGCCAAGGGCGTCGAGGGCGTGACGTCGGTGACCAACAAGCTGACGGCGAAGCAACAGTAAGCGGTGCGCGTGCGCGCGGCGCCGCAAGGCCCGCGTCGCGAGGTCTATCAATCGATTCGGAGGCTCCGGCATTTTCGCCGGAGCTTTTTTTTCGCCGCCGGTTTTGGGCGCGAGACGGGCGAGGTCTGCGGGACCGCAGCAATGTGGCTTGCCGCACGCACAGGTGCTGATCGAGGCGCGGCTGTCCCGGCTTCGTGCGCTGCGGCACAGTACCGATGCATCGCGGGGCGTACTTTGACGAGGAGGGAACGGGGAGCCAAGCTCATGCAAACCACGCAGTTTCGCTACATCGATCTGCCGATCGCCGATCGCGCGGCATTCGAACTGGTGTGCGCAAGACACGGTTTCGCGCCCGCGCATTTCGACATCAGCGCGAGCGCGGCACCCGGTGAGCCAGCGCACGAGCGGGTCGTCACCGTGCGGCGTGTCGACTGGTCACGGTCGTATCGCGACGGCCACGGTCAATGGGTCCGGCAGTTCGAGGCGGATCTGACCAGCCGGTTTTTCAAATAGACAGCGGTCGCGGCGTGTGCGCTTGACGCGTCTTCAGCGGGCGGCTCACGACAACACCAGCCGCACGCCGACCAGCGTCAGCGTCGCCGCGAGCAGATTGCGCAGCAGTACTTCCGGCGCGCGCGACGCCAGATAGCTGCCGATCGCGATGCCGGGCAGCGATCCCACCAGCAGCGACAGCAGCATCGACCAGTCGATCGAGCCGAGCAGCCAATGTCCGGCGCCCGCAAGCAAGGTCAGCGGCACCGCGTGCGCGATGTCGGAGCCGACGATGCGTGTCGTCGGCAGCATCGGATACAGCAGCAGCAACACCGTCACGCCGATCGCGCCCGCGCCCACCGACGTCAGCGACACCAGCGTACCGAGGATCGCGCCGGTCAGCATCGTCAGCGCGAGCGTGCGCCCCTGGCTCGGCGCGCGCAGCTTGCGCGCGCCGAGCGCCGCAAGCTGCGGACGGAACACCAGCGCGATCGCGGTAACCAGCAGTGCCGCGCCGAGCACGACCTGGATCAGCCGGCCCGCGCCCGGCGTGTCCATCCCGTAGCGATGCAGCAGGATCAGCGTGATGGTGGCCGCGGGCACGCTGCCGGCCGCGAGGCGCAGCGTGATCTGCCAGTCGACCGAGCCCTTCAGGCTGTGCAACAGCGTGCCGGTCGCCTTGGTGGCGGCCGCGTACAGCAGGTCGGTGCCGACCGCGGTGGCAGGGTGCACCTTGAACAGCAGGACGAGGATCGGCGTCATCAGCGAGCCGCCGCCGACGCCCGTCAGCCCGACCAGAAAGCCGACGAAGAGGCCGGAGACGGAGTACAGCAGATCGATGTGGGGGAGTGCCATTGAACGGACAGCTGACGCAGCGCGGGTGAAGGGTTGGGCGGCAAGGCCGGCGGACGCGCCGGAGCGGCTGGCGGCGGCGGTGTGCGGTGTGCTGCACGGCCGCGTCGGCCGGCGCCTGAGCGGCGAAAGGCGCTATTGTCGCAAAACTGCCGCGCCCGCGTGCGGCACTTACTCAGGGGGAGTTCGTCGCGGCTGGCAGCGCGCTGCGTTCGGCGGGTACGGCGCGGGTGCGCCGCATCGCGTGCGAGGCGCCGCTCAGAGCGCGCGGCGGATTTCGACGACGCCGAACGCCGCGAGCATCAGGCCGACCACGCGATCGATCGCGTGGCGCAGCCTGCTGCCGATCGCATGACGCGCGAGCGACACCATCGTCACCAGACAGCACCACCACGCGATCGAGCCGGCGAACACGCCGCCGACCGTCGTCAGTGCGATAGCCGGCGAAAACGCGCCGCGCGGTGCGAGCGTCGTGAACAGCGCCGCGAACATGATGATGGTCTGCGGATTGGTCAGCGTCAGCAGCAATGCGCTCGCGTACGCACGCAACGCGCCGGCGCGGCCGATCTGCGCGAGCTTGCCGTTGCCATTGCCGTCGGCGCTTTCAGCGGGCGGCTTCTGCAGCAGCGCGCGCACGCCGAGATACAGCAGGAACAGGCCGGCGAACAGATGCAGCGGGCGGTCGTACGCGAGCATGAACTGCGAAATGCCGACGAGGCCGAGCGCGGCGATCAGCCCGTAGGCCGCGTCGCCGCTCGCGATGCCGAAGCCGATCGCGAGTCCCGCGCGCGGGCCGCCCGTCAGCGTGCGGCGGATGCACAGCATGCCCATCGGGCCGACCGGCGCGGCGATCGCGAGGCCGACGCCGGCGGCGGTGAAAAACAGACTGGTGGTGGACATGAGCAGGTTCTCGAGCGGTTGTTCTGGTTGGAGTGTGCGGTGCAGGCGCGGCCCGGTCGTCCGCGGATAGCCGACGCACCCGCCAGCATAGCCAGACCGCAAATCGCGGGCAAGCTCGGGCAAGGGCGAAACGCGTGGCTGGGTGACTGCTCGTCAGCGCCCGCCGTCGTCAGGGCATAATTCCCAACTCCCAACTCCCAAATCCGCTTCGCCGATGTGGCAAATCGATCAGGTCACGCTGCGCTTGTTCATCGCCGTGTGCGAGGAAGGCACGATCGCGCGCGCGGCCGAGCGCGAGTTCATCGCACCGTCGGCGGTCAGCAAGCGGCTCGCCGATCTCGAAGCGCTCGTCGATGTTGCACTGCTGTCGCGCAGCCAGCGCGGCGTGCGCGCGACCGCCGCGGGCGAAGCGCTGTTGCGCCACGCGCGGCTCATCATGCGCGGCCACGAACGCTTGCAGGCCGAGCTCAGTGAATACGCGGCCGGCGCGCGCGGCCATGCGCGGGTGCTGGCGAACGTGTCGTCGATGGTGGAGTTCTTGCCCGAGGCGTTGTCCGCGTTTTTGCAGGCGAATCCGGCGATTCGGGTCGATGTCGAGGAGCGCGTCAGCGCGGACATCGTGCGCGGGCTCGAAGAGGGCGTCGCCGATCTGGGCATCTGTCGCGACACGGTGCCGCTCGGCAGTCTCGACACGCTGCCGTATCGCGCCGATCATCTGGCGCTGATCGTGCCGCGCGCGCATCCGCTCGCGGGCGAGACGCAGGTCGGCTTCGAACAGACGCTCGGATTCGATCATCTGGGCCTCGCCTCCAATGCGTCGGTCAACGCGCTGATGCAGCGCATCGCGCTGGAGAAAGGCAGCGAGTTGAACTACCGTACCTATGTCTCGACGTTCGATGCCGCCTACCGCTTCGTCCAGGCGGGTCTCGCGGTCGCGATCCTGCCGCGCGAGGCATTGCCGCGCCATGCCGCCAACGAGTACGGCATCGTCGCCGTGCCATTGCGCGACGCGTGGGCCGAGCGGCGCTTCGTTATTTGCATGCGCGATCGCGAGGCGTTGACGCTGGCGGCCGCGCGCTTGCTCGAGCATCTGTTGGACGCCAGGTAAGACGGGAGACGCACCTGGTCTCTCGCACCGGCAGTCCCTGGCAGCTCCCCCCCCCGGCGACGCCCTTCGCCACCTCTCCAGACAAACCCCTAAGCATTTCACCCAGGCGAGCGCCAAAGCCCGCCCTATCAGCCTGAGCGGCCATCGCGAGCAGCGATGGCGGGCGTCGTCAATGCAGACTTTGCCGCGCGTCTGCGCGCGAGCACGCTGTGATCCGGTTAGCGCATCACTTCTATCCAACGGGCGTCCGAAGCCCGCGTCCACGATCAGGATTCAAACCGATGAATGACACCCGCGAGCGCGTCGTCGTGACCGAAGTCGGTCTGCGCGACGGTCTGCAAAGCATTCCCCGCATCATGTCCACCGACGACAAGCGCCGCTGGATCGACGCCGCCTACGCGGCCGGCGTGCGTCATATGGAAGTCGCGTCATTCGTGCCGGCGAAGCTGCTGCCGCAAATGGCCGACGCCGCCGCAGTAGTCGCCCACGCCCGTAGCTATGACGATCTGAGCGTCACGGCGCTCGTGCCGAACCTGAAGGGCGCGCAGCACGCGCTCGATGCCGGCGTAGAGCGCATCGTGGCGCCGATTTCGGTGAGCGTCGCGCATAGCGTCGCGAACGTGCGCAAGACGCCCGCCGAGATGATCGACGCGTTCGCCGCGATGCGTGAACTGATCGATCGCGCGTCTTCGGCGGGTGGGCGCCGCGTCGAGTTGATCGCCGGTTTGTCGACGGTGTTCGGCTGCACGCTGCAAGGCGCGGTGCCGTACGCGGATATCGCCGCGATCGCGCGCGCCGCGGTGCAGGCCGGCGCCGACGTGATCGCGCTCGGTGACACGACCGGCGAGGCGACGCCGCGCCAGGTCGGCAAGGTGATCGAGCTGGTGCGCGACGTCGCGGGCGACAGGCTTCGCTCGCTGCACTTCCACGACACGCGCGGCCTCGGTCTTGCCAACACGCTGGTCGCGCTGCAGCACGGGATTCGCGAATTCGATGCGTCGCTGGCCGGTCTCGGCGGCTGTCCGCATGCGCCGGGCGCGACCGGCAACGTCAATACCGAAGACCTCGTGTTCATGCTCGACAGCATGGGCTACGACACCGGCATCGACATCACGCGGCTGCTCGCCTCGCGCGCAGTGCTCGCGCAAGCGCTGCCGGGCGAGCCGCTGTATGGCTATCTCGCGCGAGCGGGATTGCCGAAGCAGTTCGCGCACGCGCAACCGGCCGTGCGGGAATCCGCTGAGCCTTCCGAATCTTTGCGTTATTCCCATTCTTTTGCTCCGCAGGTGCCGCAATGACTCCGCTTTCCTCCGCTACCTCAGCTCCGTCTTCGACGTCTTCGGCATCTTCGGCGTCTTCGCCGCAGCCCGGCACGCTGCCGCTCGCGGGCATCCGCGTGATCGAGTTGTCGCATATGGTGATGGGCCCGACCTGCGGCATGATCCTCGGCGACCTCGGCGCCGAAGTGATCAAGGTCGAGCCGCCGCGTGGCGACAGCACACGCCGGCTGCTCGGCACCGGCGCGGGATTTTTCCGCACCTTCAATCGCAACAAGAAGAGCGTCGCGCTCGATCTCGACAGCGAAGCCGGTCTCGCCGCGCTGAAGCAACTGGTCGATAGCGCCGACGTCTTCG
Organism: Paraburkholderia sp. BR10923; assembly: GCF_040948765.1. Lineage (NCBI taxonomy): Bacteria > Pseudomonadati > Pseudomonadota > Betaproteobacteria > Burkholderiales > Burkholderiaceae > Paraburkholderia > Paraburkholderia sp. BR10923. The sequence continues at coordinate 171,880 of NZ_JBFPKO010000004.1, read as the reverse complement.
TCGAAAACTTCAAACCCGGCCGCATGGCGAGTCTCGGCCTCGATTACGCGACGCTGCGCGAGCGCAATCCGAAGCTGATCTACGTGTCGCACAAGGGCTTTCTCAGTGGTCCGTACGAACATCGTCTGGCGCTCGACGAAGTCGTGCAGATGATGGCGGGCCTCGCGTACATGACCGGGCCGGTGGGCCGTCCGCTGCGCGCGGGCAGCTCGGTCAACGACATCATGGGCGGCATGTTCGGCGCGATCGGGGTGCTGGCCGCGCTGCACGAGCGGCACGCGAGCGGCCGCGGCAAGGAGGTGCAGAGCGCGCTGTTCGAGAACTGCGTGCTGTTGAGTGCGCAGCACATGCAGCAGTTCGCGGCCACCGGCGTGGCCGCAGCGCCAATGCCCGAGCGCATCAGCGCCTGGGCCGTCTACGACGTGTTCACGCTCGCGCACGGCGAGCAGATGTTCATCGCCGCGACCGGCGACGCGCAGTGGCGCGCGCTGTGCGCGATTCTCGAGCGCGACGATCTGCTCGCCGATGCGCGCCTCGCGACCAACAACGACCGCGTGCTCGCGCGCGGCTGGCTGCTGCCGACGCTCGGCGAAAGCCTGAGCCGTTTCGACGGCGCGACGCTCGTGCCGCTGTTCGAGCGCAATCACATTCCGTTCGCGTCGATCACGAAGCCCGAAGAGCTGTTCGACGACCCGCACCTGAACGCGAGCGGCGGTCTCGTGCCGTTGACGCTCGACGACGGCAGCGAAACCGCGATGCCGTTGCTGCCGATTTCGCTCGATGGTGCGCGTCTCGGGCCGCGCCAGCCGATCGCGAAGATCGGCGAGCACACCGTCGACGTGCTGCGCGAACTCGGCTTCAACGACGCGCGGATCGCGGAGCTGAGCGGTGCCGTGCAATCGCGGAAGCCCCGCGCGGCTGCGTGAGCGGCTGCACGAGCGCCGTGCCGCGCCGCACCCGTTGCAACGGGCAATAGACCAAAAACTCTGGAGACAGACGATGAAATCGTCGAATCAGGCGATGTACGCCACTGCGCTCGGCGAAGCGGCCGGCGCGCTCGATGGCTCACCCACGGACGCGGGCGCCGGTGCGGCAGCGGCGGGCCGCGCCGGCGCGATCGCGCTCGATGGCGCGCGGATTTCCTCGCGGCTCGACCGGCTGCCCGCGACCCGCACGATCTGGCAGCTCGTGATGCTGCTGAGCTTCGGCATGTTCTTCGAACTCTACGACCTGATGTACTCCGGCTATATCGCGCCGGGCCTCGTGCATAGCGGGCTGCTCACGGCCACGACGCGCGGGCTGTTCGGCACGAGCGGCGTCGCGAGTTTCATCGCCGCGCTGTTCGCAGGCCTGTTCATCGGTACGGCGGCGTGCGGCTTTCTCGCCGACCGCTTCGGCCGCCGCGCGATCTTCACGTGGTCGCTGCTGTGGTATACGGCGGCCAACGTCGTGATGGCGTTCCAGCACACGGCGCTCGGCTTGAACTGCTGGCGCTTTATCGCGGGGATCGGCATCGGCGTCGAGATCGTCACGATCGGCACGTATATCTCCGAGCTCGTGCCGAAGCACATTCGCGGGCGCGCTTCGGCGTGTTCGCAGGCGGTCGGCTTCTGCGCGGTGCCGATCGTCGCGTTTCTGTCGTATCTGCTGGTGCCGCAACGGGTGTTCGGTTTCGATGGCTGGCGTGTGGTTGTGCTGATCGGCGCGATTGGCGCGATCGTCGTGTGGTGGATTCGCAGAGGTTTGCCGGAGAGCCCGCGCTGGCTCGCGCAAAAGGGCCGCCTCGAAGAAGCCGACGCGGTGATGACGCGTCTCGAAGCACGCGTCGCGCGCGAGTACCAGCGCCAATGCGGCCTGCCGTTGCCCGAGCCCGCGCTGCCCGAACCGGTGCGCGCGCGGGCGGCGTTTCGCGATCTGCTGGTGCCGCCGTATCGCAAGCGCACGCTGATGCTGGTCATCTTTCACGTGTTCCAGACGATGGGCTACTACGGCTTCGCGAACTGGATTCCGACGCTGCTGATCAAGCAGGGCGTCACGGTGACGACGAGTCTGATGTACGCGAGCATCATCGCGATCGCGGCGCCGCTCGGTCCGTTGCTGGGATTGCTGATCGCCGATCGCTTCGAGCGCAAGAGCGTCATCATCTGCATGGCGGCGGTCAACGTCGTGTGCGGACTCGCGTTCAGCCAGGCGCGCGAGACGGTGCTGCTCGTGAGTCTCGGCGTGTGCCTCGTGCTCGCGGGCAACATCATTTCGTACAGCTATCACGCGTATCAGGCCGAGCTGTTTCCGACCGGCATCCGGGCGCGCGCGGTCGGCTTCGTTTATTCGTGTAGCCGGATTTCGGCGATGTTCTCGGCGTTCGTGATCGCCGCCTGCCTCGGCCGCTTCGGCGTGAACGGCGTGTTCGTGTTCATCTCGGGGGCGATGGCGATCGTCATGGTCGCGATCGGTACGCTGGGGCCGAAGACGCGCGATGTCGCGCTCGAGGATATTTCGAAGTAGCTAGGAGTCCTGGCGAGTCTCGTCGTTGCTCGACAGCCGGTCCGACACGTTGCCGAGCAGCAGCGCGAGCAGCACGACGCCGATCATGGCGAACAGGAACCCGCCGATCATCGTGGCAAGTATCAGCGTGATCCATGAAATGCCGTTCATGTGAGCGGTTCCAGCGCGTTTGTCGGGGGCATCGTAGCCCGTTCAACATCATTTCTATGTGCGCTTGCCCGCCGTAAGCCTGTCAGGCGACGCCGAACTATCGTCGCAGCGTGCCATTACGCGGCGCGTTCTGGATGGGTGTCACCTTCGTTGCGTACCGGGAAGCGGGCTTCGTTCGCTGTCCGCGACCATCATTGCGAAGAACCTCATAGTGCCTTTCCGCAATCGGTTGGCGGAAATGCACCCGGTCGCACCCGATGTATTCCGCCATTGGCCCGCCTATTGCGGTGACGCTAAAGTTGTCCGATATCCATGTTTCAGGTCTGAAACGTTAATCGCCATGTTTATATTCCAGCCGTCAATAAAAATGATTTAAATAATCTTTTCTGGCGCGTTGAGTGCTTGTATTGGACGGTGGAATCGGCGGTCGCGCGGCGCTTGCGCCGATGGTCAGCGGAGCTTGCCGATGAAGCCGGGCTCGCCAGGGAGGGTGGGGTACGTTCCACTCACCCTCGGCGAATTCCGGCAAAAAATCGCTTTTAGAATACGCGACAGTGGGTGAATAAAGCGGAGGTGCGCCGTTTTTCGAGTAGCCCGACAGTGTGCGCTGGCGTACGCATTCATTTTTCAAATTGCTTTAAGCTTCACGAGTGCATATTCAACCATATGCGGATAGACGATTAATCCATTGAAAAGACGGTCGCTTCGGTATTGAGCCGAATTGCACTGGCCGATCATGTAGTCATAGCGCCAATATGTCCGCACTTTCGGACATGGCGGCAGAGCGCCGGAGGTCGTCGCTATGATGCACTGCGCGGAGTTCGCATTGCGCGTGATCGTCAAAGGTGTAGTTGATCGTTTTCTGTTCGAGAGGATGACTATGACCTGCGCGAGTCTCGAGTCTGCAATGCTGCGCTGGGTGCATGCGCCGAACAAGGGCGTGCGTCGTGTCGCGATTCTGTTGTTCAACGACTGCTCGCTGCAAGGAGCGGGAGTTATCGCCGAGGTGTTCCAGGCTGCCAACGAACTCTCCACTTCCGGTTCGGGCGCGTGGCTGTACGACGTATCGTTTTTATCCGCCGACGGCGGCATGGTGAGTTCGTCGTCGGGGTTGCGCGTATGGACCGACGGACTCGATGCGCGCCATTACGTCGGCTTCGATGCGCTCTATGTGGCGGGCGGCAAGGGCGCGGCGTCCGCAGCGCGCGATGAGCGTGTGCTCGGATGGCTGCGGCGGGTGCGTCGCAACACCGCGATGATCCGCTCGATCGCCGAAGGGCGCGCGGTGCTCGACGCGGCGGCGCTGCCCGAAGACAAGGATGCGAGCGACCTGCGCCAGCCAACTATGGCCAGGAATGGTACGGGTTCGGCAGAGCAGGGTGCCGTCGAACTGAGCGACCGGCTGGAATCGATGCGCAGCGCGCTCGCGATGATCAAGCGCGATCTGGGCAACGCGACCGCACGCTCGGCAGCCGAACGGCTGCTGTCGGACTCGTGCACGAACCTCGCGCCGCTGCTCGGCGAGGACGGCGGCATGAGTCCCGGCGACAAGGTTCGCGCGGCGGCGCGCTGGCTGCAGGAAAACTGCCAGCAGGCGATTTCGATTGCGGATGCCGCGCAGTTCGCGGCGATGAGCGAGCGCAACTTTCTGCGCCGCTTCAAGATGGAAATGGGTATTACGCCGTCGAATTTCCTGTTGCACGAGCGCCTCGCGGTGACGTGCAGCCTGTTGACCGAATCGGAATTGCCGGTCGACAAGATCGCCCGTCGAACCGGGATGGGCAACGGCGATCGGCTCGCGAAAGTGTTTCGCAAGCGGATGAGGATTTCGCCGACCGAGTTCAGGATTCAAAGCCGCCGCATGGCGGGCGAGTAGCACCGACGGAGCCAACCCGGTCACCGCGCAGTGCAGGCTGGGACGGGTCCGTTGTTCGTTGTACCTTGCAGACCGATAAGGATTCCCGATATGTTGACGCAGGCAGGTGTGAGCGCCCGATCCGTCGAGCCGAACGGCGCAAGCGCCGGGGTTGCTGGCGCGCGCTGCGCGCACATCGTCCCGGTCATTCTCGCGGGTGGCTCGGGCACGCGGCTTTGGCCGGTGTCGCGCGAAAACTTTCCGAAGCAGCTGATCGACGTGGTCGGCTCCGACTCGCTGCTGCAGGCGACAGCGCGGCGGCTCGAGGGCTTCCCGGCGGGCTGGAGCGTCGACGCATCGCCGATCGTCGTGTGCGGCGAGGAACATCGCTTCGTGATCGCCGAACAGTTGCATGAAAACGGCGTCGACGCGCGTCTGATCGTCGAACCTGCGCGCCGCGATACGGCGCCGGCGCTGACACTCGCGGCATCGCTCGCGTGCGCCGCCGGCGACGACGCGATCCTGATCGTGATGCCGGCCGATCACGCGATCGCGGACGTGCCCGCGCTGCAGCGCGCGCTGGCGTGCGCGGCGCACCACGCGAGCGAGGGCGCGATCGCGACGCTCGGCGTGCCGCCGACGCGTCCCGACACCGGCTTCGGCTATATCCGCATCGGCGTCGCATTGGCCGCCGGCGGCCACGCGATCGACGGTTTCGTCGAGAAGCCCGCCGAGGAAATCGCGCGGCAATACCTGAGCGCGGGCACCTATTGGTGGAATAGCGGCATCTTCATCGTGCGTGCGCGCGTGTGGCTCGACACGCTCGCGTCGCTGCGGCCTGACATGCATGCGCCCTGCACGAGCGCGTTCGCGAGCGGCAAGCAGGACGGCGACGTGTTCCGGCCGTCGCACGACACGTTCCTCGACGTGCCCGCCGATTCGATCGACTACGCGGTGATGGAGCGTCTGACCGAACCACCGCCGGCAGAAGGCGACAGCGCGAGCAACGCCGACACGCAAGGCGCGGCGCCGAGCGAGACGCAAGCTAGAAACCCGGCCGCGGGCATGCCGCCCGGCGTCGTGATCCCGCTCGAAGCCGGCTGGTCCGACCTCGGCTCGTGGGACGCGGTATGGGCCGCGATGGAGAAGGACCCGAACGGCAACGCCGGGCGCGGGCGGGTGACGTTCGAAGGCGCGGTGTCCTGCTATGCGCATTCGGAAGGGCGGCTCGTCGCGTGCGTCGGCACCGCCAACGTCGTCGTGGTCGAGACCGCCGACGCGGTGCTCGTGGTGGACCGCTCGCATGTGCAGGACGTCAAGGGGCTCGTGTCGCGCATCAAGGCGCAGCACGCGCCGGAGGCCGACGCGCATCGCAAGGTGCGGCGCCCGTGGGGCTTCTACGATTCGATCGATCGCGGCGAGCGCTTCCAGGTCAAGCGCATCGTCGTGACGCCCGGCGCGAAGCTGTCATTGCAACTGCATCATCACCGCGCCGAGCATTGGGTGGTCGTGCGCGGCACCGCGCTCGTCACGCGCGGCGAAGAGCAGTTCCTGCTCAGCGAAAACGAATCGACCTATATTCCGCTCGGCACGCGTCACCGGCTCGAAAACCCGGGCAGGGTGCCGCTTGAAATCATCGAAATTCAGTCGGGTACCTATCTCGGCGAAGACGACATCGTGAGGTTTGACGACAACTACGGCCGCTGCCCGTAGGCAGCCCATGCACACCCTTTTTGCGTACAGGAAGGCGGAACGAGGTAAGGAAAATGCGCAAGTTTCAGGATCTGCTCGCGCGGATTTTCGATGTCGCTTTGGTATTGGCGGGCGCGACCGTGGCGTCACGGATTCGCTTCGACTATCTCGGCCAGTCGGGTTTCTACTGGGTGCTGGTGATGTTCTCGGCTGCGTTCGCGCTCGCGATCTTCCCCGCGTTCGGGGTATATGAATCATGGCGCGGCCGCTCGAAGCTCGGGCTCGCCGGGCAGGTGTCGCTCGCGTGGCTGATCGTGCAGGCCTGCGCGCTCGTGCTGATGTACTCGCTGCATCGCATCGATATCGTGTCGCGGCTGTGGTTCTCGTACTGGACGGCGACGACGGGCGGCCTGCTGATCGCGAATCGGGTGATTACGCACGCGGTGCTCGCGCGGGCGCGCGGCGCGGGCATGAACCTGCATCAGGTCGCGATCGTCGGCAGCGGCTCGCAGTGCGATGCGATCCTGCGCCGCATCGAGTCGGCGCCGAGCGCGGGCTTTCGCGCGACCGCCGTCTACAACACGCGCCCGGACGACTCTGGCGTGACGAATCCGCGCGTGCCGGTGTTCGATCGCGTCGATCTGCTGGCCGACTACATCCGCAGCAACGACGTGCACGAACTATGGCTGATGCTGTCGCTGTCCGAAGAGCCGCTGATCTGCGCGCTGATCGACGAGTTCCGCGACGACCTCGTGAATATCCGCTTCATGCCGGACGTGCGCAGCCATGCGCTGTTCGAAGGCAGCGGCGTGGTCGATCTGCTCGGCGTGCCGGCGATCAATCTGGTCGCCTCGCCGCTGTCGGCCAACGCGATGCTGAAGAAGGAAATTTTCGACCGGCTGTTCGCGGCGACTGCGATCGTGGCCCTCGCGCCGCTGCTCGTTTGCATCGCGATCGCGGTGAAGCTCTCGTCGCGCGGACCGGTGCTGTTCAAACAGAAGCGCAAGGGCGCGGACGGCCGCGTGTTTACGATCTACAAGTTCCGCTCGATGCGCGTGCATACCGAAGCGAAGGGTACCTTGAGCCAGGCGACGCGCAACGACAAGCGCGTGACGAAAGTGGGCGCGTTTTTGCGCCGCACGAGCCTCGACGAGCTGCCGCAATTTTTCAACGTGTTGCGTGGCGACATGTCGGTCGTAGGACCGCGTCCCCATGCGCTCGAGCACGACGACCTCTATCAGAAGGTGGTCGCGGGCTATATCAATCGCTACCGGATCAAACCGGGAATCACGGGCTGGGCGCAGATCAACGGCTTCCGTGGCGAAACCGACCGCATCGAGAAGATGGAGCGTCGCGTCGAACATGACCTGTACTACCTGGGTCACTGGTCGTTCGCACTCGATATGCGGATCATCGGCGCGACGATTGTCGCCGGACTGGTGCATCGAAACGCTTATTAGAAAGTCGATAACAACGCCTCGGGGCGAAGGAGTAAAGATCATGAGCTCACTTGGTTTTCGCACAGGAAGTCTTGTGGTTTTCGCTAGTGCAGCAGTATTGCTTTCCGGATGCCAAATCGTGCCGGGACAACGGATGATCACGCCGGCCGGGATTCAGGACACGGGTGGCGAATTCAGTACCGAAGCTTCGCAGCAGAAGCAGATTCCGATCACCGATATCAATCTGGAACTGCTTAGGAAGATAGGTGCCGATCAGAAGGCTTCCCAACTGCCGCCGGAGACGGCGGGGCTGTTCGGCAAGCCGGCGCCGTACAAGCTGGGCCCTGGCGACGTGCTGCAGATCGTCGTGTGGGATCACCCGGAACTCGCGGCCGCTCTTGGCCAGCCGCCGAGCAATTCGCGCCCTAGCGATGCGATGCCGGGCTTCCTGATCGATGAAACCGGCGACATCCAGTTTCCGTATGCGGGCACACTGCACGTCGTGGGCAAGACCGTCTCGCAGATCCAGCGCGAATTGAATCAGCGTTTGAGCAAGGTGTACCAGAAGCCTGAGATAACGGTGCGCGTCGCGTCGTTCCGTAACGCGACGGTGTATGTCGATGGCGAAGTGCGCACGCCGGGCACGCAATCGATCAACGACGTCCCGATGTCGCTGACGAACGCGATCGGCCTGGGCGGCGGCTTCACCACGACCGCGGATCGCAGCCGCGTCGATCTGATCCGCAACGGCACGACCTATAGGCTGAACATCGACGACCTCGTCAAACGCGGCCGCAATCCGTCGGAAATCTATCTGCAGCCGGGCGATACCGTGCGCGTGAACGCCCGCGAAGACAGCGGCGTCTACGTAATGGGCGAAGTCAACAAGCCGGCCACGGTGCTGCCGCTGCGCAACGGCTCGCTGACGCTGTCGCAGGCGATCTCGGACGGCGGCAGCTTCGACTCGAACACGGCCTCGGGGCAGCAACTGTTCGTGATCCGCAATTCGACCAGCGAGTCGCCGCAGATCTATCACCTCGACGCGACCTCGCCGGTGGCAATGCTGCTCGCGAACCAGTTCGAGCTGCAGCCGAAGGACATCGTGTACGTCGGCCAGGGCGGTCTCGTTCGCTTCAACCGCGTGCTGAACCTGCTGTTGCCGGCGATCAACGCGGCGGTGACGGGAGTCGTCGTGTCGAAGTAACGCAGGCGTGACGCGATATCTGAACCGGCAGGCCTTGTTGGGTGAAAACATGGCAATCAATTACGAAAATTGCTACGCCGGCGTGTATGAACCGGGGCAGTTGCATCTGTCGGACTACGTGCGCACGATCGTGCGCGGTTGGCGCACGATCCTCATCGTGACGCTGATCGCGCTCGCGCTCGGTAGCGCGTACGCGTTCCTCACGCCGCCGGTCTATCGTTCGGACGTGCTGTTTCACGTTCAGGACAGGACGGCGAATGCGGCGAACGTCAATGCGAACGGCCGGGATGCGGCATCGCCGCTTCCCGGCGCGTACGATTCGAAGCCGTCGACCGCGGCGCAGATCGAGCTTTTGAAGTCGCGTCTCGTCACCGAGGAAGCGGTCCGCGCGCTGCACCTCGACATCACGGCGAAGCCGCGTTATCTGCCGGTGATCGGCAGCAGGATCGCGGGACTCGTGAACGGGCACTGGTGGTTCCGGCTGCCGTCGTTCATCAACCTGCGCGGATTCGCGTGGGGCAACGAGAGCATCGCGGTGTCGCGTTTCGACGTGTCGAAGGACCTGTATGGCGAGACCTTCACGCTGGTTGCGGGCGCCGGCAACACCTTCATGCTGCGCGATCCGCACGGCAGCGCGATTCTGTCAGGGCGCGTCGGCGAGACCGTGCAGACCGATACCGCGGTCGGGCCGATCACGCTGCACGTCGACACACTGGTCGGCGCGCCGGGCTCGCGTTTCGAACTGACGCGCGCTTCGACGCTCGGCACGGTGGAGCGTCTGGCGAAGACGATGGTCGTGCAGGAGACGGCCGAGGACTCCGGCGTGATCCGCGTGAGCCTCGAAGGCGCCGACCCGGCGCTGACCGCGGCGATCGTCAACAACGTGGCGCGCCAGTTCGTGCGCCAGGATCTGGCGAGCCGTTCGAGCGAGTCCGATCACACGCTCGCGTATCTCGAGCAGCAACTGCCCGCCGCGCGCAAGGCGCTCGACGATGCGGAAGAACGCTACGGCAAGTTCCGCAATACCCATGGCACCGTCGATCTCGGCGAAGAAAGCAAGCTGCTGCTGCAGCAGATCGTCGACAACAAGACGAAGCTGCTCGATCTGCAGCAGCAGCGCGCGGAGCTATTGCAGAAGTTCACGCCGAACCATCCGACGGTCGCCGCGCTCGATGCGCAGATCGCCGCATTGCAGGGCGCGCAGAGCACGATGAACCGCAGCGTCTCGACGATGCCCGACACCGAGCAGACCGCGTTGCGTCTGCAGCGCGACGTGCACGTGAACACCGATCTCTACACGAACCTGCTCAACAGCGTGCAGCGGCTGCGGGTGGCGCAGGCCGGGCAGGTGGGCGGCGTGCGCGTGGTGGACTTCGCCGAAACGCCCGACGATCCGGTGCGGCCGAAGCGGATGCTGGTGATTTTGATGTCGCTCGGCGGCGGCCTCGTGCTCGGCTTGCTGCTGGTGTTCCTGAAGCGCGCGATGCGCGGCGGCGTGGAGCGCCCGGACGAACTCGAGGGGATGCTCGGCGTGCCGGTATTCGCGGTGGTGCCGCGCAGCCAGACGCAATTGCGTCTGCAGGAAAAGGTGTCATTGCGCCAGCGCGGGCAGCATGTGCTCGCGCAGCAGGCGCCCGAGGATCTCGCGGTGGAGGGCGTGCGCAATCTGCGCACGTCGCTGCAGTTGTCGCTCGATCATGCGGCCAACAACGTCGTGATGATCACCGGGTCGCGGCCCGATGCGGGCAAGTCGTTTCTGTCGGTGAATCTGGCGACGCTGGTCGCGTCGGCAAACAAGCGCGTGCTGATCATCGACGGTGACATGCGGCGCGGCGACGTGCATTCGCATTTCGGCGTCAGTCATCGGCCGGGACTGTCCGACGTGCTGTGCGGTGGCGATCTCAACGCGATGATCCAGCGCGACGTACTGCCGGGCCTCGACGTGCTCGCGAAAGGCACGCTGCCCTCGCACCCGGCCGAGCTGCTGATGAGCCGACGCTTCGAGGCGATGCTCGAGTTGCTGAAGCCGCAATACGACGTCGTGATCATCGATACGCCGCCGGTGCTCGCCGTGACCGATTCGACGCTGATCGGCAAATACGCGGCGACGTCGCTGCTGGTCGTGCGGCATGGGCGTCAGCCGCTGCACGAGATCATCGAAACCGCCAAACGCCTGCGTAACGGCGGTGTCGGCCTGCGCGGCGTGCTGCTCACCGACGTGCCGCAGGAAGCCGCGTTCCTAGGCTCGGGGTATCAGGGCGGCTATTACGGCTACGACAGCATCGTCGGTTGACACGGCTGCCCGCGCGGCGCGTCTTTTGGGGAGCGCCGCGCGGGCAGGCGTGATTGGCGGCATGCTCGTGCCGCCATCTCGCGAGATCCCTCGTAATCCTTAGCTCAGTGGTGGCGCAGCAGATCGCGCAATGCGTGCGACTCTTCCGCCGGCGGCTCCACGGTCTGCCACGCCGACGGCGGGATGGTCTGCCACGCCGATTCGTGCGACGCGAGCGAGACGAGGCGCTGCGCGGCCTTGCTGCTCGAATCGATCCGCAACGCTTCGTTGGCGTTGTGCGACGCGCACTCCCAACGTCCGACGTTGCTACAGCCGCGCGCGAGACTCAGCAACGCGTCCCGTTGCTGCTCTAGCGTGCTGACCTGGGCGCGCATGCCGCGCGCGTCGCGATTGTTGGGCTGCGCAGTGATGGCTGCGGCGAGGCGCGCTTTGGTCGCCGACAGATTGCCTCGTTGCAGATAGCCGCGCGCGGCTTTCAGATTGCGCTCGGCGTCGGCGCGCTGTTTGTCGGCCAGCGTGAGCGGCGCGGCCAACGTGTCGGTGTTGCTGCTGGGGTTGGTGTTGATCGACGCGACCGCCGTGCCGCGCGGCGTGGGCGCGGCGACGCCCGCGCCCGATTTCGTGGTTGGCGCTGCGGTGGGTGCGGCCGTGACGACGAGTGGAGACGATGGCACGACGGCCGGCGTAGTCGCAACGACTGACGGTGACGGTCGGGCCGGGACGGGTGCAGTCGCCACGGCTGGCGGTGCCGATCGCGTCACGGTAGACGCGGACGCGACGACGGGCGGTGCTGCGCGAGCTACGGTCGGCGTGGTCGCCACGGCCGGCGGTGCCGATCGCGCTACGGTTAACGCGGACGCGACGACGGGCGGTGCTGCGCGAGCTACGGTCGGCGTGGTCGCCACGACGGGAGGTGACGAGCGCGTCACGGTGGGCGCGGACGCGACGACGGGCGGTGCTGCGCGAGCTACGGTCGGCGTGGTCGCCACGGCCGGCGGTGCCGATCGCGCTACGGTTAGCGCGGACGCGACGACGGGCGGTGCTGCGCGAGCTACGGTGGGCGTGGTCGCCACGGCCGGCGGTGACGAGCGCGTCACGATTGGCGCGGTCGCCACGACGGGCGATGAGGATGGTGCGACGGTCGAGGTGGTGGCCACGACTGGCGGTGACGACCGAGCCAAGGTGGGCGCGGTCGCCACGACGGGCGACGAGGATGGCGCGACGTTCGTCGTGGCCGCCACGGCCGGCGGTGACGATCGCGCTACGGGGGGCGCGGACGCGACGACGGGCGGTGACGAGCGCGCCACGGCAGGCGCGGTCGCCACGACCTGCGGCGCCGATGACGCGACAGGCGCGCTCACGTTCGCCGGTTGCTGCCGCGCGACGATCACGGGACGCGGCGCTTGCGCGACGATCGACGCGGGCGTCGGCGCCGCGGCAACCGACGGTGCCGCATTCCGCGCAACGCTCTGCGCAGGGACTTGCCCAGGCGTGTCCGGATGCACCGTGCCGAAGGCCGTCACTGGCGTGTCGACGCTCGCATCGTCGTCGAGAAGAACGAAGCCGATATACACCGCGCCGAGCGTCGCGAGCGCGGCGGCGGTTAGCGCAAGCGGGTGCCGCCGTCGACGTCCGCCCGGCTCGAACGTGGCCTCGTCGAGCAATTCGTAGGGGCTCATCTTCGTTTGCGCGGAGCGCCGCGAGGCACGGTCCGCGGGCAAGCTCGCGGCCGCTGGCAGCGGGTCGAGTTGCGCGCGCGATGTACTCAGCGCCCGGGATCGCGCGGTGCGCTCGCCGGGCTTGTCGTCCGTATCGAACGAATCGATCGGCAGCGCATGGCATGCGGGACACGGCGAAAAGCGGCCCCGCAGCGGCACGCCGCAGTATGCGCAGTGATGGAAAAATGGCTGGTCGGAAGTCGAGTCGCGCGGCATGGCCGTGTCGCTCCACTGGCGCCGAAGGTCGGCGCCATTAAAAAGAATGAATGCGACGACGCTCGCAGGCGGCGTCGGCCGAACTACTGGACGACGTAACCGCGCGCCTGCATGCACGCGCCGTAGGCGGCCCAATAGCGGGTCATCGGAGGCTCGGGCGCGGGCAGCGGCGGCAGCTTCACGTTCGACGCCGCGTTGGCCTGCATCGAAGCGCCCGCTCCATCCGACGCGCCGGCTGCCGCGCTCGCGCCCAGTGTCGCCGCCGATGCGCTCGGCGGTGCGTTCGCCGCCGCGGTGGCCGGTGCCCCTGGCGCGCTGGCGCCGTTCGCGGCTTCGTTCACGGGCTTCGCCGACGCTGCGCCGCCAGGCGCTTGCGCGCCGGCGAGCGGCGCGCTCGCGGCTTCGGGCGCGCTCGCGTTCCACGGCAGCGGCGTGGCCGAGAAGGAACTGGGGGGAAGCGGGGGTTTCGACGGTACGCCGGTCGACGCACCTTTGGCCGCCGGCGGATGACGCGGCGGAATCTGCGACTCGTGGGCCATGTTGACCCCGGTCACGCGGTTCGCCTCGGCGTAGCACATCGCGTTATCGATGCTGCGCTCGTAAGGGCTCTGACTTCGGATCGGATAGGTGACTGGCCGCCACGCGAACGCGGCAGTGCTCGTCACCAATAGCGTCAGTACGGTATATGTTTTAAATGCCATCGCAGTCACTCCCGCAGCGATGTCTCGCCTTTTGTGTTTGATTTCGTGTCGTGTTCGAGCTTGTTGTCGATGCCTGGCGCTCGTGCTTCTGTCGCGGCCTGCCGATAGGCCGTGGCGTTGCGGTGCTCGTGCCACGGCTCCCCGGAAGGGCACGTCGCGAATGCCGCTTTAACGAGCGTAGCACCGCGGCTTGGCCACGCGATGCATCGAATAGCGCGCGAAAACGCCATCGTGCAGTGCAATCAGGACACAATCGGCGAGGCGGCGTTGAAGATCGGGACAATCCCTGGTCGCCACGAAGGATCGTCAGGAGTCGAAGATGAAGAATCCATCGTATCGCTATCGACCGCTTTGCGCTGCGCTTTGTTTGTCGATGCTGTCGCTCGCCGTGCCGCTCGCGAGCGACGCGAGCGACGCCAACATGAGCGCGGAGACGGCGGGCGAGCGGGCGAGTTTCGCGCAGGCGTTTTGCGACGTGTCGCCCGAGCGCATCGGCGCCTATAAGGAGCGGCTCCGAAAGGTGCTTACCGGAGCGACCGATTTCGATCAGCACTGGGACGCGGGCTGGCATCGCGCCGACGACACCAATAGCCAGATGAACGCACTACGCGAGCGAGACCCGAAGGAATTCGCGGCGCGTATCAAGGTCAATTGCGAACGGCTCAAGTGGATGGCAGGTAACGCGTTGCGCCCGCCTGCGCAGAAGTGAGTCGAACGGGACGAGCCGGTCGGTGTCGCGGGCCGTACGGGCGTTGCGACCTCATGCTCGATCGGACGGGGGTTTTCCCTGGAAATGGCAGATCCGACGGTATCGAGTACGGTGCGCGGCCGCTGTTTGTCTGCGATAGCGCCCTTTCGCCGTGCGGCGACAAGCCGCAAATCTCGCCGCAACTATTTGTTTTTGCTCGGGTTCGCAGCTCAGACGCATGATTGCGCCGGCGCGCCGGCACCGCGCCGGTCGTCCAAAACCTCGCCCGCAGCGCCGCTGCTCCCTACTTCTTGAATTTGTCACTACCCGTCCATATAATTAGCACTCGCTGCACGAGAGTGCTAACAACATCTCCGGTTGGCTCGTCCAGCCGGGTTTTCTCAGCGTTCTTCAGTCTCAATCAGAGAGGAGTATGTATGAACCTTCGTCCTTTGCATGATCGCGTGATCGTCAAGCGTCTGGATCAGGAAACTAAGACCGCGTCGGGCATCGTGATCCCCGAAGCCGCAGCGGAAAAGCCGGATCAAGGTGAAATCCTCGCAGTCGGCCCGGGCAAGCGCGACGACAAGGGCGCAGCGATCGCCCTCGACGTGAAGGTCGGCGACCGCGTCCTGTTCGGCAAGTACGCAGGCCAGACCGTCAAGGTCGACGGCAACGAACTCCTGGTGATGCGCGAAGAAGACATCATGGCCGTGGTGCAGAAGTAAGCGCAAAGTCGCTACTTCCCCGGTTATATCCAAAGTATTCAAGGAGTTAGAAGATGGCAGCTAAAGACGTCGTATTCGGTGATTCCGCCCGTGCCAAGATGGTCGAAGGCGTGAACATTCTCGCCAACGCCGTGAAGGTCACGCTGGGTCCGAAGGGCCGCAACGTGGTCCTCGAGCGCAGCTTCGGCGGCCCGACGGTCACCAAGGACGGTGTGTCGGTCGCAAAAGAGATCGAACTGAAAGACAAGCTCCAGAACATGGGCGCGCAAATGGTCAAGGAAGTCGCTTCCAAGACCAGCGACAACGCAGGCGACGGCACGACGACCGCTACGGTTCTCGCGCAATCGATCGTCCGCGAAGGCATGAAGTACGTCGCATCGGGCATGAACCCGATGGACCTGAAGCGCGGTATCGACAAGGCTGTTGCAGCCGCAATCGAAGAACTGCGCAAGATCAGCAAGCCGTGCACGACCAACAAGGAAATCGCCCAGGTCGGCGCGATCTCGGCGAACAGCGATTCGTCGATCGGCGAGCGCATCGCTGAAGCAATGGACAAGGTCGGCAAGGAAGGCGTCATCACCGTCGAAGACGGCAAGTCGCTGCAAGACGAGCTGGACGTCGTCGAAGGTATGCAATTCGACCGCGGCTACCTGTCGCCTTACTTCATCAACAACCCGGACAAGCAAGTTGCAGTGCTCGACAACCCGTTCGTGCTGCTGCACGACAAGAAGGTTTCGAACATCCGTGATCTGCTGCCGGTTCTGGAACAAGTCGCGAAGGCTGGCCGTCCGCTGCTGATCATCGCTGAAGACGTCGAAGGCGAAGCGCTCGCAACGCTGGTCGTCAACAACATCCGCGGCATCCTGAAGACCGTTGCTGTGAAGGCACCGGGCTTCGGCGATCGTCGTAAGGCAATGCTGGAAGACATCGCGATCCTGACCGGCGGCCAGGTCATCGCAGAAGAAACCGGCCTCACGCTCGAGAAGGCAACGCTGGCTGAACTGGGCCAGGCGAAGCGTATCGAAGTGGGCAAGGAAAACACCACGATCATCGACGGCGCTGGCGAAGCAGCGAACATCGAAGCTCGCGTCAAGCAAGTGCGCAAGCAGATCGAAGAAGCGACCTCGGACTATGACCGTGAAAAGCTGCAAGAACGCGTTGCCAAGCTGGCAGGCGGCGTTGCAGTGATCAAGGTCGGTGCTGCGACCGAAGTCGAAATGAAGGAAAAGAAGGCACGTGTCGAAGACGCACTGCACGCAACGCGCGCAGCTGTGGAAGAAGGCATCGTCGCTGGCGGCGGCGTCGCGCTGATCCGTGCGCGTACAGCGATCGCTGGCCTGAAGGGCGCAAACGCCGATCAGGACGCAGGTATCAAGATCGTTCTGCGTGCAATGGAAGAGCCGCTGCGCCAGATCGTCACCAACGGTGGCGAAGAAGCGAGCGTCGTCGTGGCAGCGGTTGCTGCTGGCAAGGGCAACTACGGCTACAACGCAGCGACCGGCGAGTACGTCGACCTGGTTGACGCAGGTGTCGTGGACCCGACGAAGGTGACGCGCACGGCGCTGCAAAACGCAGCTTCGGTTGCTGGCCTGCTGCTGACGACCGACGCAGCTGTCTGCGAACTGCCGAAGGAAGATGCTCCGATGCCTGGCGGCATGCCCGGCGGCATGGGCGGCATGGGCATGGACATGTAATTCCGCTCGGGCCTCGTGGTCCGGCCGCGTGGTTGAACTGCCGCGCGTCTGGATCACGGACGAGGCCCGCTTGGAAGATCATGTGGGGAGTGCGCCGCGAGGCGTTTCCTCAAACGAAAAAACCCGCTCAGGCGGGTTTTTTCGTTTGGAGCCGGCGTTGATGTGGCGGCCAGCAAGCGCTTCCGGACGCCCTTTGTCCGGATCAGGCGCCCGCGACGTGAGCCGTACGCTGAGCCGATCTTCCGAGACACTTTTCGCGCAGGTAGTGGAAAATCTGCGCGACGCTTTGCGCGGGGCTCAGCGTTCCGGTTTCGACGTGCAGGTCAGGATCGATCGGTGCTTCATAGGGCGCCGATACGCCGGTGAACGAGCTGATCTCGCCAGACCTCGCTTTCGCGTAAAGACCTTTGGGATCGCGGCTTGCGCAGGTGGCGAGCGAGGCGGACACGTAGGTTTCGACGAACTTGTCGGCTCCGATGATCTCGCGCGCCATTGCGCGGTCTTCGCGTAGCGGTGAAATCAGCGCGGTAATCACGATCAAACCCGCATCGTTCATCAACTGGGCGACGTGCGCGACGCGGCGGATGTTTTCGCGCCGGTCGTCGCGCTCGAAGCCCAGGTCGCTCGCCAGACCGTGGCGGATGTTATCGCCGTCGAGCACATAGCAGGCATGACCGAGCGCGATTAGCCGCTCTTCGAGCGCGAACGCCAGTGTGGATTTACCGGCGCCGGACAGGCCGGTCAGCCAGATCGTGGCGGGCGTCTGACCGAATATGCGCATGCGGTCCTGCGCCGCGATCTTGCCGGTGAAGCGTTGCACGAAGATGGGCGGCTCTTTCATGTATAAGTTCTCCTGACTCCTTTCGCTCACTCGCAGTGCCAGCCCTGTCGCCACGTGCCAGCGTTGTGCAGGCGTTCCGTGGAATCCGCGATCGATTACCGATGAATGACCAGGTCAGTGCCGCGCTTCCCCCGGCGCTGCGCCCTTGCCTTGGGCCGGCGGGGTTTCGTCGTCGTCGCTGCTGCGTGCCCAGAAGAAACGATCGGGCATGTACGCCCCCATGCCGGGCCGGAACGCATTGCGCACCGCCTGATACAGATACTCCTGGCTTTCGCGCACCGCTTCCGCGGGCTCCTGGCCGTTGGCGAGCAGCGCGGCGATCGCCGCGCCAAGCGTATCGGTCAGGCCCGTCAGCCGATGGGGCGCACGGTCCCACAAGTCCTGACGCAACTGGCCGTCCTCGCTGAAGAGCGTGTTGACGAGCCGGTGCGTGCCGGTTTCGGTCGACAGAATGTACTCGCAGCCCTGCGACAGCAGATGCGAGATCGCGGCGTCGAGGCTCGGCGCCTCCGCGTCGCCGTCGGGCTGCGCAAGCGCGAGCAGCGTCGACGAGTCGGCGACCAGCAGCGTGGTTTGCGGGGCGAGCAGATCGGCGATCGCTTCGCGCAGTTCGTCGGCGGCGAGCACGTGTTCGTCGTCGAGCGTGAAGTCCGGGGCGAGGATCAGCGGGACATCGTCGTAGTCGGCCACCACTTCCGCGATCGCGCTGACCACCTCGGCGCGCGTGCACGCGCCGACCTTGAAGGCGGCGATCGGCATGTCCTCGAGCAGCATGCGCGCCTGCGTCGCGACGATGTCAGGGTCGAGGCCGGTGACCTCATCGCAGCTCGCCGAGTCGCGAACGGTATAGCCCGTGAGCACGGATACGCCGTGGCAGCCCATGCTGGCAAGTGTCATCAGGTCCGCCTGCAGGCCGGAGCCGCCAGTGGGATCGGAGAGGCCGAAGGTGAGGACAATCGGAGGCGTGTCGCTGGGCATGAAAATGGATAAGAAAAGCAGGATTTCGGCGCACAGTGCGCAATTGGCTCAATTATGCGGCCTAAACCGTTGACAGGGCGTTTTTTCGCGCGGCTTGCCCGAGGGCCCACTCTACCGTGTCGCTGGCGCCCGCCCAACGCGTGGCAAGACGCCGCAAACGGCGCTGGCACGGCGCGCGGGCGCCCCGCCGAAGGCCGGTCCACGCTACGGTTGCGCGTTTTCGATTGCTAGGCATGGGGGCGCCAACACGGTACCATCATGGCTCCCGTTTCCACGGACTCAACGACGCGACAAAAGAATGGAATATCAAAGCTGGATGTGCCTGATTTGCGGCTGGATTTACGACGAAGAGGCCGGCTTGCCCGACGAAGGCATTGCGCCGGGCACGCGCTGGGAAGACGTGCCCATCAACTGGACGTGTCCCGAGTGCGGAGCGCGCAAGGAAGACTTCGAAATGGTCCAGATCTGAAGCACGGCAAGCCCCCGGAAGCTTCGGCCCCAAAACGCTGTCCCGAGGTTCGGTCCCGAACCTGAACCCTGAGCTTCAATCCCGAAAGTGAGCGGTGTCGCCACCGCACAATTGCTGCAATCGCTTGATGCGTCCGGCGCGCCCGGCGCCTGTCTGAGCGCGCTGGCGCGGAACATCGCCGGACGCGTCGTGTCGCAACGGTAGTCTGTCATTGTCCTGTCGCCGGTTCGCGCGGTGGCCGCTCACTCGGCACGCGGCGCGAAGCGACGGCGCCGTCAGCTTCGTGTCGCCTGCCCATGACTCTTCGATCCGCAGCACCCGTTTCCATCGATGCACTGCCGAACCCGCGCGGCGGCGCGGTCCGCCCGGCGGAACTGGCGCTCGCCGAGGCGTCGCTCGCGTTCGAGCAGCGCCACGAGAGCGGTGCCGCGCTGCTGCGTGCGTCGCATGCCTTGCGCACGGCGGGCTGGCTTAGCGCGCAGCGTTTCGCCGACGCGCTGGTGCGGCTCTCGCCGCTCGCGAGCGACGAGTCGGCCGAAGCGCAAAGCGCCCGGCCGGTGTTCGGCGCGGCGCTGCGCGACTTCCGCGCGGCGCTCGAACGTCACAATCTGCGCGAGCTCAGCTGCTCGCCGACGCTGTTCAACCATTACCGCGAGCTGTGCGCGCAACTCGTCGAACCCACGCCGGGCTCCGCCGTCGCGTTCGAAGAGCTCGCGCTGTGCGCGCGGCCGGTACCCCCGGCGTCGCTGCACGCTCAATCGGCCGATCAGCTGGCACATCTGCGGGCGCGCTACGAGCGCGCTCTGCTGCCGGTGCTGCGCTCGCAGGCCGACACGGGTAGCGCGGTGGCGCTTGCGGTCACGAACGCCGCGCTCGACGAGCTCGACGCCGTGTTCACCGAACTCGCCGGCCCCGATCCCTACGACTTCTGGCGGCTCGCGCGCGCCTGCTCGAAGGCGCTGCGCGCGCGCGGCCACGCAATTCGTGATATCGAGGCACGGCGCTTTTACGCGCGCTGCAACCTGGCGCTCGCCGATCACGCCCGCGGCATCGAGCGCGCGCCCCGTTCGCTGGTGCGCGCGACGCTCGCGCTGCTGTGGCGCGACTTCGCGCTGTTCGGCGCGGCCGCCCAGGACGCCGACCAGGTCGAGGTGCTGCACGATTACGGCTTGACCGTCGACTGGCACGTCGCCGGCACGCAGTCGTCGGAAGCGCTGTGGGAGGCGCGCGCGCTCGAGGCGCAGTCGCTGCCGCACACGCGCGATCTCGGCGTGCTGAGTGTCAACGCGAACGCGTACGAAGATTTCCTGCAGACCGCCGAAGCGTCGATCGAGGCGCTCGCCGCGCATGCCCGCGCGGCCGATCAGCCAGAGAAAGCCGACCCGAGCGAAGCACTGCAGGCGGGCGACGCCGCCTACCGGCTCGGCTCGGCCGCCTGCGCGCTCGGCCTCGGTCACGTCGCGCTGCTCGCCGATGCGCTCGGGCTCGCATGGCGGCGTCGTGCGCATGCGGCCGTCGCGACGCCGGCGGTGCGCGTACACGTGATCGTCGGCGCGCCGGCGGCCGACACGCTCGAGCAGGCCGCCGAGGCGTTGCGCGCGTCGCTGCACAAGGTCGCCGCGGGCGTTGGGCCGGCCGGCGGCAGCTTCACGCAGGCGGCGCTCACCGCGCTCACGCGCGCGATCGAGCAGGGCGGCGCGTGAAGCGCAAGCCAGGCCGAACCGAACGCGCGACGTGGCGCGCGAATTGCGTCCGCAACGCCTCGACCGACGCGCGCCGAATCCGCTGAAACCCATTTTGACGAGTCACAATCCCGCTACTTCGCGACACGCGCCGAACCTGCCGTTCTACGCGGTGTTTCGGCGCCTGATCGCGGCATGGCGCGAGTCGTGCGCGTGATAGAGTGGAACTTGATCCGGCGTCGCTGACGCCGCACGTAGCGTGCAACCCAACGCGTTGCAATGCTCAAAGCAGCCCGCCATCGCGCATCGTCTTTGCTAAAATCCGAACTATGTCCAAGAGTACCGATCGCATCAATCTGACCAACCAGTTCCTGATCGCCATGCCGAACATGGCCGATCCGACGTTTTCAGGAACGGTGGTCTACCTTTGCGATCACAGTGAGCGCGGCGCGCTCGGCCTCGTGATCAACCGGCCGACCGATATCGACCTGGAAGCGCTCTTCAATCGCATCGATCTGAAGCTCGAGATCGAACCTCTTCTCCATGTTCCCGTGTATTTCGGCGGCCCGGTGCAAACCGAGCGCGGCTTCGTGCTGCACGATCCGAAAGGCGGCAGCGCGTACACGTCGTCGATGTCGGTGCCGGGCGGGCTCGAAATGACCACCTCGAAAGACGTGCTCGAGGCCGTCGCGAGCGGCAACGGTCCGGAGCGTTTCCTGCTGACGCTCGGCCACGCCGGCTGGGGCGCCGGTCAGCTCGAAGACGAAATCTCGAAGAACGGCTGGCTGACGGTCGAGGCCGATCCGAAGATCGTCTTCGACGTGCCGGCCGAAGATCGTCTCGAAGCGGCGCTCGCGCTGCTCGGCGTGTCGCTGTCGATGCTGTCGGGCGAGGCCGGGCACGCATGAGGGGCCGCGCATGAATCTGCCGGCCGGACGTGAGGCGACGCTGCTTGCGTTCGACTACGGCGTGAAACGCATCGGCGTGGCGGTCGGCAATTCGCTGACGCGCCGCGCGCGGCCGCTCGTCGTCGTGCAGAACCGTAGCAAGGAGTACCGTTTCGAAGCGCTCGGCAAGCTGATCGCCGAATGGAAGCCCGATGCGCTGGTGGTCGGTTTGCCGATGCACCCCGACGGCACGCCGCACGAACGCACCCAACTCGCGAAGCGCTTTGGCAACCAGCTGAACGGCCGCTTCAATCTGCCGGTCACGTGGGTCGACGAGCGCTACTCGTCGGTCGAGGCCGAGGCGCAAATCCGTGCGGGCAACGCCCGCGCCGACATGCTCGATGCCGAAGCCGCGAGCATCATCCTCCAGCAATATCTTGACGGACTTTCCGACGATCATGAGTTCCATTGACGCCGAAGCGCTGTATCGCGCGTTGCTCGACCAGATTCGCGCGGCCTATGGCGACCAGCTCGCCGCAGCGCACGACGGCGCCCAGGCGGCGGTGCTCGCGGGTATCCATAGCGGCGGCGCATGGCTCGCCGAGCGGCTCGCGCGCGACCTGAACCTGCCGAGCTTCGGCGTGGTGAACGTCGCGCTGCATCGCGACGACTACGCGAAGAAAGGGCTGCACGCGCAGGCGAGCCCGACCTCGCTGCCGTTCGCCGTCGATGGCAGTCGCATCGTGCTGGTCGACGACGTGCTGTACACCGGCCGCACGATTCGCGCGGCGGTGAACGAGCTGTATGACTATGGCCGGCCGGCGTCGGTCGAACTCGCGGTGCTCGCCGATCGCGGCGGACGCGAGTTGCCGGTGGCGGCGCGCTTCGTCGGCGGCGTGGTCGACGTGCCGGCCGACACGACGCTCGTGCTGGCCCACGAAGACGACGGCGCGGGCGGCCAGCGGTTCTCTTTTCACACTGAAGCACGCGTTGATTGAATCTTGCGCGAGCAACGCGCCGCGTTCTCGATCACGTTGCAGTCCGTATTTGAAGCAGGTACATCATGAACACCGCCACCCAGGCTCCGCAAGATTCCTCCGCTAGCGCATCCGAGCGCTTCCGCTACGGCTTCCTGAAGGGCAACCCGCAGCTCACGAAAAACGGCGAGCTCAAACATTTGTTGTCGATCGAGGGGTTGCCCAAAGCCATCGTCAATCACATTCTCGAGACCGCCGACCAGTTCGTCAGCGTGACCGATCGTGAAGTGAAGAAGGTGCCGCTGCTGCGCGGCAAGTCGGTGTTCAACCTGTTCTTCGAGAACTCGACGCGCACGCGTACCACGTTCGAGATCGCGGCCACGCGGCTGTCGGCCGACGTGCTGAATCTGAACATCAACGCGTCATCGACCAGCAAGGGCGAATCGCTGCTCGACACGATCAACAACCTGTCGGCGATGCACGCGGATCTGTTCGTCGTGCGTCATGCGTCGAGCGGCGCGCCATTCCTGATCGCGCAGCACTGCGCGCCGCACGTGCACGTGATCAACGCCGGCGACGGCCGCCACGCGCACCCGACGCAGGGCCTGCTCGACATGTACACGATCCGCCACTACAAGAAAGACTTCACGCAGTTGCGCGTGGCGATCGTCGGCGACATCCTGCACTCGCGCGTCGCGCGCTCGGACATTCATGCGCTGACCACGCTCGGCGTGCCCGAAGTGCGCGCGATCGGTCCGCGCACGCTGCTGCCGGGCGGCCTCGAACAGATGGGCGTGCGCGTGTTCCACAACCTCGACGAAGGGCTGAAGGACGTCGACGTCATCATCATGCTGCGCCTGCAGAACGAACGCATGAGCGGCGCGTTGCTGCCGTCGTCGCAGGAGTACTTCAAGAGCTGGGGGCTGACGCCCGAGCGTCTCGCGCTCGCCGCCCCGGATGCGATCGTGATGCACCCCGGCCCGATGAACCGCGGCGTCGAGATCGACTCGCAGGTCGCGGACGGCCCGCAATCGGTGATCCTGAATCAGGTGACGTTCGGCATCGCGGTGCGCATGGCGGTGATGGGGATCGTCGCGGGCAATAACGATTAAGCAGCGACTCATCAGGAAGCCGAAGCACAGGCTGAACCACAGGTTTAACAAAGGCAGCGCATGAAGATTCATATTCAAGGCGGCACGCTGATCGATCCGGCAGCGGGCACCGAACAGCAGCAGGATATTTTTATCGAGGTGGGCAAGATCGCCGCTCTCGGCCAGGCGCCAGCCGGCTTCCAGGCGGAGCGCACGCTCAACGCCCACGGTCTGTCGATCGCGCCGGGTCTCGTCGACCTGTGCGCGCGTTTGCGCGAGCCGGGCTACGAGCACAAGGCGACGCTCGGCTCGGAAATGGCCGCGGCGCTCGCGGGCGGCGTGACGAGCCTCGTATGTCCGCCGGACACCGATCCGACGCTCGACGAACCGGGCCTCGTCGAAATGCTGAAGTTCCGCGCGCGCAATCTGAACAAGGCGCACGTGTATCCGCTCGGCGCGCTGACGGTCGGTCTGAAGGGGCAGGTGATCACCGAGATGGTCCAGCTGACCGAGGCGGGCTGCGTCGGCTTCTCGCAGGCCGATACGCCGATCGTCGATACCCAGGTGCTGATGCGCGCGCTGCAATACGCGAAGACCTATGGCTTCACCGTGTGGCTGCGTCCCGTCGATGCGTACCTCGGCAAGGGCGGCGTCGCCGCGAGCGGCGCGCTGGCGTCGCGGCTCGGTTTGTCGGGCGTGCCGGTGTCGGCCGAAACGATCGCGCTGCATACGATCTTCGAACTCGTGCGCGTGACCGGCGCGCGCGTGCATGTGTCGCATGTGTCGTCGGCGGCGGGCGTCGCGCTCGTGCGCGCGGCAAAGGCCGAAGGCCTGCCGGTGTCGTGCGACGTCACCGTGAACCACGTGCATCTGATCGACCTCGACATCGGCTATTTCGACGCGCAGTTCCGGCTCGATCCGCCGCTGCGTCAGCAGCGCGATCGCGAAGCGATCCGCGCAGGCCTCGTCGACGGCACGATCGACGCGATCTGCTCGGCGCACACGCCGGTCGACGACGACGAAAAGCTGCTGCCGTTCGCCGAAGCGACGCCGGGCGCAACCGGCCTCGAACTGTTCCTGTCGCTGACGGTCAAGTGGGCCGACGAAGCGGGCGTGCCGCTCGCGAGCGCGCTCAATCGCATCACCGCGGCGCCGGCGCAGGTGCTCGGCCTCGAAGCGGCTGGCCGCATCGCGGTCGGCGCGGTAGCCGACCTCTGCGTGTTCGACCGTCATGCTCACTGGCGCGTCGAGCCGCGCGCGCTGAAGAGCCAGGGTCACAACACGCCGTTCCTCGGCTACGAGCTGCCGGCGCAGGTGCGCGCGACCGTCGTGTCGGGTCAGCTCGCGTACGAGCAGCGCTGAGCGGCATCGTCTCGGTCCAGTCAAGGAAGGCCCCGCCCATGAAGCTCGCGTTACGCAAGATCCGTCTCATCACGCATCTGCTGCACGGCATGTGGACCGTCGCGACGCGCTTTCCGAACGCGAGCGCCGAGCGGCGTCACGCGCTCAATCGCGCGTGGTCGCTGAAGATGCTGCGGCTGTGCGGCATGCGCCTTGTCGTGCATAACGATGCGGTGCGGCTCGATCGTGGCGCGCTCGTCGTCGCCAATCACATCTCGTGGATCGACATCTACGTGATCAACGCGTGGCGGCCGACGCCGTTCGTGTCGAAGGCGGAGATCCGGCAATGGCCGGTGGTCGGCTGGCTCGCGCAGCAGCTCGACACGGTGTTCATCCAGCGCGAGAAGCGCAGCGACGCGAAGCGGATCATGCACGAACTCGCCGATCGCCTCAGTGCGGGTGAACTGATGTGCGTGTTCCCCGAAGGCACGACGTCGAACGGGCTCGAGTTGCTGCCGTTTCACGCGAACATGTTTCAGGCGGCGGTGTCGGCCGGTGTGCCGGTGCAGCCGCTGTGCATCATGTACGAGGATGCGCAAGGCCGGCAGTCGACCGCACCCGCGTATATCGACGATGTCTCGTTGTCCGACTCGCTCGATATGCTGTTGCGTGGCGGTCCGCTAACCGCTCACGTCTATGTCGGCGCACCGCTCGCGCCGAACGCCGACCGGCGGGTGCTCGCGGCGCAGGCTCAGCACGTGGTGGCGAACGCGTTGCGGGACATGCAGGCCGGCAACGCAGTGGCGGGGACGGTCGCGCAAGAAGGCGACGTGGTAGCTGCCGCGTCGTCGAGCGACGCCGCCGAGACGCCGGAAACGCTGATCGAGCCCGTCGATCAGCCGCGCCGCTCGGCCTGAGCGGCGGCGCTGCCGGGCAGCGTCGCCGGCTTCTGTTTAATTGCCCCCGCGCGGCACACCGCACGAATCGCAATCGACCTGCGTCAACGTACGCTCCGCAGGATTTCGCGCGAGCCGTACCGCCGACAGCTTCTGCCCCCACACGCAACCCGAGTCGAGGCCGATCAGGTTGTCGCGCAGCATCAGGCCGAGCGCGGCCCAATGACCGAACACGACGGTCACGTCGGCGGTCTGGCGCGACGGCACGTCGAACCATGGCATGCAACCGCTCGGCGTGGATGCGAGCGTGCCGCTGCTGCTGAAATCCATCACCCCATCGGCGCTGCAAAAGCGCATGCGCGTCAACGCGCTGCACGTAACGCGCAGACGCTCGATTCCCTTCAGGCCCGGCTTCCAGCGGTTCGGCTCGTTGCCGTACAGGCCGGCAAGCGTTTCTTTCCAGTTCGGCGCACGCAGCGCGCGCTGCAATTCGTCGGCGAGTTCCAGCGTCAGCGTCGTATCCCATTGCGGCAGCACGCCCGCGTGCACCATCAGCATGCCGTTGTCGAAATGCGCGAGCGGCCGGTGGCGAATCCACTCGAGCAGATCGGCGGCATCGGGCGCGGCGAGGATGTCTTCGATCGTGTCGCCTTTCTTCGACTTGCGAATCCCCGCGGACACCGACAGCAGATGCAGATCGTGATTGCCGAGCACCGGCACCGCGCGCTCGCCGAACGCGATGACGTCCCGCAAAGTGTCGAGCGAGTCGGGGCCGCGGTTGATCAGATCGCCGGCGAACCACAGCGGTGTGCCGTCCGGAGGCGCGGCTTTGGCGAGCAGTTGCTGAAACGGCGCACGGCAGCCTTGCAGATCGCCGAATGCAAGAGGAACGAGGGGAGCGGACGTACTGGAAGCGTTGTGGGGTGTCATCGAGAAAATCGGATCGATTCGATACGCGCGCTGTTGCACGACGCGTGCCACGCTGGGCAGAGCAGCAAGCTAGCGTGACATAATAGCCCGTTTGCGGTTCGGATATCGCGCTATGGACCGCGCGCTATTCCAATACAACAACAGGATGACTCTCTCGTGAACGAAGCCAGCATGTCGTCTCCCGCCGCGAAGCAATCATTTCGCGCGCTCGTCACCGGTGCGAACGGTTTTACCGGCCGCTATCTGGTCGAGAAGCTGATCGGGCGTGGGTACACCCTGATCGAAGCGGTGTCCGGCCGCGACGAGCCCGACACGCCGACACGCGTCAAGCTCGATATCACCTCACCGGAAGACTGCCGGCGCGTGCTCGACGCCGTGCGGCCCGATTACATCGTGCATCTGGCCGCGATCAGCTTCGTGGGACACAACGATCCGCTCGACTTTTATCGCGTCAACGTGATCGGCACGCTGAACCTGCTGGAAGCCTGCGCCGCGATCGGCCACGTGCCGCGCAAGCTGCTGATCGCAAGCAGCGCGAACGTGTATGGCAACGTCAGCAGCGCCGCGATCGACGAGAGCTTTGCGCTGACGCCGGTCAATCATTACGCGGCCAGCAAGGCGGCAATGGAAGCGCTGGTGCGCACATGGTTCGACCGTCTGCCGATCCTGATCGTGCGGCCGTTCAACTACACCGGCCGCGGCCAGGCGGTGAACTTCCTCGTGCCGAAGATCGTCAGCCACTTCGCACGTCGCGCGGCGTCGATCGAACTCGGCAATATCGACATCGCGCGCGACTTCTCCGACGTGCGCTATGTGGCGAGTGCGTATGAGGCGTTGCTCGACTCCGATGTCGCCGCCGAGATCGTCAACGTCTGCACCGGCAAGCCGTATTCGTTGCGTGAGATCCTGACGACCGCGAGCGAACTCACCGGTCACGACATCGAAGTCCAGGTCAATCCCGCCTTTGTCCGGCAAACGGACGTCAAGATGCTTGCCGGATCGCCCGCCAAATTGCAGTCGCTGGTGCCGGCGGTCGAGTCGATCCCGTTCATCGATACGCTGCGATGGATGCTCGCGGCCTGAGCGCGTTCGCGCGAGCAATCTTCTGATGGTCTGCATTCGCGGCCTTTCGCGGCGCTTTTGCCCGTTCTTCCTGTTCGTTTCCCAGTCTTTGCGCGCCGTCCCGCACAGTATGTCGTGCAGATCATTACAAGCGTCAAAATGCGCGTAACCGCACCGAAAGACTCCATTTTGCAGACCAGCGGCAACGAATTCTGTCAAGCTGTTTCAAGTTGTTAGGGTTCTAGTTTTTGCACTGGGCAGCTTTATAATTGGGGCTTCATAAAATTGGCGTCTGAGTGTCCGCTCTCCGCGAGACGCCTCGGACGACCAGAGAATTGGACGCCACGCGTGGTGAACAGGTCGCAAGTTTTTCGCTGCCTGTCACTAACATCGACAAGGGAATTACATGATCCTGGTAACGGGCGGTGCCGGATTTATCGGCGCTAATTTCGTGCTCGACTGGCTGAATGCGTCGGACGAAACGGTGCTCAACGTAGACAAACTGACCTACGCCGGCAATCTGGGCACGCTGAAGTCGCTACAGGGCAATTCCAAACACATTTTCGCGCGCGTTGACATCTGCGATCGCGCCGCGCTCGATGCGCTATTGGCGGAACACAAGCCGCGCGCCGTGCTGCATTTCGCGGCCGAGAGCCATGTGGATCGCTCGATTCACGGTCCGGCCGATTTCGTGCAGACCAACGTGGTCGGAACCTTCACGTTGCTCGAAGCGACGCGCAGCTACTGGAACACGCTGGGTGAAGCGGAGCGCGCCGCGTTTCGCTTCCTGCACGTGTCGACCGACGAAGTGTTCGGCTCGCTGTCCGCAACCGATCTGCAGTTCTCCGAAGCGACGCCCTATGCGCCGAATAGCCCCTATTCGGCGACCAAGGCCGGTTCGGATCACCTCGTGCGCGCCTACCATCACACGTACGGCCTGCCGGTGCTGACCACCAACTGCTCGAACAACTACGGTCCCTACCAGTTCCCCGAAAAACTGATTCCGCTGATGATCGCCAACGCGCTCGGCGGCAAGCCGCTGCCGGTGTATGGCGACGGGCAGAACGTGCGCGACTGGCTGTACGTCGGCGACCACTGCAGCGCGATCCGCGAAGTGCTCGCGCGGGGCACCCCGGGCGAGACGTACAACGTCGGCGGCTGGAACGAGAAGAAGAATCTCGAGGTCGTGCACACGCTGTGCGACCTGCTCGACCAGCAACGTCCGAAGGCGGCGGGCTCCTATCGCGACCAGATCACCTATGTGACGGATCGTCCGGGCCACGACCGCCGTTACGCGATCGACGCCCGCAAGCTCGAGCGCGAACTCGGCTGGAAGCCGGCGGAAACGTTCGAGACGGGGCTCGCCAAAACGGTCCAGTGGTATCTCGACAACCAGCAATGGGTCGACGAAGTCGCTTCGGGCGAATACCGGAAGTGGGTAGAGACCAACTACGCGCAGCGCGCGTAAAGGCACGGCAATGGCGCGCAAAGGCATTATTCTCGCGGGCGGTTCGGGCACTCGCCTGTATCCGATCACGCACGTCGTCTCCAAGCAGCTGCTGCCGGTGTACGACAAGCCGATGATCTACTACCCGCTGTCCACGCTGATGGTGGCGGGTATTCGCGACGTGCTGATCATCTCCACGCCGCAGGACACGCCACGGTTCGAGGCGATGCTCGGCGACGGCAGCCAGTGGGGCATGAACATCCAGTACGCGGTGCAGCCGTCGCCGGATGGGCTCGCGCAGGCGTTCATCATCGGCCGCGAGTTCGTGAACAACGATCCGTCGGCGCTAATTCTCGGCGACAACATCTTCTACGGCCACGATCTCGCGAAGCAACTGGAGCGCGCCGACGCTCAGACCGAAGGCGCGACCGTGTTCGCATATCACGTGCAGGATCCGGAGCGTTACGGCGTCGTCGAATTCGACAGGCAGTTCCGCGCATTGTCGATCGAAGAGAAGCCAGCGAGGCCCCGTTCGAACTACGCGGTCACGGGCCTGTATTTCTACGACAAACAGGTCTGCGACATCGCCGCCGACATCAAGCCTTCGCAGCGCGGCGAGCTCGAAATTACCGACGTGAACTCGCGCTACCTCTCGAACGCGACGCTCAACGTCGAAATCCTGGGCCGCGGTTATGCGTGGCTCGACACCGGCACGCACGATTCGCTGATCGAAGCCGCGACCTTCATCGCCACGCTGCAAAAGCGCCAGGGTCTGGTGGTTGCGTGTCCGGAAGAGATCGCTTACCGGCGCCAATGGATCGATGGCGAGCAACTGCTCGCGCTCGCCAGGCCGCTCGCCAAAAATGGCTACGGCCAGTACCTGCAAAACATTCTGACGGATCGAGTCGCATGGCCATCCAGGTAACCGCAACCTCGCTGCCCGAAGTCAAGATCATCGAGCCGAAGGTGTTCGGCGATGCGCGCGGCTTTTTCTTCGAAAGCTTCAATGCGCTCGAATTCGCCGAGAAGGTCGAGCGAGGTGTCGAGTTCGTGCAGGACAATCATTCGCGCTCGGCTCGCGGCGTGCTGCGCGGTCTGCACTATCAGATCCAGCATGCGCAGGGTAAGCTCGTGCGCGTGGTCGAGGGCGAGGTGTTCGACGTCGCCGTCGATATCCGCAAGAGTTCGCCGAATTTCGGCACGTGGGTCGGCGTGACGCTGTCGGTCGAAAACCACCGGCAGCTGTGGGTGCCGCCCGGTTTCGCGCACGGCTTCGTCGCGCTGTCGGAGTCCGCGCAGTTCCTCTACAAGACCACGGATTACTGGTTTCCCGAGCACGAGCGCAGCATCGTATGGAACGATCCGTCGATCGGCATCGAATGGCCGATCGACTTCGAGCCGCTGCTCGCGGCCAAGGATGCGGCGGGCAAGCGTCTCGCCGACGCCGAAGTCTACGCATAGAGGAAACGCATGAGCGCACACGACGCGACACGGACGATTCTCGTCACCGGCGTAAATGGCCAGGTCGGCTATGAGCTCGCGCGCACGCTGCAAGGGCTCGGCAACGTGGTCGCGGTCGACCGCTCGCGGCTCGATCTGTCGAACCTCGATCAGATTCGCGCGGTGGTGCGCGACGTGCGTCCCGCGCTGATCGTCAATCCGGCCGCTTATACCGCGGTGGACAAAGCCGAAGAAGACCGCGATCTGGCGATGCGCATCAACGGCGAAGCACCGGGCGTGCTCGCCGAGGAAGCGAAAAAGCTCGGCGCCGCGCTGATCCACTATTCGACCGACTATGTGTTCAACGGCACGAAAGAAGGCGCATACGTTGAAGACGATCCGACCGATCCGCAGAACGTCTACGGCGCCAGCAAGCTCGCGGGCGAGCAGGCGATCGCGGCGAACGGCGTGAATCACCTGGTATTGCGCACGAGCTGGGTATACGGCACGCGCGGCAAGAACTTTCTGCTGACCATGTTGCGGCTCGGCGCCGATCGCCCCGAGCTGAAGGTGGTCGCCGACCAGGTCGGCGCGCCCACCTGGTGCAACACGATTGCGACGCTGACCGCGCATCTGTGCGCGCAGTCCTTTGCCGCCGACGACAGTGCGAAGTGGTGGAGCGAGCGTTCGGGCATCTATCACCTGTGCGCGGGCGACTCGACGTCGTGGCACGGCTTCGCGTCCGCGATTTTCGAACTCGCGGATTTGCCGAACAAGCCGAACACGCTGCCGATTCCCGCCTCGTATTACCCGACGCCGGCCAGGCGCCCAGCCAATTCCAGAATGTCCAACGACAAGCTGGCGCGCGTGTTCGGGCTGGCCGCGCCGCATTGGCGCGACGCGCTGAAGCTGTGTTTGACGGACGGTTTTCCGAAGTCACCGGCGGCGCGGGCCTGAAGTCGGGCTTCAACGGAGTTGTCGCACGTTTGTGCGGCGTGCTGCGCAGTGACGGATCCCACCGAATGCGTTGCGTCGAACGCACTGTATCGCGGTCTGCTCGCCGCTGATGCGGTCCTATTACTGCTGTTCACGTCGATGAAGACCCATCGTGCGAGTATCTGACAATGGTGAAAGAGCACAGCGGTAGAATATCGCTCGACGTGAGGGCGATGTCTAGGGCCCGCGGCACGGCGCGGCGCACCAATATTCGACGAATGCATGCAAGAAGCGTAAGCATGGCTGTACTACGCGCCGGTTTCATGGGGCGCATTGGGGATGCAGATCAGCACTTGCGTAGCTAGTAGATCATGCGCAAATTAACTGCAACCGAGTAATAAATACTGTACCGAGAGGAATCTGTGAGTTTGTTGCCGATCATTCTTTGCGGTGGAGCGGGATCGAGGCTCTGGCCCGTGTCCCGCGAATCGCACCCCAAGCCGTTCATCCGTCTCGCCGACGGCGAAAGCCTGTTGCAAAAAGCGTTTCTGCGCGCGATTGCTCTGCCCGATGTGACAGAAGTATTGACGGTTACCAATCGTGATCTGTTCTTCAAAACAGAAGACGATTTTCGCGAGGTCAATACGCACCGCATATCGACCTCGTTCATCCTCGAACCGTTTGGCCGCAACACCGCTGCAGCGGTCGCGACTGCGGCATTGCATACCGCGAAGGCGCACGGCGAGGGCACGGTGATGCTGGTGCTTGCCGCCGATCATCTGATCGCTGACCAGACCGCATTCGCGGCGGCTGTCGCGCGCGCACAGGGGCTTGCGGAGGCCGGCAAGGTCGTGACCTTCGGCATGCAGCCGGACACGCCGGAAACTGGGTACGGCTATATCGAAGCCGACGGCGAGAACGTCGTGCGTTTCGTCGAGAAGCCGTCGCTGGAGAATGCCCGCGAATATCTCGCTTCGGGGCGCTTCGTGTGGAACTCGGGCATGTTCTGCTTCACCGCGGGCACGATCCTGAAGCAAATGCGCGAGCACTGCCCGCACATCCTCGACGCCGCCGCCGAATGCATCGAGAAATCCCCGTCTGCCGCCGGCAAGACCGGCGCGCAGGTGCGCCTCGAGCCGGGCTGCTTCGGCGCGGTACCGGAACTGTCGTTCGACTACGCGGTGATGGAGAAGTGCCAGCAAGCGGCGGTAGTCTGTTGCGACCTCGGATGGACCGACGTTGGTTCTTGGACCGCACTGTCCGATCTGTCGCCGGCCGACGCGAGCGGCAATCGCGTCGAAGGCGAGGCGCTGCTCGTCGACGTAAAGAACTCGTATCTTCGCAGCAGCGGCCGCCTGATCGGCGCGGTCGGCGTTGACAACCTGATCGTGATCGACACGCCTGATGCGCTGCTCGTGTCGCATAGGGATCGTGCGCAGGACGTCAAGCAGATTTTCGCGGAGCTGAAGTCGCGTGGCCATGAGACGTACAAGGTGCATCGCACCGTGCATCGGCCGTGGGGCGCGTACTCGGTCCTCGAAGAGGGGGCGCGCTTTAAGATCAAGCGCATCGAGGTGAAGCCGGGCGCAAGTTTGAGCCTGCAGATGCATCATCACCGCAGCGAACATTGGGTCGTGGTGAGCGGCATGGCGAAGGTCGTCAACGGCGAGAAAGAGTTCTTCGTGTCGACTAACGAGTCGACCTATATTCCCGCGGGCCACAAACATCGCCTCGAAAACCCAGGCGTCGTAGAGCTTGTGATGATCGAAGTACAAAGCGGCGAATATCTGGGCGAAGACGACATCGTTCGCTTCGAAGACATTTACGGGCGAACTTGAGATGGATGTAAGTTTTACTAACGACTCTGAAGACCTGACCCGTCACAACGAGCGCGACGACCTGCTGGTCGGCATGAAAGCGGTGCGGGTCTGGGGCACGCTCGGCTGGCACGACATCCGGCAGCGTTATCGCCGCTCGGTGCTCGGGCCGTTCTGGTTCACGCTGAGCACGATCATCATGGTGGTCGTGCTCGGCGCGTTGTATTCGACGCTGCTCAACCAGGAAATCTCGGACTACCTGCCGTATCTAGCGGTGGGTCTCGTCGTGTGGGCGTATCTGGCGTCGGTTGCCAACGAGGGTTGCATGGCCTTTATCGGCTCGGCCTATCTGATCAAGCAGATCAGGCTGCCGCTCACCGTGCACGTGTGCCGCATCGCGTGGCGCAACTTCGTGATCCTGCTGCATAGCCTACCGGTCGTCGTCGTGCTGCTGCTCGTATTCGGTCACTGGCCGGGCTGGGAATTCGTGCTGGTGCCGTTCTCGCTCGTGATCCTGCTGTTGCACGGCGTATGGCTCGGCGTCACGCTCGGCGTGCTGTGCGCGCGCTTTCGCGACATTCCGCCGATCGTCACGAATCTGATCCAGGTCGTGTTCTTCTTCACGCCGGTCATGTGGTCGCCGGAAATCCTGAAGGACCGCGCGTGGGTCGCCGAATACAACCCGCTGTATCACTTGATCGAAACGGTGCGCGCGCCGCTCACCGGCCGCCCGACCCACTGGGAGTCGTGGGCGTGGTCGATTGGTCTGTTGATCGTCGGATTCGCGTTCGCGCAGATCCTGATGAAGCGTTTCCGTAATCGCGTTCCTTACTGGCTTTGATATTGTGAGTTCTTCATCGATTGTCGCTCGTAACATCTCCGTCGAATTTCCGATTTACGAGAACTCGCATCGCTCGCTGAAAAAGGCGGTGCTCAATCTGACGACGGGCGGCCGGATCGGCCAGGACGCGGGTCGCCATGCGGTCGTGCGAGCGATCGACGACCTGAGCTTCACGTTCGGCGAAGGCGAGCGCATCGGCCTGATCGGCCACAACGGCTCGGGCAAGACGACACTGCTGCGCACGCTGTCGGGCGTCTATGCGCCGGTGCGCGGCGAGTTGAAGGTGCAGGGCAAGATCGCCTCACTGCTCGACGTGTCGATGGGCCTCGACCCCGACGCGACCGGCTTCGAAAACATCTATCTGCGTGGCATTCTCGACGGGCTGAAGCCCGCGCGCATCCGCAGCAAGATCGACGAGATCGCGGATTTCAGCGAACTCGGCGACTACCTGAATCTGCCGGTGCGCACCTATTCGAGCGGGATGATGCTGCGCCTCGCGTTCGCGATCTCCACGAGCGTCGAAGCTGACATCCTGATCATGGACGAATGGCTGAGCGTCGGCGACGCCGAGTTCAGCGTGAAGGCGGCCGAGCGTCTGGAAGGCCTCGTCGGCAAGGCGGCGCTGCTGGTGGTGGCGTCGCACGATCCTTCGCTGGTCGCGCGCGTGTGCAACCGCAAGATCTCGATGGAGCACGGCAAGATGGTCGCAGACGAACCGGTGCTGCCGCCGCCGGAACCGATCGACGAGCCGCTCATCAGCCACACCGCGCAGTTGCCGCACTGAGCTGAGCGCACGGGCGCGAGGCCGGCGCGGCGCGTTGTGCACCTGCCGGATGCGCGCCGCAGCGCGACGTGCGGCCTGCGAATGCGCCGGCGGCAGCCAAATCCGACGGCTTCGTGGCTCGGCGGCTTACCGGCTCTTCGGCGCCAACCAGTCCCGTAGTTCAGCAACACCCTCGTGGCAGACGCCCGAGGCGTAACAAGGTTCGAATTTGATGCGAGCTAATCACCCATTTCTGCGCTACTCCGAATCCCTGCTGGTGCGTCAGCCGTTTCGCACACTGAAGGGTTTCGTGGGCGGCTATATCGCGTATCCGATTGCGGAGAACGCCGAAAAGCGCAACGTGCGCCCGAAAATCCGCGAGCTGCACGAGCACTATTCGCTGCCGATGCCGCATCGCCGCCGCATCGCGCTCGAACGGCTCGTCGCCACGCTCGAATTCGCCGGCGCGAAGGTGCCTTACTATCGCGACCTATTCCATGCGAAGCAGTTCGATCCCGCCAAGGTCAAGGACGACCCGCGCTACCTGGAAGAACTGCCGTATCTGACCAAGGACATCATCCGCGAGCAGGGGACGCGTCTGTTGTCGGGGCCGCTCGAGGCGGGCAAGCACCACACGTGCAAGACCGGCGGCTCGACCGGCCTGTCCACGACGATCTACTACGACCTGGAAGGCGCCGATTATTCCTCGGCGGTCACCAACTATTGCCGCGAGCGGATCGGCAAGCTGCGCCATCGTTCGGAGCTGCACTTCGCGTGCCGCTTCCCCGATCAGGCGGTGCCCGAGTGGCCATCGCGCGAAGACTTCAAATGCTTCGCGATGAATCGCAGCAACATCTTCTTCGACCGCATCGACGATCAAGGCCTCGAGGAAATGTGGCGCACGCTGAAGCGCCGCCGCCCGTATCT
This sequence comes from Paraburkholderia sp. BR10923, assembly GCF_040948765.1. Taxonomy (NCBI): domain Bacteria; kingdom Pseudomonadati; phylum Pseudomonadota; class Betaproteobacteria; order Burkholderiales; family Burkholderiaceae; genus Paraburkholderia; species Paraburkholderia sp. BR10923. The sequence continues at coordinate 135,672 of NZ_JBFPKO010000004.1, read as the reverse complement.
CGCGCATTCGCATCCATCGACGATGTACGCGCTCGCCTGCTACGTGCAACGCAAGTACGGCGGCGGCAAGGCGTTCCAGGTGTTCGAGTCGAGCGGCGAGCTGCTCGAGCCGCATGCGCGCGAGATGATCGCGAAGGCGTTGCGCTGCCGCGTGATCGACCGTTACGGCCTCGCCGAGCTCGGCGTGATGGCCTACGAGCTCGACGGTCATGAGGGCGGCTTCCAGATCCTCGAATCGGAAGGCTGGCCGGAAAGCCGCGTCGGGCTCGACAACCCCGATGGCGCGCACGAACTCGTGTTCACCGGTTTCCGCAACCGGCTGATGCCGCTGATCCGCTACACGACGGGCGACCTCGCCCGCGTGCAGGAGACCGAGAAAGGTTTCTTCGTGGCCGACGTGGTCGGCCGGATTCACGACGTCGTGCCGATCAACGGCGTCGCGCATCCCACGCACCACATCCAGGACATGCTCGATCACCGCGTCGGCGGCATCCAGGAATTCCAGATCGATCTGCGCACGACGCCGCCCACCTTGCGCATCGTGCTCGAACCGCACGCGAACGCGGAAGAGACGACCGCGAAGCTGCGCCACTTCTGGCAGGACGCGTTCACGATCGCTTACGTTGGTCACGACGATTTCGTGCGGGTGGGCAGCCGCGCCAAATTTCGCCACGTGGTGAGCGCATGATCGGCGTCGCATTTCCCGATGCGCGCGCCGACGCTGGCCAATATGTGCTGGCGGCGCTGCGGCGCTCGGTCAGTGGGACCCAGGCGCACGCGATCACGCGCAACATGCTGCACGAGATCGCGCCCGACGTCGTGGTCGCGGTCGACGCGCCCGACGCGTGGAGCGCCGACCTGATCGCCTACGTGAATGCGCGGCCGCGCAAGCTGATCGTATTCGGCCATATGCCGATCGCGCTCGCGGGCTATCTGCGCTATCGGCCAGCGGCCTTGTCAACCGAACTGGCACAAGCGAGCCGCAGTGCATCGGCGCCTTCGGGCGAGTCGCGCGAAAGCGCGGCGGCGGTGCACTACGGCGCGCTCGCGCGGACACTCTGCGGCGCCGCATGGCATCGCCCGTTCGAGCGCTTTGATTTCACCGACGAATGGAACAACCTCGGCTATGGCGCGATTCGCGCCGACGGTTCGATCTGGGCGCTCGCGGAAGCGCCTGAAGTCCCGGCCGAGGCAGAATTGGCCGCGGTCGTCGTGAACGGCGAGCCGCAGTTCGCGTATGCGGCGCTGTGGGATGCGGGCGCATCGGGCGTGCTGTGGTTCAACCGTCCGGTCGGCCCGTGCGATTCGTTCGAATGGCGCCTCGTCGAGCAGTTTCTGTCCGGCTACCGGTCCGATTCGCTGCCGTGTCAGCCGGTGCTGAGCGAACTGCCGTGGGGCTATGACGCGGCGATCACGTCGCGGCTCGATTGCGACGAGGACGTCGAATCGGCGCGCCCGTTGTGGCACGCGTATCGGCGTCTCGGCGTGCCGTTCACGCTCGCCGTGCATACGCAGAACCTGCAACGCGGCGGCCAGCACGACATCCTGCGCGAACTGCTCGCCGATCGGCAACAGGGCGCGGTGCTGTCGCACACGGCGACGCATTCGCCGAACTGGGGCGGCAGCTACGACACCGCGATCGCGGAAGGTGTGCAATCGGCCGAACTGCTCGAACGCGCGACCGGTGTGCCGGTGCGCTACGCGGTGTCGCCGTTTCACCAGTCGCCGCCGTACGCGATGCGCGGCCTGATCGACGCGGGCTACGCGGGCTGCATCGGCGGCATCATCCGCAACGATCCCGAGTTCCTGACCGCGCGCGGCGGCGCCCTGGCCGGCTTGCCCGCGGGCTTCGTCGGTCATAGCCAGCAGTGCATGCTGCACGGCGACTGCATGCTGAAGGCCGGCGATCCGCTTGCGATCTTCAAGCAGGCTTTCGACACCGCATACGCGACCAACACGCTGTTCGGCTATCTCGACCATCCGTTCTCCGAGCGTTACGCGTACGGCTGGTCCGACGAGGCGGCGCGCATCGACGCGCACGAGCAGTTCATCGCCTACATACGCGGCAAGGCGCGACGGCCTCTGTTCCTGCACGAGGAAGCCGCGCTCGATTTCCTGCGCTTTCGCTCGCTCGCGCAGATCGTCGAACAAGACGGTGTATTCAGCGTCGTCACGCCATGCGCCGACACGACGCCGCTCGCGCTCGGCGTCGAGTTCCGGGGCGCTCATACCAAGGTCGAGGCGGGGAAAGCACTGCGATGAAAGTCATGGTGGTGATGGGCACGCGCCCCGAGGTCATCAAGCTTGCACCGCTCGTGAGAGCGCTGCGCTGCGAGTTCGACACGATCGTCTGCGCGAGCGGGCAGCACAGGGACATGGCCGCGCAGGCGCTCGAATTCTTCGGCATCGAACCCGACATCACGCTCGAAACGATGCACCCGGGGCAATCGCTGAACGCGCTCGCGTCGCGCCTGATCGCCGCGCTCGATCGCGCGCTCGACGAAGTGCGTCCCGACTGGGTGATCGTGCAGGGCGACACGACGACCGCGTTTTGCGCGGGCTTCGCGGCGTTCCACCGTGGCATCCGCGTCGGCCACGTCGAGGCGGGGCTGCGCACCGGCGATCTCACGAGTCCGTTTCCCGAGGAAGCGAATCGCAGCCTGCTCGGCCGCATCGCGACGCTGCACTTCGCGCCGACCTCGCGCGCGCGCGACAGCCTGCTTGTCGAAGGTGTCGCGGCCGCGAAGATCGTCGTGACCGGCAACACGGTCGTCGATGCGATCGGCGAAGTGCGCGCGAGCTGGAGCGTCACGCCGCCGACGAGTCCGCTGCCCGCATGGCATGGCGCGCAGCAGCAGCACGTGCTCGTGACATGCCATCGGCGCGAGAATTTCGGCGACGTGCTGCAGGACATCTGCCGCGTGCTGCGCGATTTGTGTCAGCGCTATAGCGAATACCGCTGGGTGTTCCCCGTGCATCTGAACCCGGCCGTGCGCGAGCCCGTGCATCGCGAGCTCGATGGCATTCCGAATCTCGCGCTGATCGAGCCGGTCGACTATCCGACGAGCCTTTACCTGATCAGCGGCAGCGCCGTCGTGGTCAGCGATTCGGGCGGCATCCAGGAGGAAGCGCCGACCTTCGGCGTGCCGGTCGTCGTGATGCGCAATCACACCGAGCGCCGCGAAGGTGTCGATGCCGGCTTCGCGACACTCGCGGGCCAGAGCGCAGCTAGCATCGAAAGCGCGGTAATCGGCTGGCTCGACGATCCGGCGCGGCGCGCCGCGCTGCGCGATCGCGCGAATCCGTACGGCGACGGGCTGGCGTCGCGGCGCATCGTCGACAGCCTGCGCGGCCGACCGGTCGAGGTGTTCGTTGGCTGACGGCAAGAACCCCGTGCTTCCCCCGCAAGACTGCGTGCTGTTTTCGACCGCCGACTGGGACGAGCCGTACTGGACCAACAAGCAGCACACCGCTAGTATCCTCGCCGCGCGCGGCTGGCGGATCCTGTATGTGGAAAGCGTCGGCTTCCGTTCGCCGAAAGTGGCCAGCGGCCGCGACTGGTCGCGACTGTGGCGGCGCCTGTGGCGCGGCGTGCAGTCGCTCGTGCTCGGTCCGCCGCGCCGCGCCGACAACATCTGGGTGCTGTCGCCGCTGATGGTGCCGGCCGGGCATCATCTGCCGTTCGTGCGCTCGCTGAATCAGGCGATGCTGCGCTGTTCGGTGAACCGCTTCGCGAGGTCGCGTCGCTACGACAAGCCGGTCGTGTGGACCTACCACCCGTACATGCTCGATGCGATCGCGACGCTGCGGCGCGGGCCGTTGGTTTACCACTGTGTCGACGATATCGCGGCGATTCCCGGTGTCGACGTCGACGCGTTCCGCAATGCCCAGCAGGATCTGCTCGGCCGCTGCGAGGCGGTGTTTACGACCGCGCAGTCGCTGAAGGACGTATGTCTGCCGTTCAACCCGAATACGCATTTCTTCGGCAACGTCGTCGATGACGCGCACTTCGGCACGGCGCGCGAAGACGGCTCGCTGCCCGCCGAGCTCGCCGCGATCGACGAGCCGCGGCTCGTGTACCACGGCGTGCTGTCGGACTTCAAGGTCGACCTGCCGCTGCTGCTGCAGACCGCGCAGGCGCGCCCGGGGTGGCAATGGGTGATCATCGGCGAGGAGCGCGAAGGGCAGCGCAGCGACCTGCTCGCGCAGCTCAAGCGTCTGCCGAACGTGCATCTGCTCGGCTACCGGCCGTATCGCGCGCTGCCGCAGTATTTGCGCGGCATGCGGGTCGGGGTGCTGCCGACGCTGATCAACGAATACACGCACTCGATGTTTCCGATGAAGTTCTACGAATATCTGGCGGCCGGTTTGCCGGTTGTGTCGACGCCGCTCGATTTCGCGAAGGAACCGCGCGCGGGGCTCGAGGTGGGCGGCGATGCGGAAGCGTTCATCGCTGCGATCGACAAGCAGCTTGCACGCGGCAAGCTGAGCGCGGACGAAGCGCGCGCGGCGGTCGGCGAGAATACGTGGGAAGCGCGGCTGGACAAGATGCTGGCGATTACTTTCCGCTACCCGCAAGCGGGCGGCGGCAGCGCGCAGCCACACGGTGCGGAGGTGCGCACGTGAGGGTCGTTCATGTGTACCGCACCTACTTCCCGGACCCGCCCGGCGGCCTGCAGGAAGCGATCCGCCAGATTGCGCTGGCGACGCGCAAGCGCGGCGTCGAACCGCGCATCCTGACCCTGTCGCCGAGCCCGACGCCGACCGTGGTCGAGCGTCCCGAAGGGCAGGTGATCCGCGAGAAATCGTGGGCCGCGCCGGCATCGTGCGATCTCGGCGGGCCGTGCTCGGTGATCAGGTATCGCGAGATGGCCGACTGGGCCGACGTCGTGCATTTTCACTTCCCGTGGCCGTTCGCCGACGTCTTGCATCTGCTCGGACGCACCAAGAAGCCGACGGTGATGACGTACCACTCCGACATCGTGCGGCAGAAGCTGCTCGGCACTGTCTATGGGCCGCTGATGCGGCGCACGCTGCGCAGCATGTCCGCGGTGGTCGCGACGTCGCCGGCCTATGCGCGGACCAGCGAGACGCTCGCCGCGTGCGTGTCGAAGGAGCGGCTGAAGACGATTCCGCTGGGGATCATCGACTATCGCGACACGCCCCAGCCGGCCGATGCGCGGCGCAAGCTCGAGAGCCGGCTCGGTCTCGCGCCGGGCGAGACTTATTTCCTGGCGCTCGGCGTGTTGCGCTACTACAAGGGCCTGCATACGCTCGTCGAGGCCGCGCGTCACGTGCAGGCGAAGATCGTCATCGCGGGCTCGGGACCGGAGCGCGAGCGGCTCGCCGCGCTGGCGCGCGAGCATGGCGCGGGCAACGTCGTGTTCGCCGGGCAGGTTTCGCATGAGGAAAAGGTCGCCCTGCTCAAGGGCTGTCGCGCCATGGTGCTGCCGTCGCACTTGCGCTCCGAAGCGTTCGGGATGGTGCTGGTCGAAGCGGCGATGTTCGGCAAGCCGATGGTGTGCTGTGAGGTGGGGTCCGGAACATCGTTCGTGAACGAGGACGGGGTGACGGGTTTTGTCGTGCCGCCCGAGGCGCCGGAGCCGCTCGTCGCCGCGATCAACCGGCTTGCGCTCGACGAACCGCTCGCGCGCGCGATGGGGGCGGCGGCGCGGGAGCGGTATGAGCGGTTATTTTCGGGGCCAGCGTTGGGAAGCGCATATAAATCGCTGTATGAACAAGTATTGTCTTCCTGAAGCTTTATTTTTTCGCTTTCTTCTGTTGAAAGATGGGTGCGGAGCCGCCGCGCACATCGGATGTTGTAATACTTGCGCCAATGCGGACAGGGTGCGCCGCATGTCGCGTCCAGTCTCAACTTTGCAAAGTTACGTTTCCACGATCTCCAATGGTTTCTCACCCTATTTCCACGCAGCGGCGGCCGACGGAATGAGCAGCAAACCTCTCGTCGTCGACCTCGACGGAACGCTCATTCGTTCGGACGTGCTGATTGAGTGCGGCTTTGCTTTTACCCGTTCCGCCCCGCATCGTTTCTATGAGCCGCTTCTGTGGCTCGTGCGTGAGGGTAAAGCCGGGCTTAAAGCGCGCCTCGCCGCGGCCACCAATATCGACGTCACGGTTCTGCCTTACGACGCCGCGGTCATCGAGTGGCTTAAGGAGGAGCGAGCCGCGGGGCGCACGCTCGTCCTCGCCACCGCGAGCCACGAGCGCTACGCGAATGCGATTGCCGAGCACTTGGGGTTCTTCGACAAGACCTTCGCGACCGATGGCCTGACCAACCTGTCCGCGCATCGCAAGCGCGACAAACTGGTCGCCGAGTTCGGCGAGAAAGGTTTCGACTACGCGGGCAATTCGCATGACGACGTGGCTGTTTGGGCGGCCGCCGAGCGCGCGTATGTCGTCAATCCGTCGAATGGTGTGGAGCGCGCGGCGCGCAAGCAGGGCAACGTCGCGCGCGTTATCGATGGACGCTCCAAGTTGTCGAAGACGTGGGCAAAGTCGCTGCGGCTGCATCAGTGGCTCAAGAATCTGCTGATCTTCGTTCCGCTGCTGGCGGCGCATCGAGCGTCGGATTCCGCGCTCCTGCTGTCAGCGGTGCTGGCCTTTCTCGCGTTCGGCATGTGCGCGTCGAGCGTCTATCTGCTCAATGACCTGCTCGATCTCGACGACGATCGTCATCACCCTACAAAGCGCAAACGCCCGCTCGCTTCCGGCTCCTTGCCGCTCGCCTGGGGCGCGGCGCTTTTTCCTGTGCTGCTCGTGCTGGGCGGGGCGATTGGGTGGTTCTGCCTGCCGCACGAATTCGCGCTGGTACTGCTGGGGTATTACATACTCACGCTCGCCTATTCGCTTTATCTCAAGCGCCAGGTCATGATGGACGTGGTCGTATTGGCCTTGCTCTATACGACGCGAATCATCGCCGGCGCGGCCGCGATCGATGCCAAACTCACATTCTGGCTGCTCGCGTTTTCGATGTTCATTTTTCTTAGCCTCGCGCTCGTCAAGCGCTATGCGGAACTGCATGCGCTGCAGGAGCGCGGCCTCGTGAAGTCGCGCGGCCGAGGCTATGTGTCCGGCGATCTTTCGCTGATCTCGTCGCTTGGGGCGGCCTCGGGCTATCTTTCCGTACTGGTTCTCGCCCTCTACATCCAGGACGCCAATACCACGAGCCTGTACCGGCATCCGCAGTTCATCTGGATTGCCTGTCCGTTGCTGCTTTACTGGGTGAGCCGGGCGTGGATCATCGCGCATCGCGGGCAGATGCATGACGATCCGATCGTATTCGCGGCGAAGGACCGCAGTAGTTGGCTGATCTTCGCGCTGTGCGGCATTGTTTTCTGGATGGCGATCTAGCCGATGCCGAAAGTTCACTCCTGGGGGCGCTATCCGTACGCGCCACAAGATGCGCATCCGATCGCGTGGCGCGATGCAGCCGACTCGGTCTGGCGCAAGGTGGGCAACGAGCAGCGCACGACGCTCGCATTCGGCAATGGACGCAGTTATGGCGACAGTTGTCTCGCCTCCTCGGGGCACGTGATCCAGACGCTGCCGATGGACCGGCTGATTTCGGCCGACTGGCAGAATGGGATTTTGCGCGCCGAGCCCGGCATGATGCTCGGGCAGATCCTTGAAGTGGCGATCCCGCGCGGCTGGATGTTGCCGGTCACGCCAGGCACCAAATACGCCACCCTGGGCGGCGCGATCGCCAACGACGTACACGGCAAGAACCATCACGTGCGCGGCACGTTTGGCCGTCATGTGCTGCGGTTTGGTCTGCTGCGCAGCGATGGCTCGCAGTTCGAATGCGCACCTGACACGCACGCCGAGTTCTTTGCGGCGACGATCGGCGGCCTCGGCATGACCGGGCTGATCATCTGGGCAGAGATTCAGTTGATGCCGATCAAATCGAGCCTGCTCGACGTGATCAGCATCCGCTTTGCCAATCTCGACGAATTCTTCGCGCTGTCCGAGCGGCTCGATGCGCTGCATGAATACAGCGTGGCCTGGGTCGACTGTCAGAGCCGCGATGCCGCGCTGGGCAGAGGCATTTTCATGGTGGCCGATCATGCGACGGGCGGAGGGCTCGACGTCGAACGCCGCAAGACCCGCACGGTGCCGTTCACGTCGCCGATACCCGTGTTCAACCGGCTGACCCTGCGCGCCTTCAACGAGCTGTACTACCGACGGCAACGTGCGGACGCGGTGCGCTCGACGGTCAGCTACGATGCTTACTTTTACCCGCTCGACAGCCTGCTCGAATGGAATCGCATTTACGGTCGAGCGGGTTTCCAGCAGTATCAATGCGTGATGCCGGCGCCGGTCGCACGAGATGCCACCCGCGCGATTCTCGACGCGATCGCCCGCAGCGGCACTGGCTCGATACTCGCGGTGCTGAAGCGCTGCGGCGATCTGCAATCGCCGGGCTTGCTGTCTTTTCCATTGGAAGGGACGTCGCTTGCCCTCGATTTTCCGCAGCGCGACGCCTCGAATCGCAAGCTGTTCGAGCGGCTTGATGCGATCGTGCGCGAGAGCGGTGGCCGCATGTATCCGGCGAAGGACGCTCATATGTCGGGCGAGGATTTTCGCGCCGGCTATCCGCAGTGGCAGCAGGTCGAAGCGCTGCGCGATCCGGCTTTGCTGTCGAGCTTTTGGGAACGAACGACTCGAGTATGAAGAATATCGTTATCGTAGGTGCCACTTCGGCGATCGCTATGGCCTGTGCGCGTCAGTGGGTCAAAGAAGGCGCACGGTTTTTTCTCGTCGCGCGTAATGCGGAGCGCTTGCAGCAGGTCGCGGACGACCTGAAGGCACGTGGCGCACAGACCGTACTGTGCCAGCAGATGGACATCGACCAGCTTGGCGAGCACGCGGCCATGCTGCAGCGCTGCGCCGTCGAACTCGGCGCGCTGGACATCGTGCTGGTCGCGCCCGGGACTTTGCCGGACCAGCAGGTTTGCCAGCACAACGCCGACGTTGCGGTGCGCGAGTTCAACACCAACGCGGTGTCGGTGATCGCGTTGCTGACGCGCGTTGCGAACGTGATCGAAGCGCAGCGCCGTGGCACGATTGCGGTGATTTCGTCGGTTGCCGGCGATCGCGGACGCCAGTCGAACTATCTGTACGGCAGCGCGAAAGCGGCGTTGTCGGCCTTTTGTGAGGGCTTGCGGGTGCGCCTGTTCAAGGTTGGCGCGCATGTCGTGACGATCAAGCCGGGCTTCGTCGCGACCCCGATGACGGCGGGATTGCCATTGCCGGGGCCGCTCGTGGCGACGCCGGACAAGGTCGCCGGCGATATTGTGCGAGCGGTGGAGAAGGGCAGGGATGTCGTTTATACGCCGTGGTTCTGGTCGGCCATCATGCTGATCATCCGCTCCGTCCCAGGCCGCGTGTTCAAGCGTCTGTCGCTTTAGTGCGCCGCATGCCGCCCGGCGGACGTTCTTTTCGCCTTCTCTGACAACGGTGGTCCCTTTCGTGAGCACATCTGCCACTCCGATGAGCGCGTCGCGTCTCGTTATTTTTTATTCGTTATTCGCGGGACTTTCGATCCTCTCAAATATCGGCTTTCAGAAGCTTTCGCTGATGGTCTATTCCGCAGCGTTCAGCGTGCCGATATCCGTTTTCGTGGGGACGGGGGTCGGGCTCGTGGTGAAGTTTGCGCTCGATAAGATCTGGATCTTTCGCTATCGCCATCGCAATCTGTCGCACGGCATACAGAGTTTTCTGTTATACACGGTGATGGGGCTCGCAACTACCGCCATTTTCTGGGGCTTCGAATTCGGCGCAGATGCGATTTATCACTCCGAGCCTGCTCGCTTTTCGGGTGGCGTAATTGGGCTGGTGATTGGTTACGTCATCAAATATCGGCTCGACAAGAAGTTCGTTTTTGCCTGATGGGCAAAGCGTTGAGTTTTTGGACGTTGCACCACTGCCGGTCTTGCGCAGTCAGAAATTATTAGTCAATGAACAGGCAACGACTTTGGCGCTCGCGTCGCGGCTGATCGCCGCGCTCGACGAAACGCGTTCCGACTGGATGATCGTGCAGGGCGATACGACGACTGCGTTCTGCGCGGGTTTCGCGGTGTTCCAGCGTGGCATCCGCGTCGGCCATGTCGAGCCGGGGCTCGCCGACGACTTGCATCTGCTCGGGCGTACGAACAAGCCGACGGTGATGACGTATCACTCCGACATCGTTCGGCAGAAGCTGCTCGGCGCCGGGTATTGACCGCTGATGCGGCGTAGGCTGCGCAGCATGTCCGCGGTGGTCACGACATCGCCAGCCTATGCACAGACCAGCGAGACGCTCGCCGCCTGCGTGTCGAAAGAGCGGCTGAAGACGATTCCGCTCGGCATCATCGATTATCGCGACGAGCAGCCGCAGCCGGCCGACGCGCAGCGCAAGCTCGAGAGCCGGCTCGGTCTCGCGCCGGGCGGGCCTTATTTTCTGGCGCTCGGCGTGTTGCGCTACTACAAGGGGCTGCATACGCTCGTCGAGGCCGCGCGCCACGTGCAGGCGAAAATCGTCACCGCGGGTTCGCGACCGGGGCGCGAGTGGCTCGCCGCCTTGGCGCGTGAGCATGGCGCGAGCAACGTCGTGTTTGCCGGGCAGGTCACGCATGAGGAAAAGGTCGCGCTGATGAATGGCTGTCGCGCGATGGTGCTGCCCTCGCGTTTGCGCTCCGAACGTTCGGCATGGTGCTGTTCGAAGCGGCGATGCTGGGGAAGCCGATGGTGTGCTGCGAAATCGGCACGGGAACTTCCTACCTAAGTGAGCCCGGAGTGACGGGCTTTGTCGTCGAACCGTGTCAGCAGGAGATGCTCGCCGATGCGATGAATCGGCTCGCAAGCGACAAGCCTTTGAGAGTGGCGATGGGAATCGCGGCTCGGCGCCGCTACGATCAGCTGTTCTCGGGTGAAGCGCTCGGCCGCGCCTACAGCGAGCTGTACCGCGAAGTGGCAGCGGCCTGATCGAGCGATCGAAGCGGGAACGGGGGCTGTTGGCAAGCTCCCGTCTTCTTTTGGTTCGATGTCCCGCTCGCGGTTCGAATGAACGCGGCGTCGGCTTATCGCTTCGCGGCGCCCGCTTTGAGGCTGAAGGTCTGCTTCAGATCGGAGATGTTCCGCCGTGTGAACTTGATGAAGTCGCCCTTGTCTTCGACGCTCGGTTCGATTTCCGTGCCTTCATGCCACTCGTTGAAGCTGGTGATGAAGTAAATCGTCCCCTTATCCTGATGCTGTTTGACAGTTTTCCAGAACGCCGCATAGAATTCGGGCGAGCGCGCGAAATAGGGGCGCTGGTATCCGCGCAGCTTTCTGTCGTCGTAGCCCGGAAATACCGAGGGATACAACCTCATACCGTGCGCGGTCGCCATCTTTTCCCATGCGTCATATTCATTGCTGGTCGACTCCAGGAATGCCTTGTCGAGCGGGCGGCGGGCTTTGTCCGATGCGCTCGCGTAAAGCTTCGTGTCGTCGGAATACATGTTGTAGCCGGTCACCGCCTTGAAATAACGGCCAAGCCACGACCATTGCTCTTCAGCACTGCCCTTGTTATGTGCGAGCGGGCGCTGCGAGAGATTCCAGAAAACGACATCCGCGACCAGATTGACGCATTCGTTGCGCTTCTTGAGTTCCGAGAACAACTTCTCAAAAGCCGGCTCCTGATTCACGAGATTGCGCGTCAGATAGATGCCGATGACGGGGCAGCCGTCCTGCTTTTGATAAGCCGGCGATTTCGCATACGTATTGGTCAATTGCAGAATGTCGGAGACGAAACGATCGCCTTGGGTCATTCCGTCCGGCATCTTGCTGGCGAAATCGATGAGTTCGGGTGAAGAGCGAAGCGCGATCGCCGTGTCATACAGAATGGCGAAGTGCATTCCTTTCTTCTCCGATTCCTTCTGCACGAGACCGATGGTCTCGCCAACGCGTGGATCGACCTGGCCGACCCACGACATCATCAGAAAATCGACGCCGGCCTCCTTGGCCTGGTCGATATGCTGATCGATCACCGACGCGTTCAGACTCTTGTACTGGCCGAGGCGCGGCGTGAAGGTTGCCGCAGTTGATTGCCAGCGGTCTTTATCGTACCAGCCGTAATAGTAAGCTCCGACGAGGGGCTCGATGGCTTCAGCCGAATGGCCCTTGACAGCGATCGTGGCCGCATTGGCCAGATTATTTGCCGTCAGGCCAGATGTAACGAATAAAAAGCATGCCTGAAGTATCAGGATTTTTGCTAGGGAGATTTTAAACAGTCGTGCTTTCATGAATGGGATAGCGGTGGGCCTTTAGAGATAAGGAACTGTTGCCTCTCAGGGGAGATACCGTCGCTTCGCAACGGCATAGATAGGTGGAGTAAATGTCAAAAAAGTTTTAGTCGTAGTGCGCGTATCGGTCCAGAATCGTCCTCTGCCGTTCGGGTAGCTGAGCAATTACGTCGGAAGGCTACGGATTTGTCGCAGAGTTTTCCCCGGTAGTCAGGAACAAGCTGGATGATGCCACGTTCGGTCATGCGTCTGAACAGTTCGGCCACATTTTCGGTTAGTCCAAATCGTGTTGTCTGAAGTCGACGCGGCACGCGAAGCCTGTTCATAGCCGACCGAGCCGTGCAGCGGCGAGGACCCCGAGATCTGCAAGACCTAGGCGTTGTCGAAAAGCACGTGCAGGCAAATTTCGTATTGCTCCGGGAGTTCGCAGAATGAGTGCCCCGCCGCGCGTTTGTGGAATTCGTGTCCGGGAGTCCTTTCCATGTAGCAGAAAAGGCTCTGTATCCGGGAATAGTACTTGTGCAATCAGAGTGCATAAATGTAGTTTTCGCGCAGAAATTTATGTACGCCATGCCGGGCGTGTCCAACGAACAGATCGATCTTATGGCGAACTCTTCGTCGAGCTGGACAAAGTCGGACATCTGTCCATGACCCAGAAAATGGTCATGGTAGTTGTATGTGCTTTTGGCTTGGCAATTCTCGACCAGCACGCGGTCGATCGTCGAACACGCTGTCTTCGGAGCATGCAGATGGATGACGGCGGGCGTTCCCGGTTTTTCATTGGTTTTACGGTGTTCCGCGGATTCAAAAAAGATATTCCGCAGTGTTTCTCCTCCGGGGGCACTATCGCGATTGTGTTCAACCACGGTTTCGTCTTCGGTCTCTCGTCCTCGGAGGAAATCATAGGCAGCAATCACATCTTCAACGGTCAGCATCGAATCGGTGATGGTATGTTGCGTTTTAGATGGTGAGCGTGCGGCATTGTGTGGATCCGAACCAGAATTTCCCCTCCCAGACGACGTCGATTTCCGCCTGATACGTTCCCTGCTGGAGTCCGGTCACTTCAATCCCTAGGTCGGTTCTGACGCTGTGTTTTGGAAGGATGTCGTGGGTGCCGAGTTCTGCGCGGCCTTCACGGACGACTTCGCCGGTGGGAGCACGCAGGCGGATACCGAGCCGGATGGCATGTGTCATGGTAGCAATGCGCCAAGGCTTCATGCCGGTATTGGTGACGAGTACATCGCGATAGAATGCGTGACCCTGCTCGACCGCGGCGGCCGATGGAGCGTCCAGGTCGGCTACGTGGTCGTCCTGGTCCCACCTCGGGACACCGTCGGGATGGCGCCGGGCCGCGAGTTCGAGCTCTGGCGATAGATAGACCGGAGCGGCTGGCCGGGGCTGCCCGATATCTGCGGGCAGCTGGATGGGCAGGCCCTGCCGGACTTGCGCAATCAGTTCGCGGGTGAGCTCCAGGTAGAAGTCGCCGTATTCGAGCGTGGGCTCGATCGTAGTGGTCTCGAAGTACTCGTTCCAGCCATAGATAAGGACGTTGTCTGCACCTGTTTCGACCGCGCGCCTGAACTGCTCGACGAGCGTCAGTCCGTCCTCGCGCGGGACGACTGGCGCAAGCTGTGGGTCACGGGCGAGCAGCAGATCGTCGTAGCCTGGAACAACTGAGGCATGGCCATGCAAGGCAAACATCCTGTCTGTCTGGGTCCAAAACGGGATGTAGCCTAGACGCGCCAGCGCTTCCAAACGTTGTGCGTTGGGGTAGTTCCAGTCGGGGATGAAAATCGGAAAATAACACTCGAAGCTATCGTCGAACCTGTCTGTCAGATCTGTGGCCAGCGGTAATTGAGGGGAGAAGAAGTAAAGGGGTAACTTGTGATTATCGGAGATCAGCGATTTTTCCCTCAGCATGTCCACTAGGGAGGAAAACTGGTCGATCAGTTCTTCGCGATAGACCCCGCCGAACGTGTCGACGAGGAACGTAAATTCTATTTGATGCGCTTTTAGGGTCCGGCAGAGCTGCAGCGTGGCGGCGAAAGTCTCCTCGAAATTCCAGTCGGTTTCGAGTAGCGCCTCGATGACGATAAAATCGACTCCGAGCGCCTGCAATTGCTTCGCGTGATGGGCGACGAGCTTTTCGTCTCCGGAGTGATATTCGCCTATCCGTGGGGTGTGGCGGCGCGGATGCTGGCGCCATCGCGCTGCACTATACCAAGGATAATAATAAATGCCAAAGCGGGGTATTTTCATTTCGGCGATGTTGTCCATGAATCCCCCAAGTCTTTATGTTGTTTCTTGTCGCACGCCTAGTTGGTCTGACACCAAGCGAAGGCGACGGCTAGTTTAACATCGGCGTCGCGCTGAACCATAGCCGATCTGTCCCGTTAATAAACCCAACACGAGTATCTTGTCCATGACGCGGTACCCACCAACTGATCATGGGCAACTGGGTGCACGAATCATACCGGGCGCACGAACCATACCGGGCGTGGCTGGTCAAAGCCTCGATTGTCAGGGCGGGAAGATATTGCTGGGAAGCTTGCTCTCGTCGACAAACGGCCCGCCGGTAGAACGCGGGCGCCTGACGCTTCTCATGCCAGAGCGCGCAGTATGCGCTGAAATCATGTAGCTCGCCCGTTCAGTACCTATGTCGGCGCGTTGTGGCGTAACCTAGACGCTGTTCGCTTCTGCCCCTAACCGCACGGTATTGCGGGCGACCGCCTTCCAGCAGCCAAGCGTGGCCAGCAGTTTGTGCACCCGCTCGATGCTGCAGCACTTCCTTCTGCAGTTTCCCGCGATCGCGCATCAGCTGCCGCGACCCTTCGTCCTGGGGCGACGGCACGTGCACCACGTGCAAGCGGTCATGCTCGCCACGCAGATTGACCACCACCTTGATTGCATCGAACCGGCCGGTCTTCGCGCGTCGCCGATGGCGCTCGACCGGAGTGCTCCTCGGATCGATGACGTAACACTCGATGCCGCGAGCCTGCAGGGTGCGGCAGATCCAGAACGCGTCCTAGCCGGCTTCGTAGTTGACGAGGATGCGCACGCCCGCGCATGGAGCGACCATCTGTCGTTGTGCCGGTCGATCAGGCCCAGCACCGCCTGCAGTCAGACGGGGGCCTGGAGCTGCGCCTCCGTGCCCGGCCGGCCGTTCGCGCTGTCCGTCGTAAAGCGCAATCTTCCACTGCGCGGCAGAGAGTTCGAGTGACACTGCCGCGCCGGTTCGTCACTGTCCGTCGTGAACGGACTCGTGCGCCTGATCCTCCCTTCTTGAGCGGAACTCTACACGCTGATTTTACATATCAATTCGCCGATGAACTGGCCCGACATATGGGTCCCACCTCAGTTCTCCCGGAGGGCCCTGAAATGGGGAAATCGCGGTCGCCGGTTATGGCCTTTTGCGGAGGACGATTGCCGCCTGATGGTCGGAATACCCTTCGAGAATGGCCGCGATGTCGAGGAAGGAAGACCAGCGCCTCCGGACGTAGTCGATAGTATGGAAAATACGGCGGTAGTAGCCTGGGCGCTGAGTGTCTACGCCGTCCTGCTGCCAGCCGACGTCGAGAAATCCATCTGCCGAAAGCTTATGAAATGCGTGGGGTGTGAACAGATCGATGGCGGCCGAGAAGTTCGCCATCACCGTCACGACAGCCAAGCCGCCCGGCTTCAGCACCCGGTTGATCTCGCAGAGCCAGAGAAACTGGTCGAGCTCTGCCAGGTGCGTAAAGATGGAATGCCCGACAACAAGGTCGAAGCATTCCGACGGCAACGATGTCGGCAGGTCGGGGCTCACAAGCCTGAAATCGCCGGCCGGAAGGTTTTCGCGGCACCACGCGATGTTGGTTTCGTCGATGTCGATCCCGACGACGTTGAATCCTCGGCTAAGCAAATGGCGGGTGAGCCTGCCACAGCCGCATCCCCAATCGAGCACGTCAAACGTGCTAGGCGGAGCAGATCCGTAGCGGGAAAGAACCTCGTCGAGCTTGCCGATGAAGGTAGCGCCTGACAGCAAGAACCACTCCACCTCGCCCGATCCAATCCGACGCATATTCTCGCTGCCGGGCACTGGCAAGTTCGGCGGGTCGAGCGGGTAGATCCAGTCCTGATGCCACGGCGTAGCAGGTTCCGACTGAGCGGAAACGATGCTGCCGATTCGCAGCTCGCGCTGACCGCGGTAGGGAGCAAGGTCGATTTCGCCCTCGAAAGCGACGTTGCCTAGGAACGCGTAGTCGGGATTGAAGAGACCGTAGGTCATGCCAGACACGGGGCGTCTGTTCACCACCAGCTCAAGGCCCGTCTGCGCGTGCAGAGGCGGCACCAGAATGCCGCTAACGTGCAGGCGACCAGCGGCCGTTTTGCGAGCGTTCAGGCGCAGCCAGCCATTCGCGAAGGTGACGCTGACATTACCTTCGAGGAGACCGCGGTCCGCCACGAGCCCCGCATTGGTTGCTGCGGTTGTAGACGCCGCGCAGTCCCTCAGGTGGATGTTTCGAGCCTTGAAGCAGAGTTCGCGAGTGTCGGCGGGAACGTCGGCCGCAGCGCCGAACTCAAGTGTCACGCGGTGCGCATCGGGCGAATGCGCCAGTGGCACCTGGATGGCTTGATGTCCGCCTGCTAGGGGGACGGTGTAGGCGCTTTGAGGGGTGGTGATGCGGACCGTGCCTTGCGGCACAGGGCATTCGCCTTCGATCACGAGCATTCCCGTGCCGTTGACTTCCAACGTCACTTGTCTCGACAGCCAACAGAAAGGCGCGTCGGCAGCGGCATCCCATTCATCTGCGTAAGCACCCTTCGCGATGCCAATATTGTCGTGTGTCATCAGAGTATTCGTCACAGGCTTATTTCTTGGGGCGGTCAACTGGTAGCGTGTTTGGGTTCCGTCGGACGCTCAAATCGTATTCGCCGCAGACTGTGCGCCGTACGATTTTTGCGTATTGCTCCACAGGTTGGCCTGGAACTTTTCCGCATCAAAGTGCGGGGCGCTCAAGCCCCGCAGCGCGTCCAGGTACCATTATCCGGGGTGACACCGGCACGTGTCGATCCAGAGCGTTCACCACACCATCCACCGGCGTGAACTCGCGATTATACTAGCTACTAGCGGCGTGCCTACTCGCCCATTCCTGGGAGCCGTCTCTGGCGAAGGCGTGAAGCTCCGCGACACAGGGACGAGAGGCAAGGTGTACGCACTCAATTCAATAAAGGGCTGGAAGGATCGGCACTTTGGACCCAACACAGGATGCACGATGGACGCAGCGAGCAAAACAAAGAGGATTTTTCCGATCAGCGATGTTTCGTTATCTGTGTCGGGACAGATTGCTTTGTGCGTGGCCGAGAGTAACGAAGTTCTCGCTCAGGTGTATGTCGACATCTCGTATTCGACGCAGCAACGGGGAAGTATCGAATTTTGCGGGGGAGCCGTCACTTCAGCCCTGCTTACTGGAGGTCCTCGATTGATCTCGGTGATGCTGCCGCGCCATGCAATCGAAAATGGCTATCTGGCGTTTCGATCTTCGACCGAATTTGAAGTGATTTCCGCTGTGGTGCGGAAAGATTTTTACGATTTTCTGCAGCTCAACCAGTCTGGTGCAAACCAAGAGCGTTTGGCGATCGCGACGGACCGTAGCGGGCACATTCCGCTGTCGATCCAGTGGTTTGTGACATGGCACTGCAATTACAGCTGCGAATACTGCTGGCAAGAAGTGGAGTCGGACAAATACCGGATCGGTACCATCTCGAAGACGTCGCCGCGGGAATGGGCGGAGAGCTTCAATCGCTTGAATCCGGCCGAACTGTTTCTTTCCGGCGGCGAGCCAAGCCTCTACAAAGCTCTTCCAGAATTCATCTCGCTGCTCGATCGCAGTATCGAGCTCGTCATGCACTCCAATCTCGGGCCGTCTTTCTCGGTGGAGAAGTTCATTGAGTTTGTTGCGCTAGATAGATTCAAGGAACTCACGTTCAGTTTCCATCCTTCTCAAACGAGCTTCGATGACTACTTTGCCAAGCTCGAGCGGTTGGCCAAAGCCGGCTTCAGAAATCTGAAGGTGGAGATGGTGCTATACCCTCCCCACCTAGAGCATGCCCAGCGGGTCTATGACTGGTGCGAGCAGCATCGGGTCGAGTTGAGATTTGACCCATATACTCCTGCGAAGATTAGTATGCTTCAGCGCACTCCGGGCCAGATCGAGCAGATGAAGGTTTGGACAAAAAAAGCTGCTGCGCTAGTGGAGCAGCTTGGGCGCAAAGAGGTCTATCAGTTTGAACACAAGCCATACTGGGGGGATGAAGATGGCTCCGAACTGGACCTGCACGCACCCATATACTGCAGTGCGGGCAGCCGCCGCATCAATGTTGACGGCGATGGCAACGCGTACACGTGCATGAGCGCGATCGATCGAACCAAGTTGTTCGGTGACAAGGCACTGCCGCATTATGCATCGATCGGCAATGTTTTGGAGTCTGGGTTCCAGCTCTTGGAGAAGCCAATTCCATGCTGGGAAGCCTTTCGCTGCTCCGCGTGCGACTTTCAAGTTCTCGACAGCGCGTGGGTGAACATTGTGGAAATGCCCGATCACCTGCCCATACCCGAATAATTTTTGAATCGTTCGACGCGTTGCGAGCGATCACGGACGGGAATGTCGTAGTCATTGCCGCGGACCGCGACTCATAACACTGACGGTTGAAGCAGGTGCGGTCCGATACGTGACGCCGAGCATTTTGATTGCCCCCTGAAACGGCTGTGCACCTCGGCGCAGCCGCGTTTGCGGGCCAGCGGAAGGAAGATCTGCCGTCCATTGCGACCGGGCTATGACTACATCTCTGTGACTACATCAGCACAGCGTTTCTTGGCGCTGCCGAGAACCTACGGGTCTCACGTCCTCTTCACCGTCGGCTCCGTAATAGGGGGCAAAGGAGTTTTAATGCAAAAAGTGGTGCCAGAATTCGGTTTGTACTTCTACTCTTGGTACTCAGGGAAAAAGTGGTCCGAACACGCTGTCCGACACACGCCGGTGGTGGGCTGGTATGAATCCGCGAACGATGCGGTCATTGATTGGCAAACTGCGATGTTGGCCTCGACTGGGGTCGACTATATAGTTTTTGAACTTGTGCCGACTTCTGATTGGTGCTTTAGCGCCACGATGTCCACTATTGCCGCGATGATGCCGAGGCTCTTGGAACTGGGCATCGGCTACACCTTTCTACTAGACGTTCGCATCGATCAACAAAAGTCTTACTCCGATTCCTTCTCGGACATGCTCGCCGAAATCGATGCGCGAGGCTGGCTGGATAAGTGTAAGCGTGACGAATTTCAAAAACCGATTTTATTCGGCTTTAGTCCGGACTGCGCCGAGGCAGCGAAAATTTCATCACGATACCCGGATCTGCGAGTTTATTTTCCTGTCTGGATGCCGACTTGGGGAACGTTCCAAGAGCTGGATGATTGGATCTCTGAGCAGAACAGCTCGACACTAAATCATCTGTTTGATGTCTTTTTCCAGGGCTACCGAAGTGAGCGTAAAACGATTCGAGACATCCTTGAGGATCTCAACTATGTCCAGTTTTGGCAGCCTACGCATCAGTCACTGGAAGTCAACGGATTCGCCTCAATTGCGCCGGGTTACGATGACCTCCTAATGCGCAGAACTCCCCAACTGGCGCCCACCGTTGATAGAGATGACGGAAAGACTCTTTTCTCTCAGTTTTCTCGCGCAGTGGAGTCGGGAGCTGGAAACATTTTAATCTATGGCTGGAACGAATATTTTGAGACCACGAATATAGAGCCGACGTTGGAGTATGGCGATTTCTACGTTCAGTTGACGAGGACGTTAATCGACCAGGTAAAACGCGGTGTTCCGTTGTCAATGCCCGATTCGGACCGACTTTCCAGAAGTGCGTCAATCATTTACCTGACTCCGTCGCTCAAAACGGCGTCGGAACGGCATCATGACAAGGTTCCGCGCTGGGATCAAGACAACTATGTGGCAAGCATTGCCGTTTCGACGCCTGGTGTATCTGATGGGGAGCAGATCAGGTTCAGTGGAATTTCTGTTTGTAATGACGGTACGAAAGGCTGGAATATCGCCTCGGCGAATGAGCCCATCCGCCTTGGAGTCAGGCTTTATGGAGCAGACGATCAGGTGATACGGGAGGGCAGGGGCGAGCTCAGCGGCGTCGATGTGCCACCTGGCGCTGCAGTCGTAGTTGACGTGATCTTGGACGCAAGCGGGCTCAGTGTTGGCACTTATCGCGTGGTCATCGACGTTGTCTGGGAGCACGCATTCTGGTTCCAGTCCGAAGTTGAGCAGCCGGTGCGTTTAGGCGAGGCAGGTTAGTTTGTGTAGGTACTATCAGCAAGAGGCCGCCTATGTCACAATAAATTACGTTTCTGCGGGGCGAGCTATCGCTGCCATCTAATCGCTGAGGGGTATCTATGCTTACAAGGGATCAAGTCATTTGGGCGTACAGGATTTTGTTGGATAGAGATCCTGAATCGGAAAAGGTCATCGAAGAAAAACTGCATTGCCCGTCAATAAGAGCGCTTGCAGATGCCTTCATGGAGTCAGCCGAATTCTTCGACAAGCATCCCTATCTGGTATCCGCTAAGGATCGCTGGGTTATGGTTGAACACAAGCTAGGGTTCCGCATCTGGGTAAATACGGCGGACACCGCAGTTTCGTGGTGCATTATCGATGGCGATTTTGAACCAAATGAAACGGATTTCGTCATGCGGAATGTGAAGAAAGGAAATTCCGTGATCGATATCGGAGCAAATCTGGGCTTCTTTTCGCTATTATGTTCTAAACTCGTTGGTCCGACGGGGCGTGTTATCGGCTTTGAGGCGCTGACCTTTTTGCACGAATCTGCTATTTGTTCCGTCAGGGAAAATCAATTTGACCACTGCATTATTCATAACGTTGCCTTGGCCTCCCAAAGAGGGCAGGCACAGCTAATCTATGCACCAGGCTCTCCCAATTGGGGCGGCGCATTCCTATCGTTTGATGGTACTGGTTTGCCGGACCATGCAAGCGTAACAGTTCCGACCGCCCCACTTACAGATTTTGTTGGTGATATTCATGCCGATTTTATCAAAATCGATGTAGAAGGCGCGGAACACATGGTATTGAATAGCTGCAAAGATTACATCGCGCAAACTAAGCCAGTCGTCATGTCCGAAATCCATCGTGGACAACTAGCTCGCGTAAGTAGAGTGCATCCGGTCGAATACATCGAGTTTATGTCGAGCCTCGGATATGAATGTCACGAAATCGCTGCAGGCGGTCATGGTGATCTCGGCCGAGCTATCACCGGCCACGAAGCGTTCGATCTAATCAATGTGGCCTTTGTTCCAAAATAGGGAGCTAATCAAGGAACTGGCTTCGAGAGGATCCCCCGCTTCCGGAGGCTAGGTCCTGACCAGCAGTGCAGAGCTCCGCATGCATCGCGTCACCGGGTGTCCTGTTCAGCCAGTTTAGATTGAGCTTGCCGCCTGTCATACTTTGGCCGAGGCCGTGTAAAAACGCGCAGAACGGCCGGTTGGTGAAGTCTTGCCGGGAGCACGATTGCTTTGGACCGCGACGCAAGCGGATGACGTGATTGTGCATTTCTGGTGAACAACGTCGGCGCGCGAGTTCACGTGCCTGCCAGCTTCATTGCGCGCATCGTCTTCGCGAATCCGAGAATCTTGCCAGCACATGCAAACTCATTTCGGCTGCAACAGGACCAAGCCCGCGCGTCTGGCAGCGCGTCGAACCCATCCAGCGCTTGTGTGTGCCGAACACGTGCTCGACTGTCCTGCGTCGTCTCGTCATGGCATCGAGCAGCGTCAGCGGTGGCTCGTAGCATTGCATGACGTGCGCGCCGTGGCGCGTCTTCTACTTCAGCTTGAATGACGGCCGGAAATAGTTGATGTACAGCCGCGAGGTTCGATAGAGCGACGCGAGTGTTTCGGTATCTTCCATGCCTCTCAGTTTGCCGTAGCCGACCAACCGTCGCACAATCACCGTTCTTCTGCTCGACCCAGGCTTGATCATTCTTTTTGTAGGCGCGTGAGCGGGTCAGCTCGATACCGTCGCCTTGCAGAAGTCGAACACGGCCTCGTTCACGAACGCAGTATCGTTGTCGCTATCGTATCGAGACCCGAACGGGAAACGGCAGAACAGTCCGTACCCGCTCAACAAGCTCAATGACGAATGAGTGGTTACGGAACGGCATGGCCAGGCATTCGCAGCGCCGACGCGATCTATGATGGAGCTATTACACAGGAGAGACCGTCGCCAAGAAAGCGCGTCATCTACAATACGACAGCTGATGAAAAAAGAAACAGGATTCTCCACCTGTCGTCAATCAGTTGAATTCTTTATATTCGGTTCGATGGAAAAATTATCGACCATAAGTCAGCCCAAAAAAATCCCTCAGCGCATATAAATAATCGAAACCGTACGCGGGCCATTCAAATCCCTGAGTGATATCAACTCCTTTTTCTCTTATATCATCCGGAGTGTCGATCCAAGTATGTCCATCGTTACCATACGTGACTACCTTGGCAGGCACTCGCCGATCCAATCCGAGATTGGTACTAGTCCCAATATTTTCGCCTTGATTCAGATAGTCAGGCAAACCTGTCTCCGTAGTGTATCCAACCGGCTCGATTGACGTATCTTCAAACCACTCATTCCATGAATTGATATTAAGCATGGGTGAATCAGGAGTAACCCATCTTAATTGCGCTTCAATATTTTTCTTAAAGAGAACACATGCCCTGGCATCGGATATGTTGTCATATGGGCTCCGGGAGATCGGAGGATACGCGTAATGATCAAGCGCCCCACGGACGGCTCGATCGTTGTACTTTGGGATCACGGTCGGAATAAGATTGATCGATTTTTCTTTAGCCCATGTGTAAAATTTTCTATGATATTCTTCAAAAGCGCTACAAGTAAAGAGTCCCTGCCCTCGGAACTCCCATCCATTTCTTCCTTCGTGCACAGCCGATGAGCTGGAAGGCGGGTATGGCTGATATCCCGTTATTGCATCGAAGATTTGCAGTCTGTCCAGATCTTGCTCATATGGATATAGCGCATCACCAACGATATACAATCCCGTATATCGTTTCCCTGTTACCGGATCAACTATTGACCTTACAGCTTCATCGACTGACGCTCGGAATTCATAAAAATCGGACAGGCCGCCCTTCCAAGAAAATACCTCATATATATAAATGACAGGCCTTCCATCGATCCTTTGCCATCTCGGGGATCCGAAAAAATTTTCGGCCATATAAATTACGGCATCTGTGAATGCTCGAATACACTCCTCGCTATTAGCTCTTGGAGGCCACTGTTTCACAATCAACCGGCTTTCGATCAGAACAGAGAAGTATATGCGATTCAGATTATAGATAGGATATCCAGTTTTGTCCCATCCTTGGGAAACGGAATCCCAACCATTACCTGTGGAATCCTTTGACGTGAATGGAATTTTACCACCTGACAACGTGCCGTTTGAAAGCCCCCCTTGAAGGATGTGCACCAAATTTTCCGAAAGAAATTTTCGATGACCAACCATTCCCTCCCAATTACAAATAAAACAATCAATTCCGTGGTCGGCAGCCCAGTCGATATGTGTTTCAATCACCTCCGGGTCGTTCATTACGTATTCGCCTAAAGTAGGATATTGAGGCGGCTCAAGTAAAGCACGTGCATATCCCTCCGCCCACTTTCCGCTCAGCGCCGTCCGTGACCGTTTTCCATTGGGGGTAAAGTACCAAAGATAGTAATATGCGCTCAGATATGGCTTGTCTTTTTTCTTGGATTCGGGAGGGCGAGGGCGGTTAACATAAAATCTCGATTTTTTTTCCGCGGATTCTATTTCAAGTTCGCCAACCATTAGACCAAGGTTGCGACCTCCTTCAATAAATGAGCTTTCAGCCTCCACCCTAACTTTTACCTCTCCGGCCTGAGGTCTTTCTATTAGAAACCTAAACGTTTTCCAGCCCGGTGAGATTTGTGCATCGATTATCGTCGTTCCGTTAGAGATAATTCTGACTTTATTATCGATTGGTGACCCAAGTTCGACGGATGCGATATATGTTGAGGAGGTTCGGCCATGCGCGATGTCGGGCAGAACTATCTCTCCAGATTTTGCGATCCACCTGAAATGCCGCACGCCATCATGTTCGCGGTCATAAAATCCGGCGACATAGGCAACTTCAGCAATGTTTTCTTTAGTCATCCCGATCACCTACGGTTTGTGCACAATTACACCAATCGAAGTTCTCAAACAACCCAACAACACCGGTTTGAGGTGCGAGAGCGATGTGAAAGTCGGCAAACCAACAGATCCGTCCTCAGCCATATGGCCGACAGTGAAATTTAACGGACGGACAATGTATGCCTCGGCATTGGGCCCACTTGGTCGCTCGGTCGCGGCCGTAAGTCGGCGCCCGACAGCTACCCTGCCGTCGGCTATCCGTCGACGATGGCGCAGTCGTTCAGCCACACCCTGCGTGCTGCGGCGCGCTCGCCCGCCACGCTGGATCCTCATAGCGCCGCCTGTCGCTTGTTGCTCACGCGGTTGGAGAGGAAGCGGTCGCCGCAGCAGATCTCCAGCAACCTGAAACCCATGTGCAACACGATCCAACCAAGTGCGTCTCGAGCGAGATGATCTGCAGCGCTACCTATGCTCAGCAGTGCGGTGAACTCCGCCGCCGTTTTGTCGCCTGCCTGCGCCCAGGCAGCAGTAAGCGCTTGTCTCGCAAACGCGTCACTGACTGGCGCGGCTCGATTCCCAACATGGGGAGCACCGGTGAGCGCCTGCCGGATGTGGGCGGCTGGGTGATGCCAGGCCAATTGGTGGGCGACTCCATCAAAGGAGCGGGCAACCAGTCGTTCATGGGTGTGCTCGTCGAACGCCCCAGCCGTTTGATGTCGCTCGCTGGGATGACCAATGCCCTCGCGGCGTTGGCGCCGGTCGGCTTCACTGCCAACCCGAATTCGATTGCCGCACCGTAGCGTCGAAGCTTCACTGCCTACTAGGGCACAGACAAAACGCACAGCCCTTGGCAACGCCGCGTCTGTGAGAACCCCGCGCGCCGTTGCGCCAGTACCCCTCCAAGGGCGCCCAACGGCTCGGTCTACAGTCAGGACTAACTCGACGCCATAGCCGACAAGCTGCACAGCTGCCCCCGTGCCGCGAAGGCAAGCTAACCGGGAACGATTGTCGACTGCCACCGATAAGGCAGCCGTGTTGCAATGCCACCGGCTCTGTGAGTTGGCAGTCGACTCGGAATGTCCGTCAGATAGGCATGCAAGTCGACCCCGATGAGTTCGGCCCAGCGTCTCAGACTCATGATGGCAGCACCGCGTTGTGCCGCGGGTGGCGAACCGGCGAACAGCCGGTTCGCCCCATTGCCGGCTCGCGCTCAAGCTGCGCATATCGGACAAAAAGTTGAAGGCCATTATCTTGGGCATCCTTGGTAGCGTCAAGCGGCGTGGCAGGGCCAGACTTCATGGACGAAGGCCGCAGCGCGGCACCGTCTGAAGCGCAGGGAGGACTGCAAGTGCGAGACGCCGCGTCCCGCCCACAGATTTGGCCGCATACGCGAAGCAGTACGAGCGTATGAAGAAGGCATTCTACGCTATGTTCTAACCCGACGAAGATGCGGTCCGGTCTGGACGTAAACGCACATTTCGGCCACGTCTGCGGCGCACGCGTAAAGGTTGAGCATGACGTTGAACCGGCAACGTACCCACGGGAGCAAAAAAATACAGGACCAAGGGCCCAGACGAACGATCGCCCGCAGTAGCCGGCCGCACACACAGCACTTCATGCAGCGCGTCGCCGGTTTGCCCCTGAGCCAACAGCACTGGATACCGCGGTCCTGCTTCACAGCTCGATCGCCTGCCGTTGCTTGAACCAGCGCCGTTGTGTGCAGGTTTTGGAGATGAATCAGACGTACTGATGATGTGTCGGCACTTAGATCGCGGAACCCCAGATCGATCAGTGCCGTATCCGGCTGCGCTGCCGCGGCACATACTCGAGCAAAAACTTTCGTCGCTGAAAAAGGCGATGTGCCGAGATAACGTTGTACCTTGTTATCACTTTATGTTCCGCAAGCATGGTAAAGCAGGCGAGCCCACGTCAGAACAGTGCATTCAACGAGATCGCACTGATACAGGAGACTGGCAATTCGCCTGCCGGAACAGCAGCGCGTACACCGTGCGTTCTGACATCTGACAAGTGTGGCTGGCCGTGTGGTCTTGTTATAATGAGATGATTCATCTGCTCACGCCTGCTGCTGTCGGCGTGTCGCCGGTGGAGCAGCTCGGATTATTTCGGATGCTTCGCATCCGGCGGGAATGCGGCGGGTTCGAAGCATCGATTGTAGAAACATTCCGGCTCGGCCGACGGAACTCAACGGAATTCACGCGACCTCCGGGCGCGGCGGCTGCCCGCCGGACAGGCGGCGGTCAATTTGCTGCTGCGCAAGCTGACACGTTTCCTGAGTATGGCCAATCGTCGTTGTTACCGTCATGGCAAAATATTGTTGCAATTGATTTTTTTAAAGAACGACATCTCCGTCATAGCTTTCAGTTCCTTGATGCCGGTTCGTGCGACAGCCCACAGCGGCGAGAGATTAGCCCGCTACCGATCGGCGTCATGTGCGGGGGCGCGCGCGACGCATGGGGGTGACCAGTTCTCGTCGATTTTTGGCGGCTGGAGTAATCGGATTCAGCCGCATTGGACTGGCTGCCATAGTGGGATGGACCGTCTTTCCGCTTCCCCCGTACTCCTTCGTATCGGAGTTCCCCGGTTGCGTGCGTCGCAATGGGGTCGTCACTATGCTCAATGCTGTGTAGGAACAACCTAATGTCTATAGTCAGGAAGAAGAAAGCAAGTCCTGTGGCAACGAAAAAAGCGGCAACGAATAAAGCGCCAGCGACACCTCGCATGGATCTGGCC
Source organism: Paraburkholderia sp. BR10923 (assembly GCF_040948765.1). NCBI lineage: Bacteria > Pseudomonadati > Pseudomonadota > Betaproteobacteria > Burkholderiales > Burkholderiaceae > Paraburkholderia > Paraburkholderia sp. BR10923. The sequence continues at coordinate 108,421 of NZ_JBFPKO010000004.1, read as the reverse complement.
ATCATCATCCCACTTCTCGAGAAGTATGGTGGGGCCGAGCGGTACGTCGTTGAGTGCCTGCGCCACTGGCAGCACAACCACGACATCACCATCTACGCCGCGGCCATCAACGAGGAGTTGCTGGCGGAGCATGGCATTGGCAAGCAGGTCAAGCGTTCGTTGTTGACGCCTTATTTCGACGGCCCGCACTCGATGTTGCTGAACGCGCTCCTGCTGCCGAAAATCTGGCTGGAGGAGATTGGCCGGCACGACATCTACCATCCCCATCTTTGGCCGACGCATCTGATTGATCTGCACCCGATGGTCTGGTATCCGCACGAGCCGCTGCGCGTCCTGCACGACTTGCGTTTCGAACAAAGCGTCGAGCACATTGGCCGGGAAGCGGCGCGCAATGTGCACATATACCCCAAGTACAACTACGACCGCATCGGCGATTCGCTCTACGAGGCGTATCTGAGCTCGATCGATGCGATGGACAAGGCCGCGAAGCCCGAGCGTATCGTCGCGAATAGCGGCTACACCGCCAAGTATCTCGAGGACGTCTACGGTTCGCCGGTCACGGACATCGTCTACCCGGGCGTGGATCCTGACGCGTTCATCGATTTGCCGACCGATCCGAATCTGTTCGTCACGATCAGCCAGCTGTGGTCTCACAAGCGAGTGAACCTACTGATCGAATCGATTGCGATGACAGACGAGGCCCAGCTGATCGTGATTGGCTCGGGCCCAGAGAAGGCGCGCCTTCTTGAGGTCGCGGCGAAGCTGGGGGTCGACGACCGCGTCTTCTTTCTGTCGGGCCTTAGCAATTGGGAGCTGAAGCTCGTTCTCGCACGGGCTTGTGCGTTCTTGTTTTCGCCAGTGAACGAGCCCTTCGGCATCGTCGTACTCGAGGCGATGGCGGCAGGTAAGCCGGTTATCGCGGTCAATCAGGGGGGCTACGTCGAAGCGTGTCATCCCGATTACGCGTTCCTCGTGCCGCCGTTCCCCTCCGCGTTCGCTGAGAAGATCTCGTTCCTGCAGAACAATCCAGACGTCGCGCGCCGCATGGGGCAAGCCGGGCAGCGCGTCGCCCCGAACTACACCTGGAAGAAGGCCGCAGACGAGCTCGAGGCGGTGCTGGTGGATACGTGGCAGACCTCGAGGGCGAAACGACCGCAAGAACTCGTCGTGTCCGAGGGAGAGACGCTTGTCGGCGCGCAATACTATGTCTGGTACGGGGATGGGTTCGGTGCGGCGCACTGGAACGACAACACGCGCTCGGGCTATGTTTCGGACAAGCCCCTCTTCGGGTATTACTCTTCCACGAAGGGACAGACGATTCAGTATCACATGGATCTGTTCGAGCAGATCGGGCTCGATTACGTCGTCATCAACCTGCACGTCGACGCCAACGGCGCCAACGGTATCGAACTGATGGGCTTGCAGCACGTGTTCGACATCGCGCGCAAGCGCAAGAGCCGGCTGCGTTTTGCCGTCCAGCTCGCGCCGTATACTGACGATTCGGAAGATCTGGTGAAGACCATCCAGCTCATCGAGAAGCTTTATGCGTCTCATCCCAACTATTTCTCACTGGGGGGCAAGCCGGTCCTGTTCTGGTTTTGGTCCAGCGCACTTGATGGCAATCGGCGGTTCATCTCCGAGCTGGCCGCAGTCTCTGGCGGCTTCGCGAATCTGGCCTTGAGCCTGCGCCTTCCCAAGGACGCCGAGGAGTCGAAGCTGACCTTCAACTTTTTCCAGGGGTTCGCGCCGTTCTCGCCGCTCGAACTGTCAGGGGAAAAGAACTGGCAGAAGGTGTGGACCGCGGCCTATCGTTCAGCAGAGAAGGCTGGCATGACCTACCGAATCGCTACGATTTCGCCTGGTTACGACGACCACTCGCTCGACGACGAGGTCCGCGAAGGCAATCAGTACCGGGTCGTGGATCGCGAGAACGGCGAAACCTACGGGAAGGGGATGAAGTTCGTGGAGGAACTCGCGAAGCCGCCTCATCTCGTGATGATCTCGACGTTCAACGAGTTTCACGAAAACAGCCATATCGAGCCGTCGATCAAGAACGGAATGCGATACGTGGAAATGACGCAGTCGTTTGTCGCAAGGATTAAAGATAAGGTGTCAGATGGAAAGCGCTAACGTTTCTCCCTCCGTCGAATTCGACTCGACGGAGGTCTTGTTCGACAAAAAAGCGGCCAGCTTTCAGCTCCGCTGCTCCGGGGCGATGGAGAAGGCCGATGTCTCGCTGGTCATGGACGTCTACGATCTCGACAACCCCGTGCATCCGCAGGGCCATGTCGGCTGGTGGCAATTCAAGGCCGAAAACCTGGCTGACGAACTGACGGGCCGTCTCGCGCTCAAGCGCGGCGAGCTGTCTGTCTCTATCGACGAGCTAGAGATGATCGGCTCGTGGCAGAACGAGAACCGGGTAGATTACCGGCGGCTCCTTATCATCGCGGTGCTGCGCTCGAACGTCACCAACGCGATCGTCTACATGGACAGGACGCCCGTCTTGCTTTCCGCAGAAGATCTCACTGAGTTCCGAGCTGCCTGGAACCGTGACTTGAGCGTGCCGGCGTTCGCCTCGCTGCCGTTTATTGTGCCGTCCCGGTCGACGGTGCGCATCGTTTCGCGCAACATCTTCGTGCGGGATGCCGTCGGCGGGTTGTGTCTGAGCCTGTACCGCATGCTGAGGCAGAACGGCGTGTCGGTGAAACTCTACGCGGAGAATTTCGACCTTGTTCTCAACGACGTGGTGTCGCGCGTCGAGCATTTGTTTCAGGACGCGACGGACGATGACTACGTGTTCTATTTCTACTCGACCTTCGACCCGAATCTCGAGCGGATCGTCGAACTCGATGTAGAGAAGAACATCGGGTACTTCCACGGCATCACCGAGCCGAGAAGCCTCCAGGTCTTCGATCCCGAACTGAGCATGGTATGCGCGAGAGCACTTGAGCAGATGTCAGCGATGCACGGCTTCGACATTCTCGCGACCAATTCGACCTACAACGCGAAGCGCCTGATTGAGAGCTTCGACGCGGCCGCGCGGGCGCCGAGAAAAATCCCGGATGCAGCGGCAAATTCGACGCCGATGATGGACGTTGCGCAGAAGCCGAAGGTGAAGGAGGCGAAGAGCGCGGCAAAGAACGCCAGGCGCGAGGCGCGCGCAAGGCACGCGAATGATCACGTCTGGAACGTGAACGAGATTCGCGTGATTCCGCCGAAATTGCTTGAGTCGATTCCGGCGCGCCGGGAATTCGCCGGCGGCGTGAAGAAAGGCGCGAAACTGCTGTATGTGGGGCGTATTAAGAGCCACAAGAAGATCGAGCATTTGCTGGAGTTCTATACGGCGTACCAGCAGCTCGACGCGTCTTCGGAGCTTTGGATCGTTGGGCACGGCGCGGACAAGGCCTATCACGATTACCTTAACTGGGTCGAGGTCGAGCAGTTGCGCATTCCCGAAGGCAAGGTGAAGTGGTTCGGTAGCATCGATGACGCCGAGCTGGCGTCGGTCTATGCGTCTGCCACGGCGTATGTGTCGATGAGTGAAGATGAGGGCTTCTGCCTGCCCGTGTTCGAAGCGATGGCCGCCGGGCTGCCGGTATTCGCTTATGGCATTCCGGCCGTCCGGGAGGTCATGGGTAATACGGGCGTCTATTTCGAAGACAAGGAATTTGCGCACTTGGCCGCGGCGCTGAATCGTCTTCTCGGCGACGAGAAGAGGCTGGCCTCGTTGCTGGACGAGCAGTACGAGCGCGCCATTCTCCTCGCGAGACAGATGGACGGAACAGGCTTCTCACGTTTGATTGAGCCTTCGGCGGTTTGAAGCGGTAGATGTGCGAGAGCCGGCGGGCGCAATCCCCCCGGTTCGTTTTTTTTTGCGGTCAATTTCAGCTTTGCTTGTGCGCCTGTGCGATAGCCTGCACGTAGATGTCCTTCAACGGGCTCACGACCGATTTCCAGTCGAGACGCCGCTGGCGGGCCTGCGCTCCGGGCGCCCGCTGAAGGCCGGCGGCTTCGCTGATGGCCTTCACGATACTGTCCGGATTGGATGGATCGAGGTAGGCCACGTCGTTGCCGAAGTATTCGCACGTTGAGCCGACCTCGGTAATGGCAATACGGCATGCCGCCGCGTAGGCCTCGAGTGCGGCAAGCCCCGGCGTTTCGAGTGTGCTCGGCAGGCAAAACACTTCAGCCGCTGAGTACGCTGAGCGAAGGAGCGGCGAATCGTGGGGCAGCGGGCCGGCGTAGACGATCTGATTTCCGCCGAGATCAAGGCAGCGCCGGGCGTAGTCCGGGTCGCGCTGATGCCCCACGAGGACGAGCTTGCGGTCGGGTATGGCCTGCATTGCGGCGACGAGCGACAACTGGTTCTTGCGCGGCTCGATGTTGCCGACGTTCAAAACGAAAGGCTCCTGAATGTCGAACTCTTTGCGAAACAGGTCGCCAGAAATGGATGTATAGAAAGTCTCTTCGACACCGTTGAGCACGGAGACGAATTTATTCCGCGGCAACTCGAATATGCGCGCAAGCGTCTCGCACTCAATTTCCGAGTTCGCGATGATGCGATCGGCCAGCGAGAACTGATGTCTGATTTCGTCCATAGGGTACAGATGCCGCGTGTCTTCGGTCACCCACAGACTGGACGAAACGACGAGAGGAAGCCTCAGTTGCTTGACGAAGTTGCAGAAGTGACCCGACCCACCCACGCACGAGAAAAAATGAACGATGTCATGTTGCATGAAGCATGGATTCCAAGGGTCGAACAGCGTCACATCGACACCGTGCGCCGGTAGATGTTTCTTATATGAGAGTAGCTGGATCTCTCCACCGCCGGGCGTATGGAACGCCATAGGGTACGTTGCGAACAGCACTTTCATCATAGATGGGAACTTATATCCTCGAACTCGCGGTCACGTTTACCATGAGCATACCCGCTTACAATATCCGGCCTGCACTCATAGCGGCTCACCGCCCTCGACTTTACAGAATGCCGTATTGTACCGTTCTTCGTTTGTCAGTCCGCCCTCGTCTCGACGCCTGTGGGCTGGACAGCGGGGCCGGCCTCGCGAGACGAGACGCCGCGCTCCGCGAGCCGCGGGCGCTGATTCGCAAGTTTTCCGGAAGGATTGCGATCGATCAGGGCTGACAGCAACATGAGTCGAACGAATCTCGTTACCGGCGCCAACGGCTTCGTCGGTCAGGCAGTGTCCCGCGCATTGTTGAGGCGGGGCGATCGCGTGATCGGCGCGGTGCGCCGGCCGCAGACGGCCGCCGAGGGCGTGCACGAATGGCTGCTCGATACCGAGGACTTCGCGGGCATCGATCAGCGCTGGCCAGTCGCGCTCAATTGCGATGCGGTGATCCATCTGGCCGCGCGCGTGCACGTGATGCAGGAGACCCTGACCGACCCGCTCGCCGCCTATCGCGCGACCAACGTCGAAGGCAGCTTGCGCGTCGCGGCCGCGGCGCGGCGCGCGGGCGCGGGGCGCTTCGTGTTCGTCAGCAGCGTCAAGGCGATGGGCGAGGCGAGCAGCGGTCGGCCGATCGCAGAAACGGACCCGCCCGCCCCGTCCGATGCCTACGGCATATCGAAACTGGAGGCCGAGCGCGCGTTGTTCGACTATGGTCGGACGGTGGGCCTCGAAGTCGTCGTCGTGCGGCCGCCGCTGGTCTATGGGCCGGGCGTTCGCGCGAACTTCCTGCAACTGATGAACGCGGTCGCGAAGGGCATTCCATTGCCGCTCGGCGCGGTCAACGCGCGCCGCAGCCTCGTGTTCGTCGACAATCTCGCGGACGCGCTCGTGCATTGCGCGACCGACCCGCGCGCGGCCGGCGAAACCTTTCATGTGACCGACGGCCGCGACCTCAGCGTGCCCGAGCTTGCGCGTCTGCTGGCCACGCAGCTGCATGTGCCCGCGCGGCTCGTGCCGGTGCCGGCCGGCGTGCTGCGCCTCGCCGGCCGCCTGACCGGCCGCTCCGCGCAGATCGACCGGCTGGTCGGCGAACTGTGCGTCGACAGTTCGCATATCCGCGAATGTCTGAACTGGTATCCGCCGCATACGGTCGAGCATGGGCTGCTCGAAACCGCGGCGTGGTATCGCTCCACGCACTGACCGCCGATTGAAACCGCCTTGACTCCGACCTGAACCGCCAAACCCTATCGATGCCGCTCGCTTCACACACTGCCTTTCCCATCGTCTCGCTGCTGCCGTGGGGCGTCGCCGCGCTCGCCGCATGCGCGGCGATCCTCTGGACGCTGCTGCGCAGCGGCCTCGCGTGGCGGCTTGCCACCGACATCCCCAACGACCGCTCGCTGCACACGCGCCCGACGCCGCGCGTCGGCGGATGGGGGATCGTGCCGGTCGCGGTGCTGCTGATCGCGCTCGCGGCGCCGTCGCTGTGGCTGCCCACGCTTGCCGCGGCGCTGCTCGCGGCGCTGTCTCAGATCGACGATCGCCGCGGCTTGCCCGCACGCGTGCGCTTCGGCGGCCACGCGGCGGCGGTGGCGGCGCTCATCGCGGTCTATCCGGCCGAGGTGCCGTGGTGGGCGCTCGTGTGCATGGCGGTTTTGCTCGTGTGGCTCGTCAATCTTTACAACTTCATGGACGGCTCCGACGGCCTCGCTGGCGGCATGGCGCTGTTCGGCTTCGGCGGCTATGCGGTGGCCGCCTCGCTGTCGTCGCATGCGGACCCGGCGCTGGCGACGGCGAGCCTGATCGTCGCGGGCGCGGCCGCGGGCTTTCTGCTGTTCAACTTTCACCCAGCGCGCATCTTTCTCGGCGACGCCGGCTCGATCCCGCTCGGCTTTCTGGCCGGCGCCCTCGGCTATTGGGGGTGGCGCGAGGGCGTGTGGCCGGTGTGGTTTCCGGCGCTGTGCTTTGCGCCATTTATTGGCGATGCGTCGGTCACGCTGCTCAAGCGCCTGCTGCGCGGTGAAAAATTTTGGCAGGCGCATCGTGAACACTACTATCAAAGACTGGTGCAGTCGGGTTTGGGGCACGCATCGACCGCGTGGATTTGGTACTTGTTCATGGCGGCGGGCATAATGCTTGCTCTCTGGGCGCTACAATTCGCTCCTATGTATCAATGGCTTGTTGTCGTCGCATGGGCCGCCGTGCTGGTCATCGCAGGGCTGTGTATTGATCGCCGCTGGCGGCGCCATGTGTCCCGTTCCGGGCCAATCTGAGGTTCTGCGCAATGAAAAGCTTCAAAGCCAGATGGCTTTCGTTCAGTGCGTTTGCGTTCGACCTGTGCGCGGTGGCCATGGCCTGGATGCTGGCCTATGTGATCCGGTTCAACGGACCGGTGCCCGCGCCGTTCTGGTCGAGCGGGCTGCATGCACTCGCGTGGGTGCTGCTGATCTACGCGGTGATGTTTCGCAGCTACGGCCTCTATCGCGGCATGTGGGTGTTCGCGAGCCTGCCCGATCTCGTGCGGATCGCGAAAGCGATCGGCGTCGGCGCGCTCGTCGTCGTGATCGGCTCGGCGCTGTTGCAGCCCGCGCCGGTCGTGCCGCGCTCGGTGCTGATCGTGTCGCCGATGCTGCTGTTCCTGACCATGGGCGGCTCACGCGCGCTGTATCGCGCGGCCAAGGAGTTCTATCGCTACGGCGGGCTGGTCGGCCAGGGCAAGCCGGTGCTCGTGCTTGGCGCGGGCAATGCCGGCGCGAACCTCGTGCGCGAGCTGAAGCGTTCGGGCCAATGGCGCCTCGTCGGTCTGCTCGACGACGATCCGATCAAGCAGGGCCGTGAAATCTATGGCTATCGCGTGGTTGGCGCGATCAGCGATCTGCAGAAAATCTGCACGGAGCTGAAGGTCGAGCACGTGATCATCGCGGTGCCGTCGGCGTCGGTGGAAGCGCATCGGCGCATCGCCACGCTGTGCGTGCGCGCCGGCGTACGCGCGATGACGCTGCCCGCGCTCACGCCGCTCACGCAAGGCCAGGCATTCCTGTCGCGGGTGCGGCAGATCGATCTCGAAGACCTGCTCGGCCGCGATCCGGTGACGATCGATACCGAGCACGTCGCCGCGCTGCTGAAGAACCGCGTCGTGATGGTGACGGGCGCGGGCGGCTCGATCGGCTCGGAGCTGTGCCGGCAGATTCTGCGCTTCGGTCCGGTGCAACTGGTCGCCTTCGACATCTCCGAGTTCTCGATCTATCGCCTGAACGAAGAGCTGCGCGACAAGTATCCGGAAGTGTCGGTGGTGCCGCTCGTCGGCGACGTGAAGGATTCGCTGCTGCTCGATCAGGTGATGGCGCGCTACTGTCCGCACATCGTATTTCATGCGGCGGCCTACAAGCACGTGCCGTTGATGGAAGAGGTCAACACGTGGCAGGCGGTGCGCAATAACGTGCTCGGCACGTACCGCGTCGCGCGCGCGGCGATCCGCCACGACGTCGCGCATTTCGTGCTGATCTCGACCGACAAGGCCGTCAACCCGACCAACGTGATGGGCGCGAGCAAGCGGCTCGCGGAGATGGCGTGCTCGGCGCTGCAGCAGCAGGGCGCACGGCGCACGCAGTTCGAGACCGTGCGCTTCGGCAACGTGCTCGGCAGCGCGGGCAGCGTGATTCCCAAGTTTCAGGAGCAAATCGCGCGCGGCGGGCCGGTGACGGTCACGCATCCGGAAATCACGCGGTTTTTCATGACGATTCCGGAGGCTTCGCAACTCGTGTTGCAGGCATCGAGCATGGGGCGCGGCGGCGAGATTTTCATTCTCGACATGGGCAAGCCGGTGCGTATCGCCGATCTCGCGCACGATCTGATCCGCCTGTACGGCTTCACCGAAGAGCAGATTCGCGTCGTGTTCACGGGCCTGCGCCCGGGCGAGAAGCTCTACGAGGAACTGCTCGCCGACGACGAAACCACCACGCGCACGCCGCACCCGAAGCTGCGCATCGCGCAGGCGCGCGAGGTGCCGGACAGCCTGATCGACAACCTGCTGCCGTGGCTGATGCAGCATCGCGTGCCGGCCGACGATGAAGTGCGGCGCGATCTGCGGCGCTGGGTGCCGGAGTATTCGCCGGCGACGCCCCCCCAGTTCCGCAGCGTGATGACGGTACCCCGGGCATCGCAAAGTGGGCCATTGTCAGACGAAGGCCGGCTGGTATAGGTCGTCGGCAATGTCTTACAACGCGCGTTTTTCAGGCGTTGGTAAATACCGCTTGTCATATCGCGACCTTCGTCAAACTATGTGACGTGCGGTCAGTTCAAGACACGGAATGAAGCCCAGCGTCGCTGCAGGCGCAGCGTATCCGCAATGCATCGCAAAACGTAGTCCTCGAGCAATACGCAGATCGCATCTCTGGTCATCCCAAAGGCAAGTAACGGGTCGCCTCAATACGCCCAAGGGCAAGTCTGGTGACTAGTGGAAGCGGAAATACGTGCGCGGACGGCAAGATGAGCGCGATATAGATGTTCGCCAGCCAACGATATGCTTCAGCGGCTGGGACGAGTCGGTTATCCGACCATCGATCATTCTGATCTGCGCGGATTGGCGCAATACAATCGAAACCTCGTTGAACTGCCACAGTCTAGGTTCGACAGTCGTGCCGTTACCATTTGCCACCTAGTGTGACGGGAGGGTTGTCCGGCCGCTGCTCGGTACTCGCCCATAGAGTGCTCCTGCGTATCCGTCTTACCTCGCCGCTTCGGGCCGATAGAGCCGCGCGATGTGGGGCTCAATGGCCTAGATAAAATCTGTGGCCTCAAATGCGACAGTGATGCAAGTTTTGTCTTGGCTTGCCATTGACCACAGAGTGCGAAACCGCCGGCCTAGCCGGGTTTAGCCGAAAACCCGATCTTCCGAATTCCGGGCACTGCACGCTCAGCACGTCGCTGAAGGATCGCGATTTTAGCTGCAGCATGACGATCCGATGAGCGCGCATCGAACATGGGCATGCTTGCGTTCGTGATGCGGCCCCGCCGTATGCCTTTGCCGGGATGAGACAGTTTCACGAAGTTATCCAACCTGTCAGCGGAGCTCGGGGGCGGGCGCTAGATAGCGTCAAGCAGGATGGCCGGCCGGCCAAACTTATTGTCGCCGCGCAGGGCGCATCGCGACGTCCTTTACGGACGAAGTAATCGAGCGACACTGGCAAAAGGGGGCAAGAATCCGCTACGAACCTCCGATAAGTGCACCTGTTCGGGTGGACCGGATCGAGCGTTGCAAGGTGTGGTGGTCCTGCTAAAGCTCGTTGGAAATCCCGGCCCTTCAACTGTCCCCAATCGTCAGCGATATCGGGCGTCGCTGATTCGGCAATTTGAAATTGCGACTGCGGCTCTCTCAACGGCGGCGGTCGTCATTCACTGCTCGCGTCGATGCCGCCAAACTTGCCTCTCCCAGGACTGACTGCGGCTCAGCAGACAGTGGATGAATCTGCCCGACATACCTTGGCCGCTCCGGAAGCGGAAAAACTGACGGACGTGCGTCGGCATTGCAGCACTGTTGATCGCTTATGGCGCTTGGTTGCCCGCGTCCCTCCCCGTCGGGTCCGGTCTAGACAGCGGTTGCCCCGAAGTGCGAATGACTGGCGTGTCGACTATGACACATAGGATGATCTGCCACTTCTGCGATTCGACTTGCCGAGGCGGATGTCTTGACTTCTTGCAGAACGTGGCACGCTGAAGTCATCAAGATACATGATCTTCGATGTGACCTGACGCAAACTGCCAGTCGATCGAACAGGTTGGCTCCGCAGAAATCGAGCTTCGGAACCCAATGGGCAGAATCAGCACTGCACCACCAAAAGAAGTAGTGACGTTTCGTCGGCCAGAATGACATGGTAATGGCTGCCGGCTGAGTTGATTTTCTTTAGGACTGCATTGGAAGACAAAAATTTGATGTCTTTTGTCGCTTATCTCTCCACCGCCAATATGTTGAAAAAATCTAATCATCTGTCGAAAGGTGTTTCCGATCATAGACGGCAGGTCTTCTGCCAACCCTCTGTAGTCAACTAACGGAAAACAAAATGAAACAGGTTAGGATAGTTCCTCCTCTTGTGGCAACAGATGTATCCTCCGCTGCCTCATGCCACCAAGATCGCCCCTTCGATTTCCGAGGGCTAGTCGCGGACCGGGACGGTTGGATGGCGTGTCAGCGAGGCTTGTCTCTTTCGTTATCAAGGAACGTTTCAGACGTATTGCGCACAGTGTGCGACCGTTCGTTCGTTGTGCGATGTGGAGTCCTATTCGAGCATGCACCGGGCACGCGCAATCCGACGACGTGGATAGATTGTCTTGCTGCGACCGAGTTTGGAGTGTTTATCATTGATCAATACCATTGGAGGGGGGCCGTGAAGCGTTCGATGGACGAGGATGAAGTCCTCATTCATGAGAGGCCTGGTGTTGTATCAGTTGAGACCTCTCCATTGCGCAGGGCAAAGCCCGCTCTTCGACACCTGCGTGCTGTACTGACAGGCTACAACTGCCCCGTTGAATGCATTGCAGTATTGGACGCATCCCATTGCGAGATCGATCCCACGCTGCCGGAAACAATCTTGGTACTGTCTGAGCTTCCTCATTTTATGCGAACGCGGCTGAATCGCTTTCGCGGCAACAGTCTCCAATACCTCGATCCCCAAAGAATCGCGGCAGGTCTGCAAGCGCGATGCGCGGATTGGGGCAGGAGCTAACACCGGCAAACGGTGCGCCGGGGCAATTCGAAAACAAGGAATCAGTACCGGTCCATCGGTACGGCGCCGCAATATCGCCTCTGTGCCGCTCCCGGTTGGATGATGTGTTGCCGCCAAAGCGGAAACTTAATCTCGATGCGCGACCGCGGGCATCGGGGGCAAACGTTCTCTCATGCGTCGCTACCGCTCCCGATGGTCGCCATCCAATTCATCGCCTTGCCGCGGAGCCGACCCCTCCCAGCACCAGGCGCATCCACGCGCTATTGCCACGAATCACGAAACCATCGGAGACCCGGCGTGGAACACCCCTTTGGATCTTGCCTTTTGCCTGACGCCGCACGCGTGGCGGCATTCAGCCGTCATCGAGCAAGTATTTTATCCGCTCAGCGTTTGCCAGGCTCCTCGAGCTTCGAACAGTTCGTGCTTTGGCTCGCGACTAAACTTTGGCCGACACGTTGCTTCCGGCCCACGCACCGCAACGCACGCCTCGTGGCTTTGGGCTTATCGGTCAAGGACAAAGTACTTTCGCAAATCGGTATTTACCGTTTTTATCATTGCCAAGCCGTTTCCTCTTTATGCGAACACGCAGGTCTGTCAGCTCTTTGTGCGCGAAGCCTGATTCGAGCAACACAAGCCGGATGCAGGTGATCTCCAGAAGAAGCAGTTCCACATCGGCGCATCGCTTCGAGCGGATTTCGAAAAAGGTCGAAAGCGTTGCCATATTCAGGTCCTGCAGTCGAGTTGGACGCACCGAATTTTCAGCCATGTAGCTTTCGAAATCGAGCCAGACGTTAGTCATGACGTTGCACGTCATTTCGTTGACCCCTATGTTGTCGGCGCAAAGCTTGATTTGCTCAAGAAGTGAGGTATTAGACATTGGTTGCCTCAGGCCTTGAAGGATACGCTTCTATCGGCGCGTCGCCATGCGGATCTACCGGATCGTGTGCTGCGCTGAGCCGGCCAATAGGATAGCCACTGAGTGCGCCGTGTTGACGTTTCGCTAGAATACGCGCTGTTGAACGCGGCAGTTTGCGCGGTGGGCGGCGCCGGTCGACGTCGATGTTGTGCTGCGCGATTTGACCGTCAAACCGGTCCCTGATCGTCTGACAGTAGTGCCCAAGAATCATCTGGACGCGTGTCGGTCCGTGGCCGAGTGATTCACTGAGCTCCACGAGTACCTCATATGGGGCCGATCCTCCGTCGAGCATTTCGAGTGCACTCCTGATCGCATAGGTGTATCGAAGCGAATGAAAGCTGATGGGTCCAACCATGCCTGCCCGGCGGAGGAGCGCCCTCACCCGATTCATCGCAGATTTTAGAGTCTTGCCATTGCCAGTAATCAATTCGAAATTGTTTTCGCGACAATAAGTGAGCGCGGAGCGAAGCGCTTCGATCGTCTGCGACCTATCGCTCTCAATGATTCGCACTTGCCGTGGTCTGGCGTTTTTTGAGCCGCGCATAACCGGGAGTGTGCTATCGCCCCGCAGAAGTGCGTCGATCCACATTTCGAGATCGGGCGGACACATTAGCGCCTCCTTGCGTCGCAGCCCGAGATGCAGCGCGACCGATATCATGCGCATCAGCCCCTCGTCTATTCCCTGCGCTCTCACGATCAACTGCCCGATTTCCGTCGGGGTCATGGCACGCTTCGTACCTTTCCTTATTCGCCGAACGAGTCGAAGTTTCTTGTTGTTGCAGACGTCGTCGATGTCGCGGCCTGCATGGCGCGATGTGACGCGCACAGCCGAAAATATGTTCGCAAGGGTGCCTGCGGTTTTGCCCTGCGCCATGCAGTACTGGGCATAGGCATGAATCACCCATTCCGGAATATCACTGATCGATGTGCGTAACTCGCCCACCTGTCTGGCAAAGCGCAGAAGGCCTGTTGTATCGAACCGCCTGTTCTGCTGTGTGGCAAAGCTACCGCCTGCCTTTTTGCTGCTCACTGCAGAATCGTGTATGGCCTTTGACATCATGCTCATTGGCAAACTCCCGGCTGTGACCCGCTTCTCAACTCATGCTCGCGCGCGGGGATGGCGAGCACGGCCCCAGTCACGACTAGCTCGTGACAGATCCGCACCACTTCGGGTGCCCGCAATGACCGGCTGGGCGGGGGCGGGCCAGCGCGTACGTAATGTCATCGAATTGGGGGCCGGGGAATGCGTTGAGCTGTAGGATCCGGTTACGGATAGGCCCTTGAAGGAAAAAGGTTCTGAGGGAAGGGGACGCCCGCGTGCAGGAACTGCGTCGACGCGTAGCGGGGAGCGGCCGGTGTCTGCGAAAGACACCTTTCCTTTACCCATTACGGGGCGAGGAGTTGCCTTTGGAAACGCTTGCGGCATTCATGAACATCTGGCAATGAATGGAACGCAAGGTCTGTCTTGATGGATGCCGCGTTGTATTTCCGGAAGAGAGAGGCTTCCTCGCCGTCTGGAATATATTGACGGCATGGTCGCGTTGCGGCAGTGCCGCCAGAATCTATGGCGGTGCGTGAGGGAGCAGGTCCCTGGCATGTTGCAAGAAAATTCGCCTGCAAGAAACTTGCATTTTATGGCGACCAGTTATTTCCCAGTCGGTGACTGGTTACGACGCGACATGGACTTCAGTCTCATCAGAGAACGGTCAGATGAGCATCCCGCGCAACTGATGCGTTGAAAACTCCAAGGGAGCGGAAAAGGCTCGAATTTGAGCAGCGCAGGCTGGATCCGTGTTAATGCGGTCAACACGAATTTTGCAAAGCGCTTTGCCTTCGCCGTTAAACGGAGCAAAGCACTTCAAGAAATTGGGTGAAAAAACCCCCAAACCCCCACGAGGGAGTGTGATAGTCGATGCTCGTGACGTGAGCGGACGGTGCCGCAATTAGAACACAGGCGCTCGGATAGAGGAAGGGGCGCATCGCTCCGAATAAGCGAAGCGCCAGCTCCGTGCCCCCAGGTGTGCGCTCATTGTGGCGCAGCGGCACAGGGTGGCCTGCGATCGCACACGATTCCGCCAGGCCGACGATGATGTTGGGAATATGCTCTCGAGGCTTTGCGCGATCTGAACGTCGGCGAGCGGAGGTAATACAAAAAGGGGCGAGAGACCTTGCCGTCCCGTTGGCTAGGTACGACGCGCCGGTCGGCGTGCGCTTCGTCCAATAGGCCGCTCCATCCATGACGGTTATATGCGGCGCGGTCAGGTGACCGCCACAATCGACGCAGGCCGCGCGCTTGCGTTCGCGAAGAAGCTCACCGTGCCAGGTGGCCCACCGCGCACAGGTCGTGGAACCGTCGCGCTCAGGTGCGCGGCCGTCGGGGATACGGTGACGGCCTGGACGGCCGATAGGCCGTCGGCGCGTGATGCCGCGCGAAATCCTGATCGCCGATAGGCTGTCCGCAATGCGGGCAATGCAATTCTGTGCGTACGGAAGCGACGGCGTGTGATCGTTGCGTCATACGCTGCCCTCTTTGCCTCACTGCCCCGCGCCGCCCCATCCAGCCAAGGCCCATGATGATTGCGGCAATTCCGAGTACCGGCCCTGAGATGTCCATGCGAGTGCCCCGTGGTTTGGGTGCGATCAGCATAGCATGCTGACGTGAGCCGCGAGCTTGCGAGTCTTGAAGGCGTAGGAGTATATTGGCGCCTGCGTCTACGACGCATCGACCTTGAACCGCCATAGCTGCCGTGTTGTTTTCGGTCAGCCTGTCGGCGGATCCGTTCGCCCGTGCACGTCCAATTCGTTTCAGGGCCCCTATAGCTCAGAGGCGCACAGTTTTAGTGCCCGTTTCGGCTGTCCTTCCTTTCTTTGTTCTTTTTTCCGCACGCTGTCTGACGACCGTTCCCGTCGGGGTGACGTGTAGCGTCGATCGCCCCAATCTATTTCTTACTGCATACCGATGGCGGCTAGCCATCGGCAGCGCACTTCCTTGTCCGTGGCGCGCGCGGCCCGATAAACAGCGCATCCCCAAACGGCGGCGCGCTCGTCGCGCCGCTCAACGCCCGTCGATGCCTGTGTGGCATGCCGGGACCACGGCCTCAACACAAGGAAGACAGATATGTACGTTCTCTACGATTACCGGTACGTCATTGCCTGTAGCAATCTACCATCCGAATTCAGACGGGAATTCCGCAGGCTTGCCCGTGGCAGGGTTAAGTCGACGTTTGATAGGCGCACTGGCACGAAAACTCCCGTGCCGGACGAAACACAATGCCGTCGGGTGGCGGAGCTGTTGGCGGGCTTTGAGGCGCTGCGCGCCAGCGGATATGCGCCCCAAACGCCGCTCAACTTTCAGGGCAAGCACTTGCGCTTCCTGGTCGCTCGCTGGTCCGCGCAACGGCTCACATCGGAGGACGCGGCCGAAAAGCTTGAGCATTGGCACCAGTTCCTGCTTTGGATCAGAAGGCGCGCACTTCTTACCTTGCTCATTCTGCCTGTTCCGGCACGCGAGGCAGGCGTCGACGAGAAAGATGAGCGCATCCGGGGTTCGGCTGCATGCATGCGACCGGACATTCCGGTGCTCACCAGCGACAAGGCCATGGAGGCCCTGACGGAGCACCGCGGCAACCTTCGCAAGGCAGCCCGCGCGCTGGGGACGACCACGCATGCCGTATTTCAGGCCCTCAACGAAGGCCGGCCGCCACGAAAGGAGCTTCCTCCAGGCCTCACGATCAAGAACTGATGGTTGACTTCCCATAGCGCTCGATACGCTGGTTTCACCTACATAGTCAAAGGAGAAACCAGCATGCTGACTCACACAATCTTCGGGCTCGCGAGTGCATTGCTGTATGCGTATCTGAGCTTTAGCGATAAACGTTCGGCTGATGACGCAGTTCGAGAAGCACGGGCGGCCTCTGCCCAAGTGTGCGGGCGAGAAGGGGAGAGGGAGGTGTCAGCCGAACTGCGCTGGCACCTCATGCGCCTGTGCGGCGAGGGACTGGCCAATCAATATTGGATGGGCTTATTCCGAATCACGCGCCGGGGAGCGCCTTTCCGACTGCTGAAATCGATCATCTGGCGATTGCGCCGTTCGGAGTCTTCGTGGCTGAAACCAAGCATTGGACTGGTGTGGTCACACACGGTGAGACCGACGATACGGTCAGGCTTACGACGATTGACGGGCAGCGGTTCGTGCGCATCTCGCCAATCAAGCAGAACGCCGCGAAGGTGCGGTTTCTGCGCAAGCTCCTTCCGCCGCGGCTGTGCATTGTCGAAGGGCTCGGTGCTTTTTTCGCATGAAGCGGTAATGGTGGCCCGCACGCTTCCGACGGCGTTGCATGAGCTTAGCGAACTTTATCGGCACCTGCGGGTGTACCGGCAGCCGTTTGTCCGTACGGGGATCGGTCGCGTGCCCGTTCGCAAGATCGCCGACGTAATCCTGCGGCATGCAGATACACGCCCACAAACATTTGCCGAACACCGTCAACGCGTGTAGGAGGCCGCCCGCACGGCGTGGGGTGAAGCGCCCTTCGCCAGCGTCAATAGTTGGAGGGGCTGACCTGCTTTCACCGCTTCCCCTTCCTCACCACCATCCACCTCGGCGACTTGAACCGCACGATGCTCACATAAAGCCACACATAAGTCGCCGCAAATACGACAACGAAGCAGAACAGATGCAGCGTGTGCCGCCAGAACAGCGTCGCCGGCACGACCGCGATCAGGCACAGCAGCCACAGGTACGGTGACGTCAGCGAGTTGCGGCGCGTCAGCTCGCGCGCGGTGCGCGCGCCGACCGCCCAGCGCATCAGCCGCTTGTAGACCAGCATATGCAGATGCACGCCGTCCGGAATGCCCGGCGACATGCCGCGAATGAACTTCTTGCGGTAGATCGAGAAGCAGGTCTCGAAGATCGGGTACATGAAGAGCAGCACCGGATACCACGCGGATACGTCGCGATTGCGCATCACGAGCAGGATCGACAGCTCGGCGAGCATGAAGCCGATGAAGTACGCGCCGCCGTCGCCGAGAAAAATCAGCCCGGCCGGGAAGTTCCAGATGAAGAAGCCGAGCACCGCGCCCATCATCATGAACGACGCCGACAGCACGACCGGGTCGTGCACCTGGAACGCCACATACGCGAGCGACGCGAACATCATGAACGCGACCATCGACGCGAGGCCGTTGAAGCCGTCGATGATATTGATCGCGTTGGCGAGCGCCGCGACCGCGAGCACCGTGACCACGAACGAGATCGCCGCATATGACAGCAGAAAGTCGAGCGGCGGCACGCTGATGCGCGTGACCGCGATGTCGAGAAAGAACCAGGCGAGGGCGGCGGCCGCCATCGTGCAGACGAGGCGTACGAGCGGCGACACGCGCTTGGTCAGATCCTCGACGAGCCCCGAGCCGAACGCCGGCATGCCGCACGCGATCAGCCCGAGAATGCTGCCCGACACGGCCGGATACGCACGATGCAATTGCACCGCGGCGGCGAGCAGCCCGAGCAGAATCCCGGTCCCGCCGATGCGCGGCACCGGACGCACATGGAATTTCTGCACGCCGGCCAGATCGGTATCGGTCGAAAATTTTTCATGCAGATGCGCATAGCGCACGATCAACAGCGTGATCAGCAGAGAGACGAGAAAGCCGAGCGCAAAACTAAGCATGAAAATGGGCCTGAGCGAAGACGCGGAATTATACAAACGAAACGCACGGCGGCCGGCGCGCGGCAGGGACGCAAAGCTTTCAGGAGGGCCAGCAGGAATATCCCAGATAGCGAGATCGAGGCGGCCCTCAGAGGCCCGTCAGCACTCGCTCCTCATGGATTCCCCCTATGCGCCGCACGCGCGCCGCAACCGTAAACCTGGATGCGACGAAGTGTCAGTCGCGCGCAACAAAGGCGTTCCGGAGACCCCATGCTAAACAACATCACAATTCGCGGCGGACTGACGCTCGTGATCAGCGTATTCGTCGCCTTCCTGCTGACAGTCATCGCTGTCGGATACGGCGCGCTGAAGCTCGCCAACGACAGCCTCGACGACACGCAGCGCAGCGAGGCCGCGCTGTCGCATCTGAAGGCGAGTTCCGAGAAGCTTCTGCAGGTGCAACTCGCGCTGGGTACCTATCAGACGTTGTTCAGTATCGGCAAGCAGACCGACGATCTGCTGCCGGCCGCGCACAAGGTACTGGTCGAATCGAACGACGACTTCCACAACTACATGGCCGGCCCGTTCGCGAGCGACGCCGAGCGCAAGCTCGCGCACAGCGTCGGCGAAGCGCGCGCGGCGTTCGTCGACAAGGCGGTCGAACCGGAATTCAAGGCACTGACCGACTTCGACTTCAACACCTTCCGTACCATCCAGGGGGATACCGCGAACAGCCTGTACGCGTCTTACTCGAAGTCGATCGACGCGCTCGAAAAAGCGCAGATGGACAATCAGCATCAGCAGGCCGCGACCGGCGCGCGCCGCTTCCAGCTCGCGACAGTGCTGTTCGGCGCGATCGCGGTGATCGCGCTCGTGATTGCCGTGGGCGCGCGCGTCGCGTTGTCGTCGGCGCTGATCAAGCCGGTCAACGCGACGGTCAAGCACTTCGAGCGCATCGCGGCCGGTGACCTGAGCGTCGCGATCAAGGTGAAATCGCGCAACGAGATGGGTCAGCTGCTCGGCGCGCTGACGCGGATGCGCGACGGCCTCGTCGAAACGGTCGGCAAGGTGCGCGGCAGCACGAGCGCGATCACGCAGGGCGCGAACGAGATCGCGTCGGGCAATGCCGATCTGTCGGCGCGCACCGAGCAGCAGGCGGCCGCACTGCAGGAGACCGCGGCGAGCATGGAGCAGCTGTCGGCGACCGTGAAGCAGAACGCCGACAACGCGAAGCAGGCGAACCGCCTCGCGCACGGCGCGCTCGATACGGTCACGCGCGGCGGCAAGGTGGTGTCGCGCGTGACGGAGACGATGGACGGCATCAGCGATTCATCGCGCAAGGTCACCGAGATCATCGGCATGATCGAGGGGATCGCGTTCCAGACCAACATCCTCGCGCTGAACGCGGCCGTCGAAGCGGCTCGCGCGGGTGAGCAGGGCCGCGGCTTCGCGGTGGTCGCCTCGGAAGTGCGCAGCCTCGCGCAGCGCTCCGGCGCGGCGGCCAAGGAGATCAAGGAGCTGATCGGCGAGTCGGCGGCGAAGGTCGAGGAAGGTGCGTCGCTGGTGTCGGATGCGCAGAAGACGATTCAGGAAGCGATGAAGGCCGTCGAGCGTGTAACCGGCGTGATGAGCGAGATCGAGGCCTCGGCACTCGAACAGAGCGACGGCATCGAGCAGGTCAACAAGGCGGTGTCGCAGATCGACGAGGTCACCCAGCACAACGCGGCGCTCGTCGAGCAGGCGGCGGCCGCGGCGAAGTCGCTGGAGGAGCAGGCTGTCATTCTGAAGGAAGCCATTGCCGTGTTCCGGCTCGAAGAGTCGGGGGCGGCGGCTTAGTTTCCGACCGGAAGAAATGCGTGATTGTCGATGACAGAGCGCGCCGACAGCTACCTTAGAACCCTGTTTTCCATCTGGTTGGATAAAACGAAAACAGGTGTTCGATGCTCGAAGGGTTGGCAGCGTTCGTTATTTCGGCGCTCTGTGTCTGGCTGTTCATCATCGTGTTCGGTCAGACCTTTCCGTCAGCGCAATTGCACGAGGTCGGAGACTTTGCGGCGAACTCGTTGCTGAGCGACGACGCAAAGCATCTGAAGCTGCTCGTCGGACATTACTCGCGCGTGGGGTTCAATCATCCTGGTCCTGCGCTTCTTTACGCGCTTGCCGCGGGCGAGACCGTATTTTCGACCTGACGCACGCGGTCGCGTCGCCGTTTTCCGGTCAGATTCTTGCGGTTGCGCTGCTTTCCGCTTTCTGGATCGCGGCAATCGGGACGCTTTTGATCAGGATGCAGCAGGCGACGAGGGGCGCCACCGCAGCAGCCGTCGTCACCACGGCCCTATTCGTTGGTGTCACCGCTTACATCAACTACCAGGCCTTCGCGGGTCCCTGGTTCCCGCATCTCTACTACTTTGCTTTTGCGGCGTTCACGGTGTCCGTAGCCGCATTGATCATGGGACGCGCAGACGGGCTTATGCTCCTTGCCGTAAGCCTTGGATTTTTGCTGAACGGTCGTGCTTCTTTTCTGGGTATGACGGCCGTCATGCTGGGGTGCGCGCTGATAGCCAATACCTGGATTTCCGTCAGATCCCGGACCGCTCGCTGAATATGCCGCTTTTAGCCATGTCCACCGAGCGAATCGTTTAGTGAACGCAGCGCGTTTCGCCGGAGTTTTCTGGATTAACGGACTCTTCGGCATCCTGCTGGGCGCGGCGGCTTGTGCTGTGCTCGTGACGAACGATCCCGCGCGCGACAATGAAAGCCGCGTCGCGCCTGAGCGTGCATTGTCGCTGGCGCTGGCGAGCGCGACAGTCGCCTTCGTCTTCTATGCCGCTTTCGGCGTCGACGATCTTTCGCTGACCTATGTCGGAATTTTCTACTACGTCGTTCCTGCTCTGGCGCTGACGCTGCTGGTCAAGCGCTTCGTCGACAATGTGGCAGCGGCGACCGTGCCCGTTGCCGTGATCGTTTGTGTGATCGTGGCGGCTTTCACGGCGATCCGGATTCATCAGCCGCCTGAAAACGTTTCCCAGTACGACGATCCGCGAATTCCGGCTGCTTACTCGACTATCCGCAATCTCGATGTGGGGAGCGGCATCGCGGTCTTCGACCTCGATGGATCCGCGGATTGGGAACGGCTGTGGCCAATTCTGGTGGGCATCGAAGCGTACGCGAAGCGTCAGGGCAGTGTGCCGTTTTGCATCGCGCAAAACTGGCAGCTCGTGTTCAGCCGAGCGGCGCACTGCACGCCTGACGAAATGCGAGGCGCCCACAGGCGTTTTCTGGTGTCGGCGGTGCCGAAGGAAGGAATGACCGGTGCGTTGAACGTTGCCGGCTTGTATTTTTATCCGCGCGAATCCGCGCAGTAGGCGAGCAAACGGCGGCGGTATCCGCGTTATGCGAATGCCGCCGCCGTTTTTTATCCCGACGCGATGACGCCGAAGCGCGTTAAGCAAACCCCTGCGGATTCGTCGACTGCCAGCGCCAGTGGTCCGCGCACATGCGCTCGATACCGAACTGCGCGCGCCAGCCGATGATCTTCTCGGCCGCGCTCGGGTCCGCGAAACACTGCGCGACGTCGCCCGGGCGGCGCGCGACGATCTCGTACGGCACCGGTCGGCCCGACGCCTTCTCGAACGAGCGCACCACGTCGAGCACGCTATAGCCCTGGCCCGTGCCCAGATTGACGACGAAGCTCGCATCGCGCTCGGCGAGCGCATCGAGCGCGGCGAGATGCCCGCGCGCGAGATCGACCACGTGGATGTAATCGCGCACGCCGGTGCCGTCGGGCGTCTCGTAGTCGCCGCCGAATACGCGCAGCTTTTCGAGCTTGCCGACCGCGACCTGCGCGACGTACGGCATCAGGTTGTTCGGAATGCCGGCCGGATCTTCGCCGATCAGGCCGCTCTCATGCGCGCCAACCGGATTGAAGTAGCGCAGCGTCGCGATGCGCCACGACGGGTCCGACACTTCCAGATCGCGCAAGATCTGCTCGGCAATCAGCTTCGATTGACCATACGGATTGGTCGCCGACAGCGGGAACGATTCGTCGATCGGCGAGCTTTTCGGCACGCCGTACACCGTGGCCGACGAACTGAACACGAACTGCTTGACGTTGCGATCGCGCATCACGCCGAGCAGCGTCAGCAGGCTGCCGACGTTGTTCGCGTAATACTCGATCGGCTTCGCGACCGATTCGCCGACGGCTTTCAGCGCCGCGAAATGGATCGCGCCGGTGATCGGATGCGCATCGAAAATGCGCTGCAGCGCGGCTGCGTCGCGCGCGTCGTTGTCATAGAAGCTCACCGCACGGCCGGTTATTTGCTCGACGCGCCGCAACGATTCGCGCTTGCTATTTACGAGGTTGTCGATCACCACGACGTCGTAGCCGCCGTTCAGCAGTTCGACGCAGGTGTGCGAGCCGATGAAACCCGCGCCGCCGGTTACCAGAATCGTGCCCTTCGTGGTCATGCTGTTGCTCCCTTAAAGTAAAACACCCGTGATTTTCTGGACCAGGTCTTTATACGTTTCGACGACCATGCGTTCGTCGAATTCGGTCGCGACTTTCTGCCGGCCGCGTTCCGCCATCGCGCGCCGCTCCGCGTCGCTCATATCGAGCATGCGCGCGAGACTCGCGGCGAGGCTCTGCGCATTGCGCGCTTCGCACAACAAGCCGTTGACACCGTCGGCCACTACCTCGCGGCAGCCGGGCACGTCGGTCGCGACGATCGGCCGGCCCATCGCCGATGCTTCCATCAGCGTGCGCGGCACGCCTTCGCGATACGACGGTAGCACGACACAATCGGCATCGGCGATGAACGGCCGCACGTCGTGCGCTTCGCCCAGATATTCGATCACGCCCTCCTGTTCCCACGCGGCGACTTCGTCGCGCGTGATCGCGCTCGGATTGTCGACGCCTACCGGCCCGAGCAACTGGAAGCGCGCATGAGGATAGCGCGCGCGCAATTGCCGCGCGGCCTCGACGTATTCGCCGACGCCCTTGTCCCACAGCAGCCGCCCGATCAGCACGAAGCGAAACTCCGCCCGAGCGCGCAGCGGCGTGA
Source organism: Paraburkholderia sp. BR10923 (assembly GCF_040948765.1). Classification (NCBI taxonomy): domain Bacteria; kingdom Pseudomonadati; phylum Pseudomonadota; class Betaproteobacteria; order Burkholderiales; family Burkholderiaceae; genus Paraburkholderia; species Paraburkholderia sp. BR10923. Next base: position 85,168 of record NZ_JBFPKO010000004.1, on the reverse strand, counting down.
ACGCGAACTGTTCGAGATCGACGCCCTCGCCGTGCAACAGCCGCGCGCGCTCGGGATGCGCGAGCAGCTTGCCGTCGATGAACGCGGCCTGATCGTCGCGATTCAGGAACCACACTTCACGCGGAAAGCGGAACGCGAAACGATACAGCCTTTTAGCGATCTGCGCGGCGCGGCTGTGCTGGATGAACACATAGCCGAGCCCGGTGGTGACCGCCACCGACTGCACGCCAGCCAGCTTCGCCGCGATCGAGCCGTAGATGTTCGGCTTGATCGTGTAGTGAAACACCACATGCGGACGGATCGTCCTGTACTGCCGATAGAGCGCGAAGAGCGTGCGCAGATCTTCGCCCGGACTCGTGCCCTTCGACGCCATCGGCAGCTCGATGCAACGGCAGCCCATCGCGGCGAGCAGCTCGAACGTGCGGTCGCGCGGCGCAAGCACCGTCACATCGACCCCGCGCCCGATCAGTGTGCGGATCAGCCCTTGCCGATACGTATAGATTGCCCAGGCCGTGTTGCAGACGAGTGTAATGCGCAGCGCGGGCGTCGACTTGAAAGAGGGCTTCATGCGAAAAAGGGCACGGCGTTGAATGAAGTGTGGACCAGTGATACGAAAACAGCGCCGTACGCAGCGGCGCGAAGCTCAGCGAACCAGGCGGCAGCGACAGCGCTCACACGCGGCGCGCCTCAACGGCTCGCGCGCGGCGTGAGCAGCGCGCGCTTGACCCGCTGCAACGTGCGATAAGGCAGCAGCAGATGCGACAGATTCTTCGCGAGGCCCAGCCAGTCGTATGGATTGGCCACGTTGAAGTAGCGCAACTGCAAACGCAGCGTCGAACCGATCTGCCGGCGCCGCTTCGTCGCGCTGATGCCGCCTTCGTTCAGCTCATAGAAAAGGCCGAGCTCCGGCAGATTCGCGCAGTCGTAGCGTTCCATCAGACGTAAGAACAGATCGAGGTCCTCGGCCGAAGGATACGCGGCGCGGTAGTTGCCGACTGTGCGGACGGCATCGATACGCAGCATCATCGACGGATGCGCGAGGCACGAGCGGAAAAAGCGCTGGCGCCGAATTACATAGGGCTCGGCCGGCGGCGTCAGCATGAAAAGCGGCTCGCCCGCACGCGTGACGACCTGGGTCCACATGCCGAGGCCCGCCACGTTCGGATGCGCTCCCATGAACGCGCGTTGCTTCGCGAGCCGCTGGGGCACCGCGCGATCGCCCGCGTCGATGCGCGCCGCAAAACGAAAGCCGCGCTGCGCGAGCGCATCGATGCCGGTTTGCAGCGCGCGCTCGATGCCGCTGTTGCGCGCCATGCGCAGCACTTCGATCTTCAGGTTCGGCAGCGTGGGCGCGACGATCGGCGGTGTGCTGCCGTCATCGACGATCAAAACGTGCACCAGCGCACTTTCTTCAAACGACGCGAGCGTAGAATCGACGTCCGCCTGGCCGTTGTAGGCGGGCATCAGCACCGCGACGTCGTCGAGCGTGGTTTGCGCGGTGGCGGATGAATTCGTCATGGGCGCAATTTGAAACGGATGTAATAAAGATTAACCGAGGCGGCCGCCAGATAGCCGGCCGCGAGGCCGACGAGCGCGCCATACGCGCCGAGTCGCGGGATCGCCAATAGATTGACGGCGAACGCGACGGCGAGCGCGAGCAGCCACTTCGCCAGCAACACGAACTTGGCCTGATACTTGAGCACGACCAGATTGCCGATCGCCTCGATACCCGCGGGCACCGACAGCCACACGGCCCAGCGGAAGATCTCGATCGCGCCTTCGAAATCCGGCCCGAACACGCGGCGGATGATGACGCCCGCGAGCAGATCGAGCACGAACGCGCCGCCCACCATCAGCACGGCGGTCAGCGCGGTGAGCCGCCACATGTTGCGGCGCAGTTGCGCGATGCCTTGCACGCGGTAGACGAAGGCGGGCGCAATGGTTTGCGCGAGCATCAGCGCGAGCGTGATCCAGTTTTCATTCAACTGCTGGGCGGCCGAGTAGCGTCCGAGGTCGGCGAACGAAATCGCGCGCTCGAGCATCAGCCGGTCCAGCTTCAGGAACAGATACATACAGATGAGCCCGAGCCAGAATACCGTGCCCGTGCTCGCGAAGTGCTTGAAGAGCGAACGTTCGACATGCCAGCCCAGCTTGCCGCCATGCCGGCGCACGAAGTAGAGCAACAGCACCGCGCCGATCGCCGCCGATTCGAGCGCCCACAGCCAGCCGAAACGTGCGGGCGCGGCCGTCGCGCGCACCAGCAGATAGACGAGGCCGGCCTTGATCACAGCGGTGCTCATGCTGGTCAGCAACTGCGGCTTGCTGTAGGTCATGCTTTGCAGCCACGCGTTGATCACGCCGACGAACGGCTCGCGAAACAGCATCGTGAGCGCGAGGCCGGCGAGCATCGCGCCGACGAGCGGCTCGAAGAAATGCAGCGCAATGCCGAGCCACGTGAGCAGCAGCGCGACGGCCGAGACGGAGAAACGCAACGCGAACGCGCTGCCGAGTACGGTACCGAGTTGTTCGGGCGGCCGGTTGACGATGGTCGGTACGAGGATTTCCGCGCCGCACACCCATGTGATCGGCGACAGCACCAGCAGCAGCGTGTTCGCGTACTGCCATTTGCCGAACGTATCGGGTCCGAAGTAACGCGCGAGGATGCCGCTGATCACGATTGCCACGCCGATCTGCGTGAGCCGTTCGAGACCCAGCCAGACGATGTTCGTAAACGCGCGCGTGACGTCGGGATTGGCGAAGCGCTTGAGTGTCAGCATCCGTTGGCCGCTCGCCGCTGCGCGTCGGTCAAGCCGCCTCGTGCGGCCATGCATGCGGCGCTATGCGCGTTCGCCCGGCCGGCAGCCACGGCAACTTTACAAAGGGAGGGCGTCTAAGCATTAGAATGGCGTTATTCAGGCTGGTCAGAAGAACGCAATTATAAGTTGGAACCGGACCGCTTCCGGCAAGGGCGCAACGAGGCGTGATAACGCGGTTTTTTTACGCGCGTATTACGGTGGTTTTTAATGCGATTTTTTCCGCGTTTTTACCGGTTATCGTCTGTGCGCAGGTCAAAATTTTCCATTGCACGCAAGTGAGCCAACATGATCTCCAAATCGATTTTCAAGGCGTATGACATTCGTGGCGTGATTGGCAAGACGCTCGACGCGGACGCCGCGCGTTCCATCGGCCGCGCCTTCGGCAGCGAAGTGCGCGCGCAGGGCGGCGACGCGGTCGTGGTCGCGCGCGACGGGCGCCTGTCGGGCCCCGAACTGATCGGCGCGCTGTCCGACGGCCTACGTGCGGCCGGCGTCGACGTCGTGAACGTGGGTATGGTGCCCACGCCGGTCGGCTACTTCGCGGCGAGCGTACCGTTGAAGCTCGCGGGCGGCGAGCGCCGGGTCGACTCGTGCATCGTCGTGACCGGTAGCCATAATCCGCCGGACTACAACGGCTTCAAGATGGTCCTGCGCGGCGCGGCCATTTACGGCGAGCAAATCCTCGCGCTGCATCAGCGCATCGTCGACGAGAACTTCGCCGACGGTAACGGCAGCTACACCGAATACGACATCGCCGACGCGTATCTCGAGCGCATCGCGAGCGACGTGAAGCTCGCGCGTCCGATCAAGATCGTCGTCGATACCGGCAACGGCGTGGCCGGCGCGCTCGCACCGAAGCTGTTCAAAAAGCTCGGTTGCGAACTGGTCGAGCTGTTCACCGAAGTCGACGGCAACTTCCCGAATCACCACCCGGACCCGGCGCACCCGGAGAACCTCGAAGACGTGATTCGCGCGCTGAAGGAAACCGATGCGGAAATCGGCTTCGCGTTCGACGGCGACGGCGACCGCCTGGGCGTCGTCACCAAGGATGGCCAGATCATCTACCCGGACCGTCAGCTGATGCTGTTCGCCGAAGAAGTGCTGTCGCGCAACAAGGGCGCGCAGATCATCTACGACGTGAAGTGCACGCGCAATCTCGCGAAGTGGGTCAAGGACAAGGGCGGCGAGCCGCTGATGTGGAAGACCGGCCACTCGCTCGTGAAGGCGAAGCTGCGCGAAACCGGCGCGCCGCTGGCCGGTGAAATGAGCGGACACGTGTTCTTCAAGGACCGCTGGTATGGTTTCGACGACGGCCTGTACACCGGCGCGCGTCTGCTCGAGATCCTCACGCGCGTCGCCGACCCGAGCAAGCTGCTGAACTCGCTGCCGAACTCGCACTCCACGCCCGAGCTGCAACTGAAGCTCGAGGAAGGCGAGAACTTCGAGCTGATCGCGCGTTTGCAGCAGAACGCGAAGTTCACCGGCGCGGACAACGTCGTGAAGATCGACGGTCTGCGCGTCGAGTATCCGGACGGCTTCGGCCTCGCGCGTTCGTCGAATACGACGCCGGTCGTCGTGATGCGTTTCGAAGCCGACAACGACGCGGCGCTCAAGCGCATCCAGGACGACTTCCGCCGCGTGATTCTCGCGGAGAAGGCCGATGCGAAACTGCCGTTCTGACGGCTAATGCGGCGGCGCGCTTCGAAATTCGTCAAGACGGATCGAAGCTCGCCGCTACCGAACGCGGCGCGGGTTGCCTTACCGCGCCGCGTTTTTCATGTCTTTGATATCCGACGCGCTAGAATTGCGGTCCTTTCAACGCATCTTCGAGCCGGATAGCCGGTTTTCCCACTCTTGAGCGCGCAAAAGATACTCATCGTGAGGGTGTCGTCGCTGGGCGACGTCGTTCACAACATGCCCGTGATCGCCGACATCCGGCGCCGCCATCCCGACGCGCAGATCGACTGGCTGGTCGAGGAGAGCTTCGTCGGGCTCGTGGAGCTCGTGAGCGGCGTGCGGCGCGCGATTCCGGTGTCGCTGCGGCGCTGGCGCAAGCGCATCCTGTCTGTCGACAACTGGCGCGAGATCGGTGCGTTTCGTCGCGCGCTCGCCGCCGAGCACTACGATCTGGTGATCGACTGCCAGGGGCTCATCAAGACCGCGTGGGTCGCTAGCATGGCGCGCGGACCGCTCGTCGGCCTCGGCAACCGCACCGACGGCGCCGGCTACGAATGGCCGGTGCGCTTCTTCTACGGGCGGCGCGTGCCGATCGCGCCACGCACGCACGTGGTCGAACGCACGCGGCAACTGGTGGCCGCGGCGCTGAACGATCCGCCGCCGCAACCCACCGACGACATCGACTTCGGTCTCGATACGGGCCGTGCCGCGCTCGCGCTGTCGCAAGCCAATCTGAATCTGCCGGTGCCGTACGTGGTGTTCGTGCACGCGACTTCGCGCGCCGACAAGCAGTGGCCCGACGCCGCGTGGATCGAACTCGGGCAAACGCTGGTGCGGCGCGGCGCGTCGATCGTGCTGCCGTGGGGCGGCGACGCCGAGCGCGCGACCAGCGAGCGGCTCGCGAAGGAATTCGGCGCGGCCGCGATCGTGCCGCCGAAGCTGTCGCTGCCGGCGGTGGTCGGGCTGATCGATGGCGCGGCCGCGACGGTCGGGGTCGACACAGGTCTGGTCCACATCGCGGCGGCGCTGAAGCGGCCCACGGTCGAGTTGTACAATTTCTCGACTGCGTGGCGCACCGGCGGGTACTGGTCGCCGAACGTCGTCAATCTCGGCGCGGCCGGTCAGCCGGCTACGCTGCAGCAGGTCAAGTCGGCGCTGGCCGCGTTTGGTTTGCTGTAACCCGGGCCGGCAGTCATCAGCACGGGCTGTCACCCGCCGGTGCGCTTCGCCTTGCGCACCCTCCGTTCTCAAGGGCGATCATGAACGAATCCCAGATCATCGAAGTAGCGAACGCCGACTGGCACGGCTGCAACCTGTCCGTGCCGCGCGAGACGCTGCTCGCCGGCGTCGAGCGCGGCAAGGTGCTGTACTTCCCGAACCTGCGCTTCGCGATCGACGGCGGCGAGCAGGCGTTGCTCGACCCGGCAATCGCCGATCCGAACCGCAAGAACATCAGCCTCGAACCGAACGGCGGCGCGCTGCACGGCGTGGCCGGCGATGCGGTCACGCAATCGGCGGTGCGCGCGTTGATCGCGCGTTATCAGGCGAATGCGCGCACGCTCGTCGACGGGCTCTTTCCCGAGTACCACGGCAAATTGCGTGTCGCGCCGACGAGCCTGCGGCTGCATCAGGTCGAGACACGCGAAACCTCGTGGCGCAAGGACGACAGCCGTCTGCACGTCGATGCGTTTCCGTCGCGGCCTAACTACGGCGAGCGCATCCTGCGCGTGTTCACCAACGTGAACCCACATGGCGTGCCGCGCGTATGGCGCGTCGGCGAGCCGTTCGAGGACATGGCGCAGCGCTTCCTGCCGCGCATCAAGCCGCAGATGCCGGGCTCCGCGTGGCTGCTGAACCTGCTGCATGTGACGAAGTCGCCGCGCAGCGAGTACGACCATCTGATGCTCAATCTGCACGACGGCATGAAGGCCGACCTCGACTATCAGAAGACGAGTCCGCAAGAGACCATGCCGTTTCCGCCGGGCAGCGTGTGGGTGTGCTTCTCCGACCAGACTTCGCACGCGGTGATGTCCGGCCAGTTCATGCTGGAGCAGACTTTCTTCCTGCCGGTGAAGGCGATGGCGCAGCCGGAATGCGCGCCGCTCGGCATTCTCGAGCGCCTGAAGGGCAGGGCGCTGGTTTGAGCGCGGCGGTCGATTCGAGGGCCGGGCAGGTGCCGGCCCGCATCGCGCGTATCAGCGCCGGAGACTTTGCGACGAAGACGAACCACGCGGAGCGCCGATGCTAAGAGCGATCTATCGCGCGCTCTGGTGGCTGATCGCGCCGCTTGCCGTGCTGCGTCTGTTGATCCGTTCGCGCAAGGAGCGCGGTTACCGCGAGCATATCGGCGAGCGCTTCGGTTATTCGCGTGGACGCTTGCCCGAAGACAACGCGCCGTTGATCTGGGTGCATGCGGTGTCGGTTGGCGAGACGCGCGCCGCCCAGCCGCTGATCGATGCGCTGATGAAGGCGCGCCCCGACGCGCGCATTCTGCTCACGCACATGACGCCGAGCGGCCGCGCGACCGGCAGCGAAATTTTCGGCGACCGCGTGTTGCGCAGCTATCTACCGTACGACATGCCGCATGCGGTACGGCGCTTCTTGCGCGCGTGGCGGCCGTCGCTCGGTCTCGTGATGGAAACCGAGGTATGGCCGACCTTGATCGACGAATGCCGGCGCGCCGACGTGCCGCTCGTGCTGACCAACGCGCGGATGTCGGCGCGGTCGTTCAAGCGCGCGGCGAAGTTCGGCGGCGCGACGAAAGACGTGTTCGGCGGGTTCGCGCGCGTGCTCGCGCAGAGCCCGTCCGATGCCGAGCGGCTGACCTCGCTCGGCGCGCGCAACGTCGCGGTGCTCGGCAACCTCAAGTTCGACATGAGCACGCCGCCCGAACTCGCGGCGCGCGGCCACGCGTGGCGCGCGGCGATCGGCACGCGGCCCGTGTGGGTCGCGGCGAGCACGCGCGAGGGCGAAGAGGCGCTGGTGCTCGACGCGTTCGCGGCGCTCGGCGTCGACGATGCGCTGCTGATTCTGGTGCCGCGTCACCCGCAACGCTTCAATGAAGTCGCGGCGCTCGTCGAGAAGGCGGGGTTGCGGCTCGAACGCCGATCGAACTGGGCACCCGATGCGAAGGTCGCGTCGGCCGCGCGCATCGCCGACGATGGCGTGCCACCGCTGCCGCGCGACGTGAACGTGCTGCTCGGCGATTCGATGGGCGAGTTGGGCGCTTACTACGCGGCATCGGATCTGGCGTTCATCGGCGGCAGTCTGCTGCCGCTCGGCGGACAGAACCTGATCGAAGCGTGCGCGGTCGGCGTGCCGGTGCTGATCGGGCCACACGTTTTCAACTTCACGCAGGCCACCGCCGATGCGGTCGCGGCCGGTGCCGCCGTGCAGGTGCAGGACCCGGCCGATCTGGCGCGCGCACTGCGCGAGCTGTTCGGCGACAAGTCGCGGCGGCTCGCGATGGGCGGTGCGGCTGCCGCGTTTGCGGCGAGGCATCGCGGGGCGACGGCGCGGACGGTGGATGTGTTGGCGGCGTTGTTGCCGGAGTGACGAAGGGCGCCGCGCGAGGTGGCGCCCGGTCTTGCGCTTCATGCGCCCACAAATAAGATATTCTCCGCACATTGGGTTTGTGCAAGCACCGGCCCGGCCATCTGAACTGTTTCTCAACACCTGCGATGACGCTTTTCACCGAACTCGGTTTTCAATGGGATCGCGCTGCGGTACCACAGAACATTCCGGTCCATTCGATCAAACGGGCGTGTTTCCGTTTTCATCGCATGCTGCCGGAATTCGTCTGGGATGCGAGTGTGCTGGAAGGGAATCCGTTTACGTTCCCCGAGGTTAAGACGCTTCTCGACGGCGTCACGGTTGGCGGACGGAAAATCTCCGACCAGGAACAGATCCTCAATCTCGCCGAGAGCTCGAAACGTTTGCTGCTGATCGTCCAAAACGGTCAGTTTGCACTCGACAAGGCGACTTTCTGCGACCTGCATCGCCTCGTCGCGCGTAACGAAGCGCTCGAATGGGGCGTTTTCCGCGGTGAGGGTGAAGAAATGCGCTATACGCCAGATGTCGCGTTGGGTGAGGCGGGGCGATATACGCCTTTGCCCACCGTGCCTGGTGCTCCAGAGCTCAACCGGGTTTTTGGCGCAGGTGTCCGCGCGCTCAGCGAAGAAGTTTCCAATTCATTCGAACGCGGCTGTGCGTTCTTCCTGTTCGGCGCGTTGCAGCAGTTTTTCTTCGACGGCAACAAGCGCACGTCACGCTTCATGATGAACGGCGTGCTGATGGCAAACGGTATCGATGCGATCAGCGTGCCCGCTCAGCGCGTGGCCGACTTCAACGAGAAGATGGTGCGCTTCTATCTGTCGAAGGATGGCAGCGAAATGATGGCATTCCTGCACGAATGCCATCCTGGCGAGTGACACGTCACTGGCTCACACCTTCAACAACCCCTTCTTCTCAATAAACTTCACCACTTCGTCGAGCCCCTCGAGCGCCTTCAGATTGCACATCACGAAGGGCCGCTCGCCGCGCATCTTCTTCGCGTCCGACGCCATCACGTCGAGGTTCGCGCCCACCAGCGGCGCGAGATCCGTCTTGTTGATCACGAGCAGATCCGACTTCGTGATGCCGGGTCCGCCCTTGCGCGGAATCTTCTCGCCGCCCGCGACATCGATCACATAGATCGTCAGGTCCGACAACTCCGGGCTGAAGGTTGCCGCGAGATTGTCGCCACCCGATTCGATGAACACGATGTCGGCGTCCGGAAAACGCGTGAGCATGCGGTCCACCGCTTCGAGGTTGATCGACGCGTCCTCGCGGATCGCCGTGTGCGGGCAGCCGCCCGTCTCGACACCCATGATGCGCTCGGCCGGCAGCGCGCCCGCGACGGTCAGCAGACGCTGATCCTCTTTCGTATAGATGTCGTTCGTGATCGCGACGAGGTCGTACTGGTCGCGCATCGCCTTGCACAGCATTTCCAGCAGCGTGGTCTTGCCCGAGCCGACCGGGCCGCCGACGCCCACGCGCAGCGGCGGCAGCTTCTTCGTGCGGGTCTGGGTCGCTGGATGGGAAGCCGGATGATGAGGTGCGTTCATGATGGATCGTGGAAATCGTGTTACGAGCGGAAGAGCCGCGAATACTGCGACTCGTGGCGCGCCGACAGAATGCCGAGCTGCGGTGCGAATGTGTTGAGGCCGTCACGCGAAATGGCGAGCGCACGCGCGACGGCTGCGTCGATCGGTTCGCGCAGCGCGACGATGATGCGCTGTCCCGCGAGCTGGCCGAGCGGCACCGCCTTCAACGCGGCGGCGGCCTGGTTCTCGACCCAGCTGAACGCGTAGGCGGCGAGCGCGGCATCGGTGGACGCATCGTGCGTGTAGGCGGCGAATGCGAACGCGCTCGGCAGCGCGAGCGGCGCGAGCGACGCGAGCGTTTCGCGCCTCGCCGCATCGCCCCATTCGAGCGACACGCACAACTGCCGCAGCGACCAACCCATCTGCTCGGTTTCGCGGCGCAGTTCGGCGGACTCGCGGCTCGCGAGGAATTCGGCGTTGGCGTCGGCGAGTTCGACGGCGTCGTGCGTGCGCCAGCGTTCGATCTGCTGCGCGAGGAACGGCAACTCGCCGCGCGCGAGCACGTCAGTCAGCCCGCACTCGATCCACGTGCGCGCGGAGTCGGCGTCGGTGATGAGTTGCGCTTCGATCGCCGCTTCGAGACCCTGCGAATAGCTGAACGCGCCGATCGGCAGCGCCGGCGACGCGAGATGCAGCAGCGCTGTGAGTTCAGCGATGCGCATGGTGATGCGAGTGGTGCCCATGTCCGCACGATTCGTCGTGCACGTGGTCATGGTCGTGGTCGTGCGAGTGCTCATGCCCATGATGCTCACCAAACACCTGTTGCGCGATCGCATAGTCCTCGGCGAACGTCTCGTCGTGCCCATGCTTGTGCCCGCCGCCATATGCACCGGTCTCAGGGTGGAACGGCAGCGACACCTGCTCGAGCGTCGCGCCGATGCGCTCGAGCATGTCGGCGAGCACCGGATCGTATTCGAGCTTCAGATAATCGGTGCCCACTTCGACCGGCGTATGACGATTGCCGAGGTGATACGCGGCGCGCGTCAACGTCAACGCGTCCGAAGCGCGCACCACAAGCACGGCTTCGTCAGCCGCGACGACACGCACGAGCCCGCCATCATCGGCGACGAGCACGTCGCCATCGCGCAGCACGGAGCCGCGCGGCAACAGCAAGGCGATTTCCTCGCCGTTATCGAGCGTCGCGGCAAGACGGCTCTTGCGACGTTCATCGAACGCGAGCGTCAGCGTCGGCGCTCGCTTGACGAGTACGGGCGCAATCTTCAGATGCGGCGCGAGGAGTTTGTTCAGTGTACGCATGGTCAGAACAGGAAATAGCGTTGCGCCATCGGCAGCACGGTGGCCGGATCGCAGGTCAGCAGCTGGCCGTCGGCGATCACCTGGTAGGTTTCCGGATCGACGCTGATGTTCGGGCGCCACGCGTTGTGAATCATGTCGGCCTTCGTCACGCTGCGGCAGTTCTTCACCGCGACGATGCGCTTTTCCAAACCATAGCGTTCGGCGACGTTCGCATCGGCGGCGAGTTGCGACACGAAGGTCAGCGACGTGCGACCCAGCGCGCCACCGCGCGTCGCGAACATCTCGCGATAATGCACGGGCTGCGGCGTCGGAATCGATGCATTCGGATCTCCCATCTGCGCCATCGCGATCATGCCGCCCTTCAGGATCAGCGACGGCTTGATGCCGAAAAACGCCGGCTCCCAGAACACCAGATCGGCCCACTTGCCAGGCTCGATCGAGCCGACCTCATGCGCGATGCCGTGCGTGATCGCCGGATTGATCGTGTACTTCGCGACGTAGCGCTTCGCGCGGAAATTGTCGCGACGCGCGTTGTCCTCGGGCAGCGCGCCGCGTTGCACCTTCATCTTGTGCGCGGTCTGCCACGTGCGGATGATCACTTCGCCGACGCGGCCCATCGCCTGCGAATCCGAAGATAGCATCGAAAGCGCGCCGAGATCGTGCAGGATGTCCTCGGCCGCGATCGTCTCGCGGCGAATCCGCGATTCGGCGAACGCGATGTCTTCCGCAATCGACGGATCGAGGTGATGGCACACCATCAGCATGTCGAGATGCTCGTCGAGCGTGTTGACCGTGTACGGCCGTGTCGGATTCGTCGACGACGGCAGCACGTTCGCTTCGCCGCACACCTTGATGATGTCCGGCGCGTGGCCGCCGCCCGCCCCTTCGGTGTGGTAGGTATGGATCGTGCGGCCCTTGAACGCTGCAACGGTCGTTTCGACGAAGCCCGCTTCGTTCAGCGTATCGGTGTGGATCGCAACCTGCGTGTCGGTATCGTCGGCGACGGAAAGACAGTTGTCGATCGCCGCGGGTGTCGTGCCCCAGTCCTCGTGCAGCTTCAGGCCGATCGCGCCAGCGGCGATCTGTTCGGTCAGCGGTGCCGGCTGGCTCACGTTGCCCTTGCCGAGAAAGCCGAGATTCATCGGGTAGCCGTCGGCCGCTTGCAGCATGCGTTCGAGATGCCACGGCCCGGGCGTGCAGGTCGTCGCATTCGTGCCGGTCGCGGGGCCGGTGCCGCCGCCGAGCATCGTCGTCACGCCGCTCGCGAGCGCTTCCTCGATCTGCTGCGGGCTGATGAAGTGGATGTGCGTATCGATGCCGCCCGCGGTCACGATCAGCCCTTCGCCGGCGATCACTTCGGTGGCCGCGCCAATCGCGATCGTCACGTTCGGCTGAATGTCGGGATTGCCGGCCTTGCCGATCGCCGCGATGCGGCCGTCCTTGATGCCGATGTCGGCCTTCACGATGCCCCAGTGATCGAGTATCACCGCGTTCGTCACGACGGTATCGACGACCTCGGCATGCACGCGCTGCGACTGGCCCATGCCGTCGCGAATCACCTTGCCGCCGCCGAACTTGACCTCTTCGCCGTAGGTCGTGAAGTCGCGCTCGATCTCGATCAGCAGTTCGGTGTCGGCGAGGCGCACGCGGTCGCCGGTGGTGGGGCCGAACATCTCCGCGTACGCGCGGCGGCCAATGCGTAGTGTCATGGTGTGGGTCCGGAGTGAGCTACAAGCGGGCTAAAAGCAACGCATGGCGGAGCAGGGCGGTCGAAACGCCAGGGCGCGGGCAGCGCATCACAGCTTGCCCATCACCTTGCCGTTGAAGCCGTACACGACGCGCTCGCCCGCCAGCGCGACGAGTTCGACCGTGCGCTCCTGGCCGGGCTCGAAGCGCACCGCGGTACCCGCCGCGATATTCAGCCGAAAGCCGCGCGCCGCTTCGCGATCGAATGACAGCGCGTCGTTCACTTCGTAGAAGTGGTAATGCGAGCCGATCTGCACGGGACGGTCGCCGGTATTCGACACGACCACCGTGACCGTCGCGCGGCCCGCGTTCAGTTCGTGCTCGCCGTCGTCGATGAGGAGTTCGCCGGGAATCATGGGGCCTGCCTTGACGAAGAGGACTTCAGGGAATCGGATGATGGACGGTGACGAGCTTGGTGCCGTCGGGGAACGTCGCTTCGACCTGGATGTCGGGGATCATTTCGGGGACCCCCTCCATCACGTCGGCGCGCGTGAGCAGCGTGGTGCCGTAGTGCATCACCTCGGCGACGCTCTTGCCGTCGCGCGCGGCTTCCATCAGCGCGGCGGTGATGAAGGCGACCGCTTCCGGATAGTTCAGCTTGAGGCCGCGCGCACGGCGCCGTTCGGCGAGCAGCGCGGCGGTGAAGATCAGCAGCTTGTCCTTCTCGCGAGGTGTCAGCTTCATCGGGTGTGGGTCTCGGCGTTGATTTGTCGTGGCGGCGTGGTCGTCGCGCCATCAGCCGGTCACGGTATCAAGCCCGGCTAACGGCGCGCTTACAGTCGTGCTTGCAGGATCACAGATCGGCAGGCAGCGGTGCGCCGAACCACTTCTTCGACATCGCACCGAGCGTGCCGTCCTGCTTTGCCTGCGCGATCGCGGCATCGACCTTCTGTTGCAGGCGCGGCTCGTTCTTGTTCATGCCGACGAAGCACGGCGAGTTCTTGATCACGAACTTCGGTTCCGGACGGCGCGGCGGATTTTTCGCGAGGATCGCGGCCGCGACGATGTTGCCGGCCGCGATCAGCTGCACCTGGCCGGACAGGAACGCGGCGATCGTCGCGTTGTTGTCCTCGAAGCGTTTGATCGTCGCGTTCGGCGCCATCTGCGTGAGACCAATTTCCTCGAGCGCGCCGCGCGTCGCGCCGACGGTCTTGCCTGTCAGATCGGCGGGACCGCTGACCTTGATATCGGCGGGACCGAACACGCCCTGGTAGTACGGCGCGTACGCGCTCGAGAAGTCGATCACCTTCTCGCGCTCAGGCGTTTTGCCGAGCGACGAGATCACGAGATCGACCTTGCCCGTTTGCAGGTACGGAATGCGGTTCGCGCTGTTGACCGGCACCAGTTCGAGCTTCACGTTCATCGCTTTGGCGAGCAGCGCGGCCGTGTCGATGTCGTAGCCCTGCGGCTTCATGTCGGGACCGACCGAGCCGAACGGCGGATAGTCTTCGGGCACGGCGACCTTCAGCACGCCGGCCTTGGCGATGTTGTCGAGCGTGTCGGCGTGCGCGGCGCCCGCATGAAACGCGAGGTCGGCGACGATGGGCAGGGCGAGCAATGCGGCCAGCAAGGTGCGGCGCGCGGAGCGGGAGAGGGTGCGGGTCATCGGCGTGAGCGGTGGTGTGTCGTTGGAGTCGGGTCGTCGCTGGCGTCTTCGTGTCCGGCCGCGAAGTGGCGAATCCAATGCAAACTGTGTGCCATCGCGCTGGGCTGCGGCCTGGCGGCGCGTTACGCCAGCTAGCGCACATGGTTGGGGCGCGCGCGTGCGCCGCCTTGGTGCGCGAAGAGGGTGATGAAGGCGAAAGAAGGAAGCCGCGCGCTCAGGTCGACCAGATCCGCAACGGCACCGCCGCGACACCATGCACGACCGGCCGCAATTGCAGCCAGCAGCGCGTGAGCGCGTGCTGCAGCGTTTCCATCGAGCGTGACACCGCGCGCACGAGCAGTACGCCGCTGGTCACGCACGAGGCTGCCGCTCGCAACGTGTCGTCGAACGGCAGTTGCGCGGTGAGCGACTCGGCGAGCGCGTCGTCGCAAGCGGCGCCTACGGCCCACAGCGTGCCGTAGGCGGGAAAGCCGGCGAGACCCTGCGGCGCGTCGCGCAGCGGATCGTCGGCGCTGAGAGTCGCGCGTTCGAACCACAGTAGCTCGCCATTCGCGCCGACGATGCGCGACACCGCGCGCAAGCTACCCGCCGACCAGCGTTCGCCGGCCGCCTGGCGTCCGAGCTGCGTCGCGTCCCAGCCGATCGCGCTCGCGCCGGCGCCGAGCGTCAGCGAAAAATCGAGTTGCGCGTCCGCGTGATCGAACACGATGTTGTTCTGCGGCAGCCAGTCGAGCTTCGCCTGTTCGCCGACCCTGAGCGCGATGCACTGCCGCGCCGCGCGGCCATTCGACTTGTACCACTTGGTTGCGCCCGGCGTCGTCAGCACCGCATGTGTGTGCGCGGCGAGCGTGATGTCGATGTCGAGCTGATCGCCACCCGCGACGCCGCCGGGAGGATGCACGATCACCGCGTGACAGATCGCCGGGCCTTCCGGATAGAGCGGCCGTTGCACGCGCAGCGGCCCATCGTGAAGCCGGTGCGCGAGCGTCGTGCGAGCGTCGCCGCCGACGAAGCCGAGTTCGAGTCGCGCGCGCCACGAGGAGTGCGCGGCGGCGAGCGAGGCGTGATTTTCGTGGAGCGACATGCGGATGAAAGGGGGGGAACCGGCGTGCGGCGAGGATAGCACGCGGTCGCGGCGCGAGAGCCGCGCGGCAGCGACTACGACGCAGTGCCTTCAGGCGAGGCCTCGGTCACCGACAGTACCTTGATGCCCTCCCACTGCGGATGCAGCAGCCGCAGCAGCGCGACGATAGCGCGCGGGGTGTTTTCCTGGACGGTCAACGAGTCGCTGCCTGTCTCGATTGCTTTCTTGCCATGTCGGCAGTACTGATACTCGACGTGAACCGTCACGGACATGCTTTTCTCCCTTCTCTAACGATGTTGAGTTGCTAACCCAGGTTTTACTGCGGCAGTGTCTGGCGCACGCGGGTCGGCGCGGCGTGATCGTCCACGCCGCGTTCCGCGCGATTGATGAACCCGCAGTCGAGCAAGAGCTCACAAAAGGCTTCCGGCGAACACGACGGACCGGTCGTCTCGGCCATTCTCGCGAGGACGTCGGGGAACGACGCAAGCACGTGCCAGCTGTCGTAGTACGCGTGCAACTGGGGCGCGAGTTCGTTGCCGAGCTTCTCCCAGCGCACCGACAGCATGCCGACCGTACCGCCGCTGTCCACCTCGAATAAACCGAAGGTGACCGCCGACACCACGTTCATCACCCTGCAATAGGAGGCTGGGTTCCTGTAAAACTCGCGTCTGACCTGCTTGTTGTCGTCCATGGTGTCCACCTCGTCGAACCGTTGCGGCGCTGCCTAGCCTGTGTAACGGTTGCGCGGCGGATAACTTGAGTGGTGAGCTTCAGTCGCGTCAGACGGGGCCGACGGCGCGGGCCGCAAGCTTTCTAATGGCTGTTGCAGATTGAAAAAACGCTTACACGGCAATCAAACCCCGCACTCCATCGGCATCCATGTTCGCCCCTTCACCGCCCGCGATGATTTCGCCGCGACTCATCACCCAGTAACGATCGGCGATCGCTTTGGCGAAATCGTAGTACTGCTCGACGAGCAGCACCGTCATGCCCATGTCCTCGACGAGCTGCCGCAGCGTGCGGCCGATGTCCTGAATGATCGACGGCTGGATGCCCTCGGTCGGCTCGTCGAGGATCAGCAGTTGCGGCTCGCTCATCAGCGCGCGGCCGATCGCGAGCTGTTGCTGCTGACCGCCGGACAGATCGCCGCCGCGCCGGTTGCGCATGTCCTCCAGCACCGGGAACAGCTCGTAGATGCGCTCGGGGATTTTCTTCGGCGACCTTCTGCTGGCGGCGCCCACCAGCAGGTTTTCCTCGACGGTCAAGCGCGGAAAAATATCGCGGCCCTGCGGCACGTAGGCGAGCCCCTGGGCGACGCGCGCATGCGTGGGTAGTTTCATCAGCGGTTCGCCGCGCCACGCGATCGCACCGCTTTTCGCGGGCACGACGCCCATCAGGCAGCGCAGCAGCGTGGTCTTGCCGACGCCGTTGCGCCCTAGCAGCACCGTCAGCTTGCGGTCGGGCACCGTGAGCTTCACGTCGCGCAGAATATGGCTGCCGCCGTAGTACTGGTTCAGTCGGTCTACTTCGAGCATGGTTCAGTCATCCTGTCGGGTTGACGATGCGGTACCGCCTCGAGCTGCAATCAGCGGCCGAGATAAGACTCGATCACGGTCTCATCGCGCTTCACTTCGTCGAGCGTGCCATGCGCGAGCACGCGGCCTTCGGCCATCACCGTCACCTTTCCCGTGTCGCCCGCGAGCGCCGCGACGAACTCCATGTCGTGCTCGACGACCATCATCGAGCAGGTGCCGCGCAGGTGGTTGAGCAATTCGGCGAGCTGCATCGTTTCGTCGTCGGTCATACCGGCCGCGGGTTCGTCGAGCAGCAGCAGCGCTGGGCGTTGCATGAGCAGCATGCCGATTTCGAGGCGCTGCTTCTGGCCGTGCGATAGCTCGCCGGCGAGCCTGCGCGCTTCGCTTTCCAGCCCGATCAGCGCGAGCGTTTGCTCGATGCGCGCCTGCGCGTCGCGATCGAGCCGCGCGCGCAGCGACGCCCACCAGCCCTTGTCGGTTTTCATCGCGAGTTCGAGGTTTTCCCACACCGGATGCTGCTCGAACACGGTCGGCTTCTGGAACTTGCGGCCGATGCCGGCGCGCGCGATCGCCGGTTCGTTCATCCGCGTCAGATCGATCGACTGGCCGAGAAACACCTTGCCGTGATCGGGTGCGGTCTTGCCCGTGATCACGTCCATCATCGTCGTCTTGCCCGCGCCATTCGGACCGATGATGCAGCGCAGTTCGCCCGCGTCGATCGCGAGCGACAATGCGTTGAGTGCGCGAAAGCCGTCGAAGCTGACGGTCACGTCTTCGAGGTACAGGATCGTGCCGTGCGATACGTCGATCTCGCCGGGCACGACCGTGTGCCCCATGCTCGCGACGCCGCTCAGCGAGCGTTGCGCCGGTGCTTCGGGCAAATCCAGATCGGGAACCATCGGGTTTTCGTTCATCAGCGGTTCCTCAGCGGTTTCTTTTGCGCGTCAGCAGATCGGCGAGACCCATGATGCCGTTCGGCAGCAGCAGCGGCACCAGCACGAAGATCAGGCCGAGAAAGAACAGCCAGTATTCGGGGAAGTTCGCCGTAAAGAAGCTCTTCGCGCCGTTCACCGCGAACGCGCCGATGATCGGTCCGATCAGTGTGCCGCGTCCGCCGACCGCCACCCAGATCGCCATTTCGATCGAGTTGCCCGGCGACATCTCGCCCGGATTGATGATGCCGACCTGCGGCACGTACAACGCGCCCGCGATGCCGCACAGCACCGCCGACACGGTCCACACGAACAGCTTGTACGCGAGCGGGCTGTAGCCGAGAAACATCAGCCGCGTTTCGCCGTCGCGCACCGCGGTCACGACACGGCCGAGCTTCGACGTGACGATCGCGCGCGCGCCGATGAACGCGGCGATCAGCACCGCGAACGTGATCAGCAGCAACACGGCGCGGGTGCCCTGATGCGTGATCGGAAAACCGCCGATGCGCTTGAAGTCGGTGAAGCCGTTATTGCCGCCAAAGCCCGTTTCGTTGCGATAGAACAGCAGCATCGCGGCGAAGGTCATCGCCTGCGTGATGATCGACAGATACACGCCCTTCACGCGCGAACGGAACGTGAAGAAGCCGAACACCCACGCGACCACGGCCGGCACCAGCACGACGAGCAGCAGCGCGTAGCCGAGATGCTGCGTGCCTTGCCAGTACCACGGCAACTGGTGCCAGTCGAGAAACACCATGAAGTCGGGCAGATCGCTGCCGTACTTGCCGTCGTGACCGATCGCGCGCATCAGGTACATACCGATCGCATAGCCGCCGAGCGCGAAGAACAACGCGTGACCCAGACTCAGGATGCCGCAGTAGCCCCACACCAGATCGAGCGCCAGCGCGGCGATCGCATAGCACATGAACTTGCCGGTCAGCGTCATCGCGTACGCGGACAGATGCAAGGCGCTCGTCTGCGGAATCACCAGCGCGGCGAACGGCACGCCGAGGCCGACCACGATGATCAACGCGATCAGCGCGAGCCACGCGCGACGCGACAGCAACGCGGGCCGCGGTGGCAGGCCGAGCGCAAAGCCGGTGTTGAACTCGCGCGCGGCGCCGGCGCCCGCGCGCGACGACGCTGCGGAAGAGGGGTTCGCCGATGAAGTAGCCGATGCCATCTCATGCCTCCGCGCTGCGGCCCTTCAAGGCGAACATGCCCTGCGGACGCTTCTGGATGAACAGCACGATTAGCACGAGTACCGCGATCTTCGCGAGCACCGCGCCCCAGAACGGTTCGATCGCCTTGCTGACGAGCCCGAGGCCGAAGCCGCCGAGCACGGTGCCCGCAAGCTGGCCGACACCGCCTAGCACGACCGCCATGAAGGAATCGATGATGTAGCTCTGGCCGAGGTCGGGCCCGACATTGCCGATCTGCGACAGCGCGCAGCCGCCGAGCCCCGCGATGCCCGCGCCGAATGCGAACGCATACGAATCGACGCGCGCGGTTTTTACGCCGACGCACGCGGCCATCCGGCGGTTCTGCGTGACCGCGCGCACGAACAGACCCAACCGAGTGCGCGTGAGCACGGCCCACGCGATCGCGACGACGATCAGCGAGAACGCGAGAATCGCGAGCCGGTTGTACGGCAGGATCAGGTTCGGCAGGACGGTGACGCCGCCGCTCATCCACGACGGATTGACGACCTGGACGTTCTGTGCGCCGAACAGCATGCGGGTCGCCTGAATCAGGATCAGGCTCACGCCGAAGGTGGTCAGCAGCGTTTCGAGCGGGCGGCCGTACAGATGCTTCAGTACGAGCCGCTCGAGCACGATGCCGACCAGCGCGGCCGCGACGAAGGCGGCCGGTATCGCGAAGAGCGGATACCAGTCGAACGCGTTGGGCGCGAAGCGCTGAACGAGGTTCTGCACGACGTAGGTCGCGTAGGCGCCGATCATCAGGAATTCGCCGTGGGCCATGTTGATCACGCCGATCAGGCCATACGTGATCGCCAGGCCGAGCGCGGCGAGCAGCAGCACGCTGCCGAGCGACAGCCCGGCGAACAGCGTGCCCGCGATCTGGCTGCGGCGCTGGATCGCATCGAGCTCGTCGATGCCGCTTTGCGCGGCCGCGCGCACGCGTTCGTCGGTTTCGGCAAACGTGCCGTCGGCTTTCTTCGCGACTAGCGGGCGCAGCAACTCGTTCATTTCGAGGTCGTGGCGCGCGGCGACCAGTTGCACGGCTTCGAGACGCTTCGAAGGGTCCGGGTCGTGCAATGCGCTCATCGCCCACAGCGTGTCGAGACGCTTCTTCAGCGCGGGATCGGTTTCTTTGGCGCGCGCGGCGTCCACCAGCGGTTTGATCGATGGATCGGGGTTTTTCAGCAGAGCATCGATGGCGGCTGCGCGTGTCGCCTGGTCGGGCGACGCGAGTTGCAGACCCGACAGCGCGCCCGCTACTTTCGAGCGCAGCAGGTTGTTCAGCGTGATGGGTTGCCCGTCGTTCGCGGCGACCGGTTGGCCGGTGACGGCATCGCGGGTGGCGTCGCCGTCCTGCAGCAGTACCGCGCCTGAGTCGGTGGCGAGCGCGCTGTCGTCGGCGAGGGCCTTCAGCACCGCGAGCGACGCGGTATCGTGCGTGGCGATCAGTTTGTCGATCGCGGCGGACTTCGCCTCGAAGTCGTCGCCGGCGAGCGGCGCGACGTCGGCCTGGGTCAGCGCGAATGCGGCGCCCGGCGCGGCGGCGAGAAGGACCGCGAGCGGCAGCAGGAGCGCCGCGCCGCGTCGTCGTACGGAAGTCGGAAATGAAAACGCCATGATGGCCTTTTGCACTGGATTGAATCGATGAGCCGCTCGGACGCGCGAGGGTGCCGCCGCCGCTTCAGCGGGGCGTCGCCGCGCGTGCGCTGCGCGTGCCGGTACGCAGGCCGCACGTCGCGGCACGCGGCTGCTGCGGCGAGACACGCGCGGTTCGCCGCGCGCGCCACGGTGCGACTCACGCCGACACGTCACGCAACGCGCGAGCGCCGCAGGAACGCCGGAATCGAGCTGACCACATCCGGCTTGCCCGCATTGCCGGCGATGAACGGGCTCCACGGTTGCGCGCGGATCGGCCCCTTGGTACGCCACACGACGTTGAACTGGCCATCCGCGCGTACCTCGCCGATCATCACCGGCTTGTGCAGATGGTGGTTGCCGTCCATCTCCAGCGTGAAGCCCGACGGTGCCGCGAAGGTCTGCCCGACCATCGCGACGCGCACCTTGTCGACGTCGGTGCTCTTTGCTTTCTCGACCGCCTGCTTCCACATATGGATGCCGACGAAGGTCGCCTCCATCGGATCGTTGGTCACTCGCTTCGTGCCACCCGGCAGGTTGTTGTCCTTGACCCACGTGGCCCATTGCTTCTTGAACTTCTCGTTGGACGGGTTGCGCACCGACATGAAGTAATTCCAGGCCGCAAGATTGCCGACGAGCGGCTTCGTATCGATGCCGCGCAGTTCCTCTTCGCCGACCGAGAACGCGACGACCGGCACATCCGACGCCTTCAGCCCCTGGTTGCCGAGTTCCTTGTAGAACGGCACGTTCGAATCGCCGTTCACGGTCGAGATCACCGCGGTCTTGCCGCCTTGCGAGAAGGTCTTGATGTTGGCGACGATGGTCTGATAGTCGCTGTGACCGAACGGCGTATAAACCTCCTGAATGTCGGCTTCCTGCACGCCCTTCGATTTAAGGAACGCGCGCAGGATCTTGTTGGTCGTGCGCGGATACACATAGTCGGTGCCGAGCAGGAAGAAGCGCTTCGCGCCGCCGCCTTCGGCGCTCATCAGGTATTCGGTCGCGGGAATCGCCTGCTGGTTAGGAGCTGCGCCCGTATAGAACACGTTGCGCGACATTTCCTCGCCTTCGTACTGCACCGGATAGAACAGCAGGCCGTTCAGTTCCTCGAACACCGGCAGCACCGACTTGCGCGACACCGAGGTCCAGCAGCCGAACACGACCGCGCATTTGTCCTGCGTGAGAAGCTGGCGCGCCTTCTCGGCGAACAGCGGCCAGTTCGACGCCGGGTCGACGACCACCGGCTGGATCTGACGGCCCATCACACCGCCGTTCTTGTTGATGTCGGCAATCGTCATCAACGCGGTGTCTTTCAGCGACGTCTCGGAGATCGCCATCGTGCCGGACAGCGAATGCAGGATGCCCACCTTGATCGGACCGCTATCGGACTGCGCGTGCGCGAACGGCACGCGGCCCGCGAGCGCGAGCGCGCCGGACATGGAGCCGTACTTCAACAGACTGCGACGTTTCATGTGCTATCCCCTTGTCATTGATGGTCACTGTTTATGAGCGCCGATTTCAGCCAGCCTGGCTGAGCTCGCACGGCTTGCCGCTCGTCTACTGCAAGGCACATGCCATGTGATGCGTTCGACGCAATGCGCGTGCGATGCCTGTGGTGGCGCGGTTATGGGCGCGGGGGCGCGACTCGGTCCATCGATGGCACGGCGCGAAACTGGTGCAGTCGCGCGCGGCGCGCCTCGTTCGGGTGCGCGTCGCGCCGCGACGAAGCGTGCTTCGACGCCAGCGAAGCGTCGCTGGCGCGGGCGGGGCGTCGGCGGTGCATAGGCGCCTTGGGGACGCCGCGCTTTTGTGCATGGCGTGGGCGCGCTGCCCACACCGGATTCAGCTAATAAATTTTTAGGAAGCGGTGTGTCACGCAATGAGCTTAATCTGGTCCAACCATTAAACACGACAAAACTTGCCGTTCGGGTAACGGGGAATTATTCCAGTCTGGCAAATCCCTTTTTTGAAAATCCTTCCAAGGACTGGTAACCACTCACATTCCAGTTGTGCCCACTTGCGTGCTCAACTTCCACAATCTTGAATCGACACTGGCGACCTCGATTTTTCAAGTGAAAGACAATGCGTCTTTGATCATCGCTGAAATTCTTTTCCAAGATTTCGTAGCGTGTCGACTTACAGACGCTATACGTTGAATTCCATTCAATTGTGTTGGCTCGCACGTAGAGCGCACCGGAACACGCACGACCTGTTCCCTCAAAATCCCCTTTAAAACCGACTTCGGCGCCAATCGCTATATTTGATATGCTGTAGAGAATGATGCACATCGCCGAAATCTTCACTGAGCACATAATTTAGTCTTGCGCCGCTTTAACGCGCTACCTTCGCGCCAAACCTCAATAAGTCGGAACCGACCGATCGACCTAACGCGACCATGCGTCTATCCCACCTTGCAGATTCAACACGTTGGCATGTCCGCGGGATTCGAGGAACATCGCCTCCTGCACGGTGCGCTGCTCGTGAGCGTGACTAGTCGCAGCTAATCTTCTGGACGACTCGACCCGGGCCATAAACAAGCTGGCATTCTTTATAGGAAGCGGGTAGTTGCCTTGCAAGCACGATGCCAGTGCCGTCGTATAGACACCCGAGCCAGACCGGGATACCGCTTGATCCAAAGCGCCACCGGGCTATTCGGTCGTGGCCCGTCAACGCTGTGTCGCTAGTAGGGACGATGCTTGCGTTCTTTTTAGGATCGTCATCGAAGAATGTTATCTCCTGCAAAAATCGGGGTGACGTATCCAGCTGGGGAGTCCATTCCTGGGATATCGGTTGACTCAATGACTCATTGACTGAAATTGATGGCAAGCACGTCAATTCTGTTGCGCAAGCCTGATTCGCGAGAGCGGCGCCAAGTGACGCGATTACCGCTACCGCAAATAGATTAGATTTCACCATTCGATCACCGAGAAAGCATTCGCATCGTTGCTCAAGCCACTGCAATGCGGATGCCAATAAATAGTTCGCCGGCGTACCCGGTTCTGACTGTTCCACTGATCCATGACCTGAATACCACTAGCGTCCTGTCCGAGATAGATAGCAGCGGTCTCGTCGTGACTTTAAAGCCTCGAAGACTACGCGCGAAACTCCACCGTCCGTATGCGCCTATTCCGAAAAGATATGGCTGAATAACGAGTATGCAAAAAACAAAGACCCCGCAAGCCAAAACCTTGGCTTGCGGGGTCTTTGCCCCCATCCAGGCACAGCACAAAAGAAAAACGGCGCAAGGACCATCAGCCCTTGCGCCGCTTCAACGCGCTACCTTCGCGCCAAACCTCAATAAGTCGGAACCGACGGATCGACCTGACGCGACCACGCATCGATGCCACCTTGCAGATTGAACACATTGGTGTGTCCGCGCGATTCGAGGAACATCGCGACCTGCGCACTGCGCGCGCCGTGATGGCAAATGCAGACGATCTGCGCATCGTCATCGAGTTCTTCGCTGCGCGCGGGAATCTCGCGCATCGGAATCGACACGACGCCGGCCATCGACGCGGTTTGCAGTTCCCACGGCTCGCGCACGTCGAGAAGCACGGGTGCGGGACGCGAGGTATCGGCGAGCCATTCGGCGAGTGCGGGAGCGGTCAGATTTTGCATCAGCGAGACATCCAGTTCGTGGGACGGTGGGCTTACTCGCCGCCCGTCCAGATCAACAATACAACTCGAAGCGCAGCGAAAACCGCCGCTTAGAATCTGAACCGCGCCGGCTGCACTGCATTGGCGAGCGGCTCGACATAGGTTTCGAACACGTCGGAGATGCGGTATTGCTTCTCGTCGATGCGCGTGATGATTTGCGCCTTCATCACCGGCGCGCTGCCGACGAACGCCGCGAGACGGCCGCCGACCTTCAGCTGTTCGAGGATTTCCTGCGGCAGCACCGGCAGACCGCCCGACACGCAGATCACGTCATACGGCGCCGCGCCGCTCCAGCCGCGCGAAGCGTCGCCGGTCGCGACTTCGACGTTCAGCACGCCGTTGGCGATCAGGTTGCTCTTCGCAAGCTCGGCCAGTTCCGGTTCGATGTCGATGCTCAGCACGTGTTGCGCGCGATGCGCGAGCAGCGCCGCCATGTAACCCGAACCCGCGCCGATTTCGAGCACGCTTTCGTGCTTCTTCACCGCCAGCTCCTGCAGCGCGCGCGCCTCGACGCGCGGCGCCAGCATGTGCTGGCCGGCCGGCAGCGGCACTTCGAAGTCGGCGAAAGCGAGGTCGCGGTAAGCGGCGGGGACGAAATTCTCACGTTTGACGATCGACAGCAGATTCAGCACGTCCTGGTCGAGCACTTCCCAGGGGCGGATCTGCTGTTCGATCATGTTGAAACGCGCTTGCTCGATGTTCATGGTGGATTCGGCGGTTTTGGTTTGGCGAGCGGGCGACGATTGCCGCTGACTTTTGTCCTGACCCGGCCACGGCGGATTGCCGGCGGCCGCGGCCTCCGGAAGGCGTTCGCTTTGCAAGCCGCGTCAGGAGAACTGCGGGATTGTACCAAATGGCCGACTTGCACCGGACGCTCGCGGGCAAGTGCCAGGCCGGCCCGCCCCCGTGTTAATCCCTAGCGATCCGGGCTTGCGATTCGCATCGGCATCGCCACAAAATGTAATCGATTACATTTTCGCTGCGAGGTCGTGTGTCCCGAACGCCGTCCCGATCGTCGCCGGCCGCGTCGTCCGGCGCGAGCAGTCAACCGCTACGTCCGCCGCCGAGGCGCTCGCCGCGCACGGCCGATGGGCCGTCGATCGCCGGCGTGGCCGAGCAGGCGGGCGTGTCGGTCGCGACGGTGTCGCGCGTGCTGAACGGCCACGACAATGTGCGGCCTGCCACGCGCGACAAGGTGCTCGCGGCGATCGACGCGAGCGGCTACCGCGTCAACGAACTCGCGCGCAATCTGCGCACCGCCGAAAGCCGCCTGCTCCTGACGATGGTGCCGGACTTCGGCAATCCGTTTTACGCGGAGATCGTGCGCGGCATCGACAGCGTCGCGCGTCAGCACGGCTACTTCATGCTGCTATGTGACACCGGCGCGGACCCGGGCCGCGAGCGCAGCTACTTCGACATGCTGCGGCGTCGCCGCGCGGACGGCGCGATCTGCCTCGATCCGGCGACGATCCAGCAGGCGCTCGGCGAGGCGTCGCAGGCGCTGCCGTGGGTCGCGTGCTGCGAGTTCGATCCGGAGATGGGCGTGCCGTACGTCGGCATCGACAACTATCGCGCGGCCGGCGACGCGGTGCGCCATCTGCTCGCGCGCGGTCACCGGCGCATCGGCCTGATCAATTCCGACGTCGACTATCTGTATGCGCGCCAGCGTCAGCAAGGCTACCTCGACGCGTTGAGCGACGCGGGCATCGCGCCCGATCCGCGCTGGCGCATGAATCTGAACAGCCTCGATTACGAGGCGGGCGCGTCCGCCGCAGCCGGGTTGATGCAGCAGTCCGATGCGCCGAGCGCGATCTTCGCGGTGTCGGACACGCTCGCGATCGGCGTGATCCACGGCTTGCGCAGCGTCGGCAAGCGCGTGCCCGACGACGTCGCGGTGACCGGCTTCGACGACATCTCGCTCGCCGCGCAGATCGATCCGCCGCTCACGACGATCGCGCAGCCGATGCGCGAGCTCGGCGAGACCGCCGCGCGTTTGCTGCTGCAGCGTCTCGCGAATCCGCAGGCCAACGTGCCGGGCGTGCTGCTGCCGCATCGTCTGGTGATTCGTGGGAGCGCGTGAACCATGAGCCTCGCGATCCGCTTCGACGACATCCGCAAGGACTTCGGCCCGGTGCGCGTGCTGCACGGCGTGAGCTTCGAGCTGGCGCCCGGCCGCATCTACGGTCTGCTCGGCGAGAACGGCGCGGGCAAATCGACGCTGATGAAAATCCTTGCCGGTTATGAAGCGGCAACCTCGGGCAGCGTGCTGGTCGATGGTCACGCGCAGCGCTTCGCCGGTTCGCGCGACGCCGAGGCACAGGGCATCGTGCTGATCCACCAGGAATTCAACCTCGCCGAGCATCTGACGATCGCGCAGAACATGTACCTCGGCCACGAGAAGCGCCGCGGCTGGTTCGTCGACGATGCCGCGATGCGCAGCGACGCCGCGCGCTATCTCGCGCAGGTCGGGCTCGAGCGCGCGCCGGACACGAAAGTGCGCGAGCTGATCGTCGCGGAAAAGCAGATGGTCGAGATCGCGAAGGCGCTGTCGCGCCGCGCGCGTCTGTTGATCATGGACGAGCCGACCGC
The DNA here is from genome assembly GCF_040948765.1 of Paraburkholderia sp. BR10923. Lineage (NCBI taxonomy): Bacteria > Pseudomonadati > Pseudomonadota > Betaproteobacteria > Burkholderiales > Burkholderiaceae > Paraburkholderia > Paraburkholderia sp. BR10923. The sequence continues at coordinate 58,288 of NZ_JBFPKO010000004.1, read as the reverse complement.
GACGCTGACGCCCGCCGAAACCGAGCGGCTCTTTGAGCTGATGCTGAAGCTGAAGGCCGATGGCGTGACGATCGTCTACATCTCGCACAAGCTCGATGAAGTGGAGCGCATCACCGACGAGGTGATCGTGATGCGCGACGGCCGCTTCGTCGCGCGCGGTCAAACCTCGGGGCTCGCGCGTCAGCAGATGGCGAACCTGATGGTCGGACGCGACGTGTCCGACATGTTCCCCGACAAGCAGACGGTGCCCGCCGACACGCCGGTCGCATTGCGTGTGAACGGCCTGACGGTGCCCGACTGGGTCGAGGATCTGAGCTTCGACGTGCGCGCGGGCGAAGTGCTCGGCTTCGCGGGCCTCGTCGGCGCGGGCCGCACCGAGGCGTTCGAGGCGATCATCGGCTTGCGCAAACGCACCGGCGGCACGATCGAAATCGCCGGCCGGGCAGTCGATCTGAAGAACCCGCGCGATGCAATGCGCCACGGTCTCACGTATCTGAGCGAGGACCGCAAGGGCAAAGGCCTTCATGTCAACATGAGCCTGCAGGACAACGTCACGCTGATGACGCTCGAACGCTACGCGCATCCGCTGCTCGATCTGAAAGCGGGGCGCGCGGCGTTGCAGAAGGCCGTCGGCGAATTCGGCATACGCACCGGCGACCTGTCGAGCCGCGCGCGCATGCTGTCGGGCGGCAACCAGCAGAAGCTCGCGCTCGCGAAGTTCCTGCAGCCCGACCCGAACGTGATCGTGCTCGACGAACCGACGCGCGGCGTCGACGTCGGCGCGAAACGCGACATCTACTTCCTGATTCATCGTCTCGCCGCGCAGGGCCGCGCGGTGATCGTCATTTCATCCGAACTGATCGAGCTGATCGGCTTGTGCCATCGCGTCGCCGTGATGCGCGCGGGACACCTGCAAGCGACGCTGACGCTCGAGCATCTGACCGAAGAGGAGTTGATCGCTCATGCGACCGGCACCCACTGAAGCCGTGCAATCACGGCGCGCGCTGCGCGTCGCGCAGCGGCTCTACACGCTCGGGCCGCTCGCCGGGCTGATCGTGCTGTGCATCGTCGGCACGCTGCTCAACCGCGACTTCGCGACGCTCGACAACCTGATGAACGTGCTAACGCGCACGTCGTTCATCGGCATCATCGCGGTCGGCATGACCTTCGTGATCATCTCGGGCGGCATCGATTTGTCGGTCGGCTCGATGGCGGCATTGATCGCCGGCATCATGATCTGGCTGATGAACGGGCTCGCGGCCGGTGCTACCGGTCATGCGTTGCCGCCGTTGCTGATCGTGACGATCGGCATCGTCGCGGCGTTCGTGCTCGGCGCGCTGTTCGGCTGCGCGCATGGGCTGCTGATCACCAAAGGGCGCATCGAGCCGTTCATCGTCACACTCGGCACGCTGGGGATTTTCCGCGCGGTGCTGACATGGCTCGCCGATGGCGGCGCGCTGACGCTCAACGATTCTCTCTCGAATCTGTATGGTCCCGTCTATTACGCGAGCCTGTTCGGTGTACCGGTCCCGATCTGGGTGTTCCTCGTGGTCGCGGCGGGCGGCGCGCTGATCCTCAATCGCACCGCGTTCGGCCGGCACGTGCAGGCGATCGGTTCGAACGAGCAGGTCGCGCGTTACGCGGCGATTCGCGTCGATACGGTCAAGATCGTCACGTACGTGCTGCTCGGGATCTGCGTAGGCGTGGCTACGGTGCTCTACGTGCCGCGCCTCGGCTCCGCCACGCCGACCACCGGCCTGTTGTGGGAGCTCGAAGCGATCGCGTCGGTGGTGGTCGGCGGCACCGCGCTCAAGGGCGGCGAGGGACGTGTGATCGGCACCGTGATCGGCGCGATCCTGCTGTCGGTGATCGCGAACATCCTGAACCTGACCAGCATCATCAGCGTGTATCTGAACGCGGCGGTGCAGGGCGTGGTAATTATTTTCGTCGCGTTCGTGCAGCGCGGGCGGCGGTAGACGTGCGTTTCAAGCAGGTGTAGCAAGGCAGGCGCGGTAAACCAACGGCAGGTCCGAAAAATCGGGGCGAGCGAACGCCTCTTGATTGGAGACACACACCATGAAGCAAGTCATTCGAGCGATCGGCGCCGGCGTGCTGGCGTTGGGGATACTGGGCACGGCGGGCGCGGCGCGCGCCGACGACAAGGTCACGCTGGGCGTCGCGATTCCGACGGCCGATCACGGCTTTACCGGCGGCATCGTCTGGTGGGCGAACAAGGCGAAGGAGGATCTCGAGAAGGCGCATCCCGATCTGAAAGTGATCGTGAAAACGGCGGCCAACGCGCCCGAGCAGGCGAACCAGTTGCAGGATCTGGTGACCGTCAACAAGATCAACGCGCTCGTGATCTTCCCGTATGAATCGGCGACGCTGACACAACCGGTCGAGCAGGTGAAGCGCAAGGGCGTGTACGTGACGGTGGTCGATCGCGGTCTGACCAACACGAGCGCGCAGGATGCCTACGTGGCCGGCGACAACACCGCGTTCGGCAAGATTCCCGCCGAGTACCTGGCGAAGGCGCTCGACGGCAAGGGCAACATCGTCGCGCTGCGCGGCATTCCGACCACGCTCGACAACGAGCGCTGGACCGCTTTCACCGGCGTGCTGAAGAACTACCCGGACATCAAGATTCTCGACGCGAAGTACGCGAACTGGAATCGCGACGACGCGTTCAAGGTGATGCAGGACTACCTGACGCGCTTCAAGCACATCGACGCCGTGTGGGCCGCCGACGACGACATGGCGGTCGGCGTGCTGAAGGCGATCGATCAGGCCAAGCGCAACGACATCAAGATCGTGTTCGGCGGCGCGGGCTCGAAGGGCATGGTGAAGAACGTGATGGACGGCGCGCCGATGATCAAGGCCGACGTGTCGTACTCGCCGAAATTCATCTACGACGCGATCAAGCTGACGGCCGAAGCTCGGCTGAAGGGCGACAAGCTGCCGCCCACGACGATCATTCCGTCGGTGCTGATCACGAAGGAAAACGCCCAGCAGTTCTATTTCCCCGACTCGCCGTTCTGAGCGGCGCTCCGAGCATCGTCTAACGCGCGCGGGTGCGGCCCGCGCGCAACGTTCGAGGAACCGTAAAGATGAAAACCATCAAAGGGCCGGCGATTTTTCTCGCGCAGTTCATGGGCGACGACGTGCCGTTCGACAACCTCGCGCATCTCGCCGAATGGGCCGCGGGTCTCGGCTTCAAGGGCATCCAGGTGCCGTGCGACCCGCGCCTGATCGATCTCGAGAAAGCGGCCGCGAGCGACGCGTACTGCGACGAACTGCGCGAGACGGTCGACAACGCGGGCGTCGCGATCACCGAACTATCGACGCATCTGCAGGGCCAACTGGTCGCCGTGCATCCGGCATACGACACGCTGTTCGACGGCTTCGCCGCGCCGCACGTGCGCGGCAAGCCGGCGGCGCGCACCGAGTGGGCGATCGCGCAGATGAAGCTCGCGGCGCAGGCGTCGCGTCGCTTGGGCCTGAGCACGCATGTGTCGTTTTCGGGGGCGCTCGCGTGGCCGTATATCTACCCTTGGCCGCAGCGGCCGGCCGGTCTCGTCGAAACTGCGTTCGACGAACTCGCGCGCCGCTGGACGCCGATTCTCGATGCGTTCGACGCGGCCGGCGTCGACGTCTGCTACGAACTGCATCCGGGCGAAGACCTGCACGACGGCGTGACGTTCGAGCGCTTTCTCGCGGCGGTCAAAAAGCATTCGCGCGCGAACATCCTGTACGACCCGAGCCATTTCGTGCTGCAGCAGCTCGACTATCTCGCGTTCATCGATATCTATCACGAGCGCATCAAGGCGTTTCATGTGAAGGACGCGGAGTTCCGTCCCACCGGCAAGCAGGGCGTGTACGGCGGGTATAGCGGCTGGGTCGAACGCGCGGGGCGCTTTCGTTCGCTCGGCGATGGGCAGATCGACTTCGGCGCGATCTTCTCGAAGATGGCGCAGTTCGATTTTCCGGGCTGGGCCGTGCTCGAATGGGAATGCGCGTTGAAGCATCCGCACGACGGCGCGCGCGAAGGCGCGGAGTTCATTCGTCGGCACATCATCCGCGTGGCCGAGCGTGCATTCGATGACTTCGCGGGCAGCGGTGTCGATACCGCGCAGTTGAAGAGCGTGCTGGGGATCTGACATGGGAGTGGAAACGATGCAGCGAAGAAGGCTCAGGCTGGGCATGGTCGGCGGCGGGCAGGGCGCGTTCATCGGCGCGGTGCACCGGATCGCCGCGCGGCTCGACGATCGCTTCGAACTGGTGGCGGGCGCTTTGTCGTCCGATCCTGAGCGCGCGCGGGCGAGCGCCGTCGAAGCGGGCATCGCGCGAAGCTACGCGGACTGGCGCGAGATGGCGCGCGCCGAGGCCGCGCGCGACGACGGCATCGACGCGGTCGCGATCGTCACGCCCAATCATCTGCACGCGCCGGTCGCGACGGCATTTCTCGAAGCGGGCATCCACGTGATCTGCGACAAGCCGCTCGCGGTCTCGCTCGCCGAAGGCGAAGCCCTCGCGAAGCTCGCGCAGTCATCAAAACGGCTGTTTGCGGTGACGCATACCTATTCGGGCTACCCGCTGGTGCGGCATGCGCGCGACCTGGTCGAACGGGGCGAGCTGGGCGAGATACGCGTCGTGCAGGTCGAGTATGCGCAGGACTGGCTCGCCGAGCCGCTCGAAACGGGCGGCGCCAACAAGCAGGCGGGCTGGCGTACCGATCCGGCCTTGGCGGGGCCGGCCGGGTGCCTCGGCGATATCGGCACGCACGCGTATCAGCTGGCCGCTTTCGTGACGGGGATGATGCCGCGCGCGCTGTCGGCCGAGCTGCACACGTTCGTGCCGGGCCGTCGTATCGACGATCACGTGCAGGCGATGCTGCGTTATGCGAACGGCGCGCGCGGCATGTTGTGGGCGAGCCAGGTGGCGAGCGGCGCGGAGAACGCGCTGCGCTTGCGCGTGTATGGCACGAAGGCGGGGCTCGCGTTCGATCAGGAGGAGCCGAACGCGTTATGGTTCACGCCGCTAGGCGGCGCTGCCGAGCGATTGACACGCGCGCGTGTGAAAAGTGCGGGTGCCGCGCATGCGACGCGCGTGCCGGCAGGGCATCCGGAAGGCTATCTGGAAGCGTTCGCGCAGTTGTACAAAGATGCGGCGTTGCAGATCGATGCACTGAACGAAGGCCGCGCACCGCCGGCGGAAAGCCTGTTGTTGACGACGGTCGATGATGGCGTCGACGGATTGCGGTTTATCGAGGCGGTGCTGAAAAGCAGTGCGGCGGACGGGCGGTGGGTGGAGATCGAAGGGGCGTAAAGCATCGCAACGAAGCGCCAGGTCGGCGAAGCTGGAGCGTCAACCGCCCTTGCTTTTCTTGATCTGCGCTTCGAACGCGATATCGAGCTTGCTGGCCTTGCGCGGTTTCTGCGGGCCGTAGGCGTCGACGAACTTGACGAAGTCGTCGAGCGTCAGCGGGTCGGATACCTTCTGGTCGACTCCGGTCGATTTGTCCACGAGATAGAACAGGCCGCCGGACAGGCTGATCGCGGCGAAGCGCGGGTTGCCGGTGCGCGTTTTCAGGCGCTCGACGGCGTGGATGGCTCGGGTGGTGCGCATGATGGGGACTGCGGCTGCTGATTGACGAGAGCGTTACTTTAACAAGTTTGCTGACGGTGTGCGGATGGCGCCAACGGACGAAAACACGCGATGAACCTCGACCCGCCCAGCCCCGAGCTACCGCGTCTCACGCAGATGTCCGCAACGGAGGCATTGCATGCAAGCATTCGTCGATCATCCTGGCACGTTGTTCGTGGTACTGCTGGTCGCGTTCGTCGGCGCGATCACTTTTGGCGCATTGGCGCTGCGACGCGTTTTCGCATTGAAGAGCGAAGAGCGCGAAGATTTCACGATCGTGGAGACGTCGACGTTGACGTTGCTCGCGCTGCTGATCGGCTTCAATCTGTCGATGGCGGTCAATCGCTACGACCAGCGCAAGAACCTGGAAGAAAACGAAGCGAACGCGATCGGAACCGAGTACGCCCGGGCCGATGTGGTAGCGCCGCCCATCGGCGCGCAGATCAAGGCTGAATTGACGCATTACGCGCAATTGAGACTCACCCATTTTCAAACCCGAGATGCGCAGGAAATCGTTCGCATCGAGGCAGACACAGCGAAGTCTCAGGCCGCACTTTGGCGCCTGGCGGCACAGGTCGCGAGGGACCAGCCGACGCCGATCGGCGCCGTCGTGATGACCGGCATGAACGACGTCCTCAACTCGCAGGACTATTCCGAGGCGGCGCTGTTGAACCGGATTCCGCTGGGCGCGTGGACGCTGATGATCCTCATCGGACTATTTGCGTGCGTCGTGCAGGGTTATGGAGCGAGAGGCAGCGTGCGACGAGGCATCCTGATCATCGTGCTGCCGGTCACGGTTGCGCTCTCGCTGACGCTGATCGCGGACATCGACAGTCCGCGAGGCGGGATCATTCATATCGAGCCGCAAAACCTCGCGCGGCTGCTGAGATCGCTGGGGCAATGACGTCGCTCGGGCTTACTCGCTCAATTCGCGATGCAACGCCCGATACTCCTGCGCGAGCTTATGCCCCGGATCGAGATGAATGACGGGTGTCGCCAACTGATGCGACTCACGGATCTTCACCGACGATGACAAGCGCGACCCCAGCACCGGCAAGCCTTCGCCGATCAGTTCGTCGACGAGCTTCTGCGGCAGGCTCGCGCGCGGCTGGAACTGGTTGATGACGATGCCTTCCACCTGCAGCGCGTCGTTGTGATCCTGCTGGATCTCCTTGACGTTTTCGAGCAGCGTGTAGAGCGCGCGCCGCGAAAAGTCGTCGCAGTCGAACGGAATCAGACAACGCTCGACGGCGATCAGCGCCGAGCGCGTGTAGAAGTTCAGCGCGGGCGGCGTGTCGATGTAAATCGCGTCGTACATGGCGAGTTCGTTCAGCGCGTCGCGCAGCTTGTAGATCTTGTAGCGCGATTCGAGCTTGCCGTGCAGCGTGTCGAGATCGGGATGGGCGGGCATCACGTCCAGATTCTCGAAGCGCGTCGGATGGATGTACGAGGTCGCTTCCACGGGCTTGAAGCTGAAGCCGAGCGCGGTTTCGAAGAAGCCTGCGACAGTGGGGTGGACTTCGCTCGCCTGCGGACCGAGCAGATACTGGGTCGAATTCGCCTGGGCATCGAGGTCGATCACCAGCGTGCGCAGCCCTTCGCTCGCGCTGATGGCCGCCAGGTTGCAGACGATGGTCGATTTGCCCACGCCACCTTTCTGATTGAATACAACGCGCCGCATGATCTCCCCTTGAACGGAAGCGGTTACAAAGGGCCCAGCATACCTGAGTCGCGTGACGGCGAAGATTTCGATGGGTTGTTCGTGACCGTTCGACGCTTTACCGCGCGGCCGCATCCACGAGGGCGGCCACACCGCTCACCGGCTTCATCAAGTCGTCCGGCAGACCATGACGTTCGCGAAGATAGGCTGTCGAGTTGAAGGATAGCCACGCGCGGCCGTCCGCGTCTTCCCATACGAGCACCTTCAGGGGAAGATCGAGCGCGGCGGTCGGCGCGAGTTGCATCAACGGTGTGCCGGCTTTGGGATTGCCGAAGATCAGGAGCTGGCTGAACGGCATCGTCAGTCCCGCGCGCTCAGCGTCGCCGCTGAAATCGATGCACGCGAAAACGGTCAGCCCGCGCTCCAGAATGATGGTTTGCAGACGCTCGGCCGTCGCGCTGCCCGCGTAGGCGCTTGGAACGGTGACGATGCCAGTGCTGGCGTTCTCTGCGATTGAAGCGGTGGCCATCTTGCCTCCCGTAGTTCTATCGAAAGGCGGAGCGTCATCGACGCCCCGCTGCCGGATTACTGGCTCAGATAAACGAACTTACCATTCTTGATGGTACCCATCACGCTAGCGCGCTGATCGAGACCGACGTGATCTTTCGGGCTCGTATTGACGACCCCGTTCGGCACCACCAGCTCATGCGCGTGCTCGAGTTCGTCGCGCAACGCGACGCGAAACGCCGGCGTGCCCGGCTGCGCGGTCTTCAACGCGCGCGCGACGGCGTCCTGCAGGCGCGGGTACACGCCGGCCGCATCGCCCGCGAACTGCGTGACGCTGCCGGGGCCGTACTTCGCTTCGTACGCGTCGACGAACGCGAGCGCCGCCTTCTTCGACGGATGATCGGCCGGCAGCGTGCGCGCAACGACGACTGGCTGCGTCGGGAACAGCGTGCCTTCCACGTCTTTACCGCCGAGCTTGATGAACTCCGGCGTCGCGATGCCATGCGTCTGATAAATCGGCCCCTTGTAGCCGCGCTCGATCAGCGTGCGCTGCGGCAGCACCGTCGGCGTGCCCGCGCCGGCGATCAGGATCGCGTCGGGCTTCGCGGCCATCAGCTTCAGGATCTGGCCGGTCACGCTCGCGTCGGTGCGGTTGTAGCGCTCGGTCGCGACCAACTGGATATGCCGCAGCGCCGCAAACTTGCTGAACTCGTTGAGCCAGCTTTCACCGTAGCCGTCCGCGAAACCGATGAAGCCGACCGTTTTCACGTTGTGATTCGACATGTAGCGCGTCATCACATCGGCCATCGCGCTGTCGGTCTGCGCCATCTTATACGCCCAGACCTTCTTGCCTTCCTGCGGTTCGACGACGCTCGCCGAGCCGATCAGCGTGATCATCGGCGTCTGGCTGTCGGCGACCGGATCGAGCGCGGCCATCGCGGCCGGCGTGATGTTCGGGCCGACGACTACATCGACGTGGTCCTCGTTGATCAGCTTGCGAATGTTGCGCACCGCGTTGCCGGGGTCGGACGCGTCGTCGAGGAAAATGTAGTCGGCTTTCTGGCCGGCGATCGTCTGCGGCCACATCAGCATCGCGTTCTTGCTGGTGATGCCGATCACGGCGGCCGGCCCGGTGTTCGACAGATCGATGCCGACTTTCAGGTCGGCGTGCGCCGCGCCGGCGACGAGCAGCGCCGCGGCCGCGAGGCCGCGCAGGGTGTTGCGCACATTATTGTTATGCAACTTCATCAGAAGTGTCTCCGTAGCGAGAGAGCGGTATGGAAGCGGTATGAAAGCGGTTCAAAGCTCGTAGGTTTCGTGCTCGCCCTTCAGCGCCTGCTCGATCAGCTTGCGGTTCAGGCTCGGCGACAGCAGCTCGACCAGCGTATACACGTAGCTGCGCAGATACGCGCCCTGTTTCAGCGCGACGCGCGTCACGTTGCTGCCGAACAGATGGCCGACCGGCATCGCGCGCAAATGGCGGTCGCGCTCGCCGTTGAACGCGATGTCGGCCATGATGCCGACGCCGAGGCCCAGCTCGACGTAGGTCTTGATCACGTCGGCGTCGATCGCCTCGAGCACGATGTCCGGATGCAGCCCGCGCAGGCGGAACGCCTCGTTGATCTTGGTGCGGCCGGCGAACGCGTTGTCGTACGTAATCAACGGGTACTGGGTCAGGTCGTCGAGCGACAGCAGCTTGCGCTCGAGCAGCGGATGGTCGGGCTGCATCACCGCGACGTGGTGCCACTGGAAGCAGGGCAGCGACACCAGATCCTTGTAGTTCGAGATCGCCTCGGTCGCGATCGCGAGGTCAGCCTGGTCGTGCAGCACCATTTCGGCGACCTGGGTCGGGCTGCCTTGCAGAATCGAAAGGTGGACCTTCGGGAAGCGCTTCTTGAACTCGGCGATCGCCGCCGGCAGCGAGTAGCGCGCCTGCGTGTGGGTCGCGGCGATCGTCAGGTTGCCCTGATCCTGCGCCGCGTAGTCCTTGCCGACCCGCTTCAGGCTTTCCACTTCCTGCAGGATTTTTTCGATCGATTGCAATATGATGCGGCCCGGCTCGGTCAGCGAACGCACGCGCTTGCCGTGGCGGGTGAAGATTTCGACGCCGAGTTCGTCCTCCAGCTCGATGATCGCCTTCGAGACCCCCGGCTGGCTCGTAAACAGCGCCTTGGCCGCTTCGGTGAGGTTGAAGTTCTGCCGCACAGCCTCGCGGACGAAGCGGAATTGGTGCAGGTTCATATATAACCTCGCCGCATATAAAAAGAATTTTTTAGTCGTTTGAAATATAAGGCGAGTTTATTACGATCTGTCCATCTTTTTCAATATGGATATCTGTTTTTGTTATAAGCAAATGAGCGATGGGTCTAAACGCTTGCTTGCGACAGCTGACAAACACGGATATTCGAGCCGCGGCGGAAACCGGACCGCTGCGAGTCACGCGAAGTTTCGAATAATTGGGGTCCCCGAATGTACCAATACGATCAGTACGACCAGACCATCGTCGATGAACGGGTCGCGCAGTACGCCGATCAGGTTCGCCGCCGCTTGTCGGGCGAATTGAGCGAAGAGGAGTTCCGTCCGCTGCGTCTGCAAAACGGCCTGTACTACCAGCGTCACGCGTACATGCACCGCATCGCGATCCCGTACGGCAATCTGCGCAGCGACCAGATGCGCGTGCTCGCGCAGATCGCGCGTGAACACGACCGCGGCTATGGCCATTTCTCCACGCGCTCGAACATCCAGTACAACTGGATCAAGCTGGAAGAAACGCCGGAAATCCTGCGCAAGCTCGCCGCCGTGCAGATGCACGGCATCCAGACCTCGGGCAACTGCATTCGCAACATCACCGCCGATCAATTCGCCGGCGTCGCACCCGATGAAGTCGTCGATCCGCGTCCGTGGGCCGAAATCCTGCGTCAATGGTCGACGTTCCACCCCGAATTCGCGTGGCTGCCGCGTAAGTTCAAGATCGCCGTGTCGGGTTCGAAGGAAGACCGCGCGGCCGTGCAGATCCACGACATGGGCGTGTATCTGAAGAAGAACGCGCAAGGCGAACTGGTGGTCGACATTCTGGCGGGCGGGGGTCTCGGCCGTACCCCGATCGTCGGCGCGATCATCCGCCGCGATCTGCCGTGGCAGCATCTGCTGACCTACAGCGAGGCCGTGCTGCGTGTGTACAACCGCTACGGCCGCCGCGACAACATGTACAAGGCGCGGATCAAGATTCTGGTGAAGGCGCTGTCGCCGGAGAAGTTCTCCGCGCAGGTCGAGGAAGAGTGGCAGCACCTGAAGGACGGTCCGTCGACGCTGACGCAGGCCGAAGTGGATCGCGTGTCGCAGTACTTCGCGCCGCCCGCTTACGACAAGCTGCCGGATACCGATGCGTCGTTCGAAAAGCATCTGCTGGAAAACCGCGCGTTCGCACGCTGGGTCGAGCGCAACGTGCGTCCGCACAAGGTCGCGGGCTATGCGTCGGTCACGCTGTCGCTGAAGCCGACCACGGTCGCGCCGGGCGACGCGACGGACGTTCAAATGGAAGCGGTCGCCGACTGGGCCGACGAATACTCGTTCGGCCAGATCCGCGTGTCGCACGAACAGAACCTGATTCTCGCCGACGTGAAGAAGCGCGACCTGTTCGCGCTGTGGGAAAAGGCCAAGGCGCAGGGTTTCGCGACTCCGAACATCGGCTTGTTGACCGACATCATCTCGTGCCCGGGCGGTGACTTCTGCTCGCTCGCGAATGCGAAGTCGATTCCGATCGCGCTCGCGATCCAGGAACGCTTCAACGATCTGGACTACGTGTACGACCTCGGCGACGTGTCGCTGAACATCTCGGGCTGCATCAACGCGTGCGGTCACCATCACGTCGGCAACATCGGCATTCTGGGCGTCGACAAGGACGGCTCCGAGTGGTACCAGGTGACGCTCGGCGGCGAGCAGGGCACGGGCGCGACCGGCGCTCACCTTGGCCGCGTGATCGGCCCGTCGTTCTCGGCCGAGGAAATGCCCGACGTGATGACGAAGGTGATCGATACGTTCGTGGAAAACCGCCAGGAAGGCGAGCGTTTCATCGATACGTACACCCGCATCGGCATCACGCCGTTCAAGGAGCGCGTGTACGCCGCGCGTCAACCGGCTCACGCGTAACCGCGAAAAGGATACTGAACAGATGGCTTCTATCATCAAGAACCGCGACATCGTCAACGACGACTGGAGCGTCGTGCGTGCCGCGGAAGACGGCGTTTTGCCGGCGGTGAGCGAACTGCCGCCCGGCAAGGTCATCGTGCCGCTGGTGCTGTGGCAGGCCGAGCGTGAAGCGCTGCTCGCCGCGCGCGGCGCCACCGAAATCGGCGTGTGGCTCGCGCCGGATAGCGAACCGGCGGACCTCGCCGGCAACTTCGACAAACTCGCTGTGATCGCCGTGGACTTCCCGGTGTTCCGCGACGGCCGCGGCTACAGCATCGGCCGTCTGCTGCGCGAGCGCTATGGCTACAAGGGCGAACTGCGCGCGATCGGCGACGTGCTGCGCGACCAGGTCAGGCTGATGTTCCGCTGCGGCTTCGACGCGTTCGCGGTGCGCGCGGACAAGGACATCAACGACGCGCTGAAGGCGTTCGACGACTTCACCGTGCAGTACCAGGGCGCCGTCGATGACCCGTCGCCGCTGTTCCGCCGCCGTGCCGCACAGGCTCGCGTCGACAAGGTGCCGGCATGAACACCGCCCAATCGTTGAGCCCGGAGCTGGCAGCGAAGGTCGAGCGACTCGACGCGCTGCTCGACTCGATCGCCGCGCGGCACGCGAACGTGAAGCTCGCGAGCAGCCTCGCCGCCGAAGACATGCTGCTCACGCACGCAATCCTGTCGCGCGGCGTGAAGATCGGCATCTTCTCGCTGAACACGGGCCGTCTGCATGCGGAAACGCTCGGCATGCTGGACCGCGTGAAAGAGCGCTACGGTTACGACATCGAGCAGTTTCATCCGCAGGCGGCGGCGATCGAGCAGTACGTGGGCGAACACGGCCTGAACGCGTTTTACGAAAGCGTCGAGCTGCGCAAGCGCTGCTGCGAGATCCGCAAGGTCGAGCCGCTCAATCGCGCGCTCGCCGACGTCAGCGCCTGGGTGACCGGGCAGCGCCGCGAGCAGTCGGTCACGCGTGCCGAGCTGCACGAGGAAGAGCACGACGGCGCACGCAACATCGCCAAGTTCAACCCGCTCGCGGACTGGACCGAAGCCGAAGTCTGGGATTATCTTAAGGCGTTCGATGTGCCGGTCAATCCGCTGCATGCGCGCGGTTATCCGAGCATCGGCTGCGAGCCGTGTACGCGTGCGATCCGCCCCGGCGAAGACAGCCGGGCGGGGCGCTGGTGGTGGGAGTCGCGCGATACGAAGGAATGCGGCTTGCATATCACGGCGATTACCCCGATTGCGGTCGAGCGCAACGAAGACGCGCCGGCCTGAATGCCGCGCACGAGCTTGCGGTCGACCGCCGCCGAAACCGATCTGAATACTTCCGCCCGCACGCATGCGCTTGCCGGGCGAATCAACGAAGGACCCGCTATGAGCACCACGCTCGATTCCACTGTCAACGCTCCGCTTGCCAACACGGTCAACCGGATGGATCACCTCGATTGGCTCGAAGCCGAGTCGATTCATATCCTGCGCGAACTGGTCGCCGAATGCAGCAAGCCGGCGCTGCTGTTTTCGGGCGGCAAGGATTCCGTCGTGGTGCTCGCGCTTGCACTGAAGGCGTTCGGCCTCGGCGCGAACCGCAAGACGCAGCTGCCGTTCCCGCTCGTGCATATCGACACCGGTCACAACTACGACGAAGTGATCGACTTCCGCGATCGTCGCGCGCAAGAAATCGGTGCGGAACTGGTGGTCGGTCATGTCGAAGATTCGATCAAGCGCGGCACCGTGCGTCTGCGTCGCGAAACGGATTCGCGCAATGCCGCGCAAGCGGTCACGCTGCTCGAAACGATCGAGCAATACGGCTATACCGCGATGATCGGCGGCGCGCGCCGCGACGAAGAAAAGGCCCGCGCGAAGGAGCGCATCTTCTCGTTCCGCGACGAATTCGGCCAGTGGGACCCGAAGGCGCAGCGCCCGGAACTTTGGAGCCTGTACAACGCGCGTCTGCACAACGGCGAACATATGCGCGTGTTCCCGATCTCGAACTGGACCGAGCTCGACGTGTGGCAGTACATCGCGCGTGAGCAGCTCGAACTGCCGTCGATCTACTACGCGCATCAGCGCGAGATCGTGCGCCGCAACGGGCTGCTGGTGCCGGTCACGCCGCTCACGCCGATGCGCGAAGGCGAGACGAGCGAACAGGCACTGGTGCGTTTCCGCACGGTGGGCGACATCAGCTGCACGTGCCCGGTCGAAAGCGACGCGGACGACATCGAGAAGATCATCGCCGAGACCGCCGTTACCGAGATCACGGAACGCGGCGCGACGCGGATGGACGATCAGGTCTCTGAAGCTGCGATGGAACAACGCAAGAAGCAAGGCTATTTCTAAGCACACGACGAGGGCAATGCAATCATGAGCAGTATTCATCAACCAGAAGACCTCGGCGTGCTGCGTTTCATCACCGCGGGCAGCGTCGACGATGGCAAGAGCACGCTGATCGGTCGCCTGCTGTACGACAGCAAGGCGGTATTGAGCGACCAGTTGTCGGCGCTGTCGCGCGCGAAGAACAAGCGCACCGTCGGCGACGAAATCGATCTGTCGCTGCTGACCGACGGCCTCGAAGCCGAGCGCGAGCAGGGCATCACGATCGACGTCGCGTACCGCTACTTCGCGACCGCCAAGCGCAAATTCATCATCGCCGATACGCCGGGCCACGAGCAGTACACGCGCAACATGGTGACGGGCGCGTCGACCGCGCATGCGGCGATCATCCTCGTCGACGCGACGCGCGTGACGTTCGAAAACGGCGTCGCGCAACTGCTGCCGCAAACCAAGCGTCATAGCGCGATCGTCAAGCTGCTCGGTTTGCAGCACGCGATCGTCGCGATCAACAAGATGGACCTCGTCGACTACAGCGAAGCGCGCTTCAACGAGATCCGCGACGCGTATGTCGAACTCGCGCGTCACCTTGGACTGCAGGACGTGCGCTTCGTGCCGGTGTCGGCGCTCAAGGGCGACAACATCGTCACCGCGAGCGAGCGCATGCCGTGGTACGCGGGCCAACCGCTGCTCGACGTGCTCGAAGCGCTGCCGGTCGAAACCGCGAGCGGTGAGGCGCTGCGCTTCCCGGTGCAGTGGGTCGCGCGTCAGGACGGCAGCCAGGCCGACGATTTCCGCGGCTACATGGGCCGCGTCGAATCGGGCGAAGTGAAGCTGGGCGACACGATCGTCGTGCTGCCGGCCAATCGCGAAGCGACCGTGGCCGAGATCATCGCGCCGGTGGTCGGCGGTACCGCGCAGGTGGACCGCGCGTTCGCCGGTCAGACGGTGACGATCCGTCTCGCCGAAGACGTCGACGTGTCGCGCGGCGACACCTTCGTGCTGCGCGCAGCGGCGCCGGAACCGGCGAAGAAGCTCGAAGCGGACCTGTGCTGGTTCGACGACACGCCACTGTCGACGCAGCGCAAGTATCTGCTGAAGCAGACCACCAACACGGTATTCGCGAAGATCGGTGCGATCAAGGAAGTGCTCGACGTGCATACGCTGTCGCAGGCGACCGATCGCAAGGAACTGGCGATGAACGACATCGGTCGTGTCGCGCTGACCTTGCAGAAGCCGCTCGTATGCGATGCGTACGACGCGCATCAGGGCACGGGCGCGTTCGTGCTGATCGACGAGGCGACGAACCACACCGTCGCGGCCGGCATGATCCGGGCGTTTTCCGCCTGAGTTCAGCATAGGCCGGTAGGCGACGGCAGGGCGACGCAGGCGGCGCAACGCGCCGCCTGCGTGCGCTCCAACGAACAGGTTGAGGTCAATGGGTAAGGTTTATCTGATCGGCGCGGGACCCGGTGCCGCGGACCTGATTACGGTACGCGGGGCGCGGCTGCTAGGCGCCGCCGACGTGGTGCTGCACGACGCGCTGGTCGAGCCGGCGATGCTCGACTACGCGCCCGCGCGCGCGAAGCGCATTGCGGTCGGCAAGCGCTGCGGCCAGCTATCGACGGCCCAGCAGTTCATCAACAAGCAGATCGTCGATGCGGCTTTGGAGCACGACGTGGTCGTGCGTCTGAAGGGCGGCGATCCGATGCTGTTCGGCCGCGCCGACGAAGAGATGCGCGCGCTCGAAGCCGCGGGCATCGAGTATGAGGTGGTGCCGGGCATCACCGCCGCACTGGCGAGTGCGGCCACGCTGAAGCGTTCGCTGACGTTGCGCGGCGTGTCGCGCAGCGTCGCGCTCGCAACCTTCAGCCGCGCGCCTGGTTCCGACGAGATCCGCGAGCAGGTCAACGCCGATTCGCTGGTGTTCTACATGGGCCGCGACAGCGGCGTCGAGATCGCACAGCAACTGATTGACGCCGGCAAGCCCGCGACGACGCCCGTGGCGATCGTCGAGGCGTGCAGCACGCCGCGCGAACGCATGCTGACGCTGACACTCGAAGATCTGGCGGCGGGCGAAGCGCAGCGCTGGGTCGATGCGTCGCAGCCGAGTCTGTTGATGATCGGCGAGGCGTTCGCGGCGCGGCAGAACGAGGCGAAGCGCTCGTCGAACGGGATGCTGGTCGCGGCCTGAATGTCCCCGGCAGGGCCGGCCTGAAAGAGCGGCGAATCTGAACAACTAGAACGAAAAAATCAGAGCTGCCGCAAGCAATACTGCGCGAGCGCATCGAGCACCGAATCATCCTCACCGACCGCCACCGCGCAGCGAATCTCGACACCGGGGTGCGCTGCGCGGCATTGCTCGACGAGCGCGGGCAAATCCGTGCGGACATGTCCGCCTTGGCCGAAGAACACCGGCACCACGGTGATCGCAGCGCAGCCTTGCGCGACGAGTTGCGTGACGGCCGCGGGCAGGTCGGGTTCCATTAGTTCCAGAAAGGCGAGCGTAACCGCCTGCGCTTCGCCCGTTGCCGCGCGCGCGGCGCGCAGCTTGTCGGCGAGTCGCTCGAACGGCTCGCGCCAGCGCGCATCGCGCGCGCCGTGGCCAAACAGAATCAGTCCGTGCATAGCCATCGCATCAGCTCCTGACGATGCCCCTCAACGCCCTCTGGCGTTGTGAGTTAGTGCCGGTCGACCCACTTCAACCCGACGAGCCCGAGCACCAGGTAGATGAGCCCCGGCGTCGCCGCAGTCAATGGCGCGGGCCACGTATTGAGCGTGCCGATGTGCGAGAACAGCGTGTTGAACAGCTGGAAGCTCATGCCGAGCATGATGCCGCCGAACACCTTCATGCCGACCACGCCCGCGCGCGTATGCAGATACGCGAACGGCAGCGACAGCACCAGCATCACGAACACCGCGAACGGATACAGTACCTTTTTCCACAGCGCGATTTCATAGCGCTGCGTGTCCTGATGGTTTTCGGTCAGATGCTGGATATAGCGGAACAGATTGAACATCGACATCCGGTCCGGCGATACCAGCAGCACCGACAGAATCTGCGGCGTCAGCTCCGAGCGCAGCGAATACTCGGGCAGCGTGACCTGGTTCGCGCGATACACCGGATTGAGCGCATCGTCCGGCGTGCCGGGAACTCGGGCCACGTCGAGCAGTTGCGTGTCGGTCACGCCGGTCAGCAGCCAGTGGCCCGGCGGTTGATAACGGCCGCTCTGCGCGATGCGGATGTTCGACAGACGGAACTTCGAATCGAACTCGTAGATGCGCACGTTGCTGATCGTCGCGTCGGGTCTCAGTTCGCCGACGTTGACGAAGCGCGTGACCTGCTCGCCGTCGGCGCGCTCGGTCAGCGTGTCCTTCACCCACACGCCCGACTGGAAGTTGCTGGACACCGACGAGCCGAGCGCCTCGAGCCGCACGCGCTCGGACAGCTGATCCGTGTACGGTCCGACCACTTCGCCGATCAGATAGGTGACGAGAACGAGCGGAATGCCGATCTTCAGCAGCGAGCGCAGCGCCCGGTTGGTGGCGAGACCGGACACGCGGAAGATCGTGTACTCGGAGTTGGCCGCCATCTGCGCGAACACGTAGATCGCGCTGATCAGCGCCGCGACCGGAATGATTTCGTAGAAGCGCGACGGCGTTTGCAGGGCGACGCGCAGCACCGCGTACTGAAACTTGTAGTTGCCGTGGCCGACCGAGTTCAGTTCGTTGATCAGGTCGAAGAAGAAGAACAGACCTGAAAATGCAAACAGGATGAAGACGAACGTGAGATAGATCTGACGCGCGAAATACCTTTCATAAATGCGCATCGGTCAGGCTCCCTGCGAACGGCTGAACATGGCGCGTGTGAACAGCGGCCGGTTGCGCACCCGCATCCAGAAGATGAACGCGACGATGCCAAGCACGATCACGTGCAGGATCACGAGCCCGATGCCGAACGACATCTTGCCCTGCTCGATCCATGCCTGCACGACGTTCAACAGATTCGAATAGGTGAGGTAGATCAGCACGGCCATCACGAGGTTGATCGTGCGGCTGCGCCGCGGATTCTGGTGCGCGAGCGGAATCGCGAGCAGCATCAGGTTGATCGCGATCAACGGCAGACCCGCGCGCCACGCGAATTCGGCGAGGTTCTCGTTGGTCGGATTGCGCAGCAGCGTCATCGTCGGCAAGCCCGTGGTGGTCGGCGTATTGACGACCGGCTGGCTCTGGATCTTCACGCCGTAGCGCTCGAACTCCATGATCCGGAAATCGGGGTGGCCCGGCTCGCCGTCGTAGCGGCGGCCGTTTTCGAGCACGACGAAGCGGTCGCCATTCTTGTGCGTCTCGATGTGGCCGTTCTTCGACACCACGACGTTGACCTTGCCACCCTCGGTGCTCGTCACGAACACGTTTTCCACGTGCCCCTGGTCGGGCGACATCTTCTCGATGAAGAACACGCGGTGCGTGCTCGGCGATTCGCGGAACTGCCCGGGAGCCAGCAGCGAGACCTCGTCGCGCTGCTGGAAGCGCGCGCGGATCAGCTTGCTCTGCTGGTTCGACCACGGCCAGCCGACGAACACGAAGAACATGATCAGGATGATGATCGGCGTGGCGAAAATGCCGATCGGCTTGATGAATCGCGAGAGGCTCACACCCGAGGACAGCCACACGACCATCTCGGAGTCCTTGTACCAGCGCGTGAGCACGAACAGGATCGACACGAACAGCGTCGCGACGAGCATGATGGCCAGATAGCCGATCACGGTGAGGCCGATCAGAACCAGCACGTCGCGCGGGTCGATCTCACCCGAGGCCGCGAAGCCGACGATACGGATCATCATCGTCGTCAGCACGAGCGTGAGGAGAACCATGAACACGGCGCCAGCCGTGTACGCGAGTTCGCGCTGGAGGGAGCGTTCGAAGATCATTATTGATGACGAGAGGGGGCGCTCACGGCGACGCGCGGGTTCGGTCCCGTCACGCCTCCGGTGCAGCCGCCGCGGGAAAAATAGCGGATAATTGCGGCTTTCATCCTAAGCCCAGATTTTATCCGAGGACAAGCGCGATGGACTTTAGCATAAAAGCCTGTGATTGGACCAAAGGCTCGACGAACGGTTTCCTGACCGGGAAATCCGATTGCATCGTGATCGGCGTGTTCGAGTCGCAAACGCTGTCGGGTGCCGCACTGGAGATCGACGGGGCCACCAAGGGCCTGCTCACGCGCATCATCAAGGCGGGCGACATGGACGGCAAAGCCGGTACCACGCTGTTCCTGCATGAAGTCCAGGGCATCGGCGCGTCGCGAGTGCTGCTCGTCGGCCTCGGCAAACAGGATGCTTTCAGTCAGAAAGCCTACGGCGAGGCGGTCCGAGCCGCATGGCGCGCGCTGCTCGGCACGAAGATCGTGCAGGTCACGTTCACGCTCGCACAACTGCCGGTGCTCGAGCGCACGGCCGACTGGTGCGTGCGCGCCGCGATCCTCGCGCTGCGCGAGCTGACCTACCGCTTCACGGAGATGAAGAGCAAGCCGGACAACGCGCCGCGCGCGCTCAAGCGCGTCGTGTTCAGCGTCAATACTGGCGACGACAAGGCCGCCAAGCTCGCCGCGAAGCAGGGTGCCGCGCTCGCGAACGGCATGGACCTCACGCGCGACCTCGGCAATCTGCCGAGCAACGTCTGCACGCCGACCTATATTGCGAACACCGCGAAGAAGCTCGCGAAAGACTGGAAGCTGAAGGTCGAGGTGCTCGGCGAGAAGCAGTGTGAAGCGCTGAAGATGGGCTCGTTCCTGTCGGTCACCGCAGGCGCGGTCGAGCCGGCGCAGTTCATCGTGCTGCAGTACCAGGGCGGCGCCGCGAAGGCCGCGCCGGTCGTGCTGGTCGGCAAGGGCGTCACGTTCGACACGGGCGGCATCTCGCTGAAGCCGGGCGAGGGCATGGACGAGATGAAGTACGACATGTGCGGCGCGGGCTCGGTGCTGGGCACGCTGCGCGCGGTCGCCGAAATGGGTCTGAAGATCAACGTGGTCGGCATCATTCCGGCCGTCGAGAACATGCCGTCGGGCACGGCGACCAAGCCGGGCGACATCGTCACCAGCATGAAGGGCCTCACGATCGAGGTGCTGAACACCGACGCCGAGGGCCGCCTGATTCTGTGCGACGCGCTCACCTACGCGGAGCGCTTCAAGCCGGCCGCGGTGATCGACATCGCGACGCTGACGGGCGCCTGCATCATCGCGCTCGGCCATCACAACAGCGGCCTGTTCTCGAAGGACGATGCGCTCGCGGGGGAACTGCTCGACGCGTCGCGCGAAGCGGCCGACCCGGCCTGGCGCCTGCCGCTCGACGACGAGTACCAGGATCAGCTGAAGTCGAATTTCGCCGACGTCGCGAACATCGGCGGGCGTCCGGCCGGCAGCGTGACGGCCGCTTGCTTCCTTTCGCGCTTCACGGATTCGTACCCGTGGGCGCATCTCGACATCGCCGGCACCGCGTGGAAGAGCGGCGCGGCGAAGGGTGCGACGGGTCGTCCGGTGCCGCTGCTCGCGCAGTTCCTGATCGACCGCGCCGGCCAATGACGCGGTGCGGTAAGCGCGCGTACGGCGCACGGCAAGCGGGGCGGAGCGGCCGATGACGAGAATCGACTTTCACTCGAACGTCGGCGATTCGCTGCTGTACGCGTGCCGCCTCGTGCGCAAGGCGTATCTGGCGGGCCAGCCGCTCGTCGTGCTGGCCGAGCCCGCGCGTCTGCGCGCGTTCGACGAAATGCTGTGGACCTTCTCACCGCTCGACTTCGTGCCGCACTGCATGGCGGGCACGCCGCTTGCCGCCGATACGCCCGTCGTGCTGGCCACGAATCTCGACGAGGTGCCGCATCATCAGGTGCTGCTGAATCTGGGCGCAACGGTGCCGGCGCAATTCGCGCGCTTCGAAAGATTGCTCGAAGTGGTCGGTAACGCACACGAGGAACTCGCTGCGGGCCGCGAGCGCTATCGCTTCTATCGCGATCGCGGCTATGCTTTGAACAACTACAAGCAGGGCGGCTAGTTCGTTCCGCTCTCGCGTCATGGCCGCGAGGAGCGCGGCATGCGGACCGCCTGCCCTGGCTTCGACTCAAACACGGAGAGCGCACGTGTCCGATCCCAACGACAATTCGATTCCGATCCTGAACGAGGTCATCGTGCCGGGCCGCGCGCGCGAAACGCGCGAGGCGTCGGCCGATGGCGCCGCACCCGCGCCCCAGGGCACCAAGCCCGCAACACCAGCCGCCGCGCAACCGGCGGCGCGCGAGCAGGGATTGCGCACCGAGCCCGCGTTCGCGCCGCCGGCCGCGCATCCGGCCGCGCATCCGGCCGAACCGACGCTGGCGCCCGAGCCCGTGCTCGCGCCGCAGCCCGTGCCCACACCCGAGCAACTGAGTTCGCCCGAGCCGGTTCTCGCGCCGCAGCCGGCGCAGACCGAACTTCATCAGCCGCACGTGGCCGATCACACGCACGCGAGAAAGCAGGTCCGGCCGCATCACGGCATTCATGCGCGACATGGGCATGAGGAGCTGCATGAAGGCCTGCATGAAGGACTGCATGAGGACGTGCCCGAGGTGTCGCCCGGCGTGTTCGATCGTACCGAACCCTTCATACCGCTCGAAGCCGGCGCGACCGTGCCGCCGGACCTCGACCATGAAGGCGCGCACGAAGCCGCTTCCGCTCAGCCCCCACTCGACGCCGACGCGCTCGCCGAACGTTTGCACGGACGCTTCCAGCGTTTTCTCACGGGCGAGGGGCACGGCATCATCGAGGCGCGCTGCCGCGACGCAGTGCAGCAGCACACGAGCCTGCTCGTCAGTCAGATCACGCGCGAAGTCGCGCAGACGCTCGAAGCCGAGATGACCGATTGGGTACGTGAAGCGGTGGAAGAAGAAATCGCGCGGCGCTCGCGTTGACGCCGCGGCGACACGAAAGGTCCGTTATTTGAGCGTCAGCACCCAAGCCGCCAGCCTGGCCGCCTGATCGGGCGTCAGTTGCGTGTTCGCGGGCATCGGCATGGTTCCCCATGCGCCGGTGCTGCCATCGAGGATCTTGTGCTTCAGATAGGCCGTGGCGTCGTCGCGACCCGCATACCGGATAGCGACGTCGTGCAGCGCCGGCCCCATGAACGGGCGGTTGACCGAGTGGCAACTCATGCAGTTCTTCTGCTGGGCGAGCGCGAGGCCGGCTGCTTCGGCACGGGCTGCGGGACTCGTGGCGCTCAATGCGGCGGCGAGCGCAACAGAAGCTGCTACGGCTGCGTACGACATCGATTTCATTATGGTCTCCGCCAGTGCAGATGCCCGGCTCGTGGTGCACGCATTATAAGAGCAAAGGGGCGCACGGATTTTCGTGCGCCCCTGGCGTTTTTGCGTAGCGTGGCGGCGGGTTCGTCCAGCGGAGCGGGGCGCGCCGCCCCGTAGCAATTAACCCGTCACCGCCCCCCGATTCGCCGGCAGCGCGAGCGCGAAATACTTCGCCAACACGCCGCGGGTATAGCGCGGCTTCGGCGCCTGCCATGCGGCGCGGCGGCGCTGCAGCTCGGCATCGTCGATGTTCAGTTGCAGCAGCAGCCGGTGCGCGTCGATCGTGATCGAATCGCCTTCCTGCACGAGCGCGATCGTGCCGCCGACGAACGCCTCCGGCGCGACGTGCCCGACCACCATGCCCCACGTGCCGCCCGAGAAGCGGCCGTCGGTGATGAGTCCAACCGATTCGCCGAGCCCCTTGCCGATGATCGCCGAGGTCGGCGCAAGCATTTCCGGCATGCCGGGGCCGCCCTTCGGGCCCAGATAGCGCAGCACGACGACATCGCCAGCGACGATCCTGTCGGCGAGGATCGCTTCGAGCGCGCTCTGCTCGTCGTCGAATACGCGCGCCGGACCCGTGATGACCGGGTTTTTCAGCCCGGTGATCTTCGCGACCGCGCCGTCTTCGGCGAGATTGCCCTTCAGGATCGCGAGATGGCCTTCGGCGTACAGCGCGTGGTCGATGGGGAAGATCACCTGCTGATCGCTGCGCGGTTTGCTGGGTACGTCCTTCAGCTCCTCGGCGAGCGTTTTGCCGGTGATAGTCATGCAATCGCCGTGCAGAAGTCCGGCGTCGAGCAGGATCTTCAGCACCTGCGGTATGCCGCCCGCCTTGTGCAGATCGGTGGCGACATACTGGCCCGACGGTTTCAGGTTGCAGATCACCGGCACTTTCTTGCGCATGCGCTCGAAGTCCTCGATCGTCCATTCGACCTCGGCCGCGTGCGCGATCGCCAGATAGTGCAGCACCGCGTTGGTCGAGCCGCCGGTCGCCATGATCAGGGCAACCGCGTTTTCGATCGACTGCTTCGTGATGATGTCGCGCGGCTTCAGATCCTTTTTCACCGCTTCGACGAGTACGCGCGCCGATTCGGCGGCCGAGTCGACCTTCTCCTGATCGGGATTCGCCATCGTCGACGAATACAGTAGCGACATGCCTAGCGCCTCGAACGACGAGCTCATCGTATTGGCCGTGTACATGCCGCCGCACGAACCGGTCGACGGACACGCGTTCTTCTCGATGCCCTCGAAATCCTCCTGCGACATGCGGCCCGCCGTGAATTCGCCGACCGCCTCGAACGACGACACGATCGTCAGATCGGTGCCTTTCCAGTTGCCCGGCCGGATCGTGCCGCCATACACGTAGATGCCCGGCACGTTCATGCGCGCGAGGCCGATCATGCCGCCCGGCATGTTCTTGTCGCAGCCGCCGATCACGACCACGCCGTCCATCCATTGGCCCTGCACGCAGGTCTCGATGCAGTCGGCGATCACCTCGCGCGACACCAGCGAGTACTTCATGCCTTCGGTGCCCATCGACATGCCGTCCGAGATCGTCGGCGTGCCGAAGGTCTGCGGATTCGCGTCGGCGCGCTTGATCGCGGTGACGGCCGCGTCGGCGAGACGCTGCAGGCCGGCGTTGCATGGCGTGATCGTCGAGTGGCCGTTGGCGACGCCGATCATCGGTTTGTCGAAATCCTCCTCCTGGTACCCGAGCGCGTAGTACATCGAGCGATTCGGGGAACGCGCGATGCCTTGCGTGATGTTCTTCGAACGACGGTTGTAGGCCATGGGGAACTCCAGATCTGGCTGTTCTGATGAGTGCGCACGCGGCGCCCGCGCGCGCATCCGTTCAGTGTAGTTCCGCCAGACCGCGCGAACAGGCGGTTTTGCGTGGCCGGCGTCGCATGTATTATTCGCGGCTGTTCAGGTCGTAAAATATATTAATCATGCTGCCGACGATTCCTGATCTGCGCCAGTTGCGCTATTTCGTCACCGTCGCCGAGGAAAAGCACTTCGGGCGCGCAGCCGCGCGTTTGTCGATGACGCAGCCGCCGCTGTCGCAGGCGATCCGCGCGCTCGAAGAGACGCTCGGCGTCGAGCTGTTCGCGCGCACCAAGCGCTCGGTGGAGCTGACCGCGGTCGGTGCCGATCTGCTGCCGGAGGTGCAGCGGCTGCTCGCGGCGGCGGAAGGTTTGAGGCCGCTTGCGCAGAGCCTCGCGCGCGGCGAGGCGGGCGTGCTGTCGCTCGCGTTCGTGTCGACCGCGGATTACGGCCTGCTGCCGCTGCTGCTGCGCGATTTCGGCGCGCGGCATCCGCTCGTGCGGCTCGAGCTGACCGAGGCGACCAGCGACGTGCAGGTCGAGGAACTGGTGGCCGGGCGTATCGACGCGGGTCTGGTGATCGCGCCGCTGCCGTCGCGGCGTGCATCGCAGCTGTCGTGGCTGCCGATCGCGCGCGAGCCGCTCGTGATCGCGATGTCGACGGAGATGGCGCGAGGCTTGCAAGGCAGCGTAAACAAAAACGGCAAGGGCAAGCCAAATGAAGACCCCGCCGCCGAATGGCTCGACACGCCCGTCAGCCTACGCGATCTCGGCGACGCGCCGCTCGTGATCTTCCCAAGACGTCTCGCGCCAGGCTTTTATGACATCATTATGGATTGCTACGGCGTCGCGGGCCTCGCGCCGCGGATCGGCCAGGAGGCGATCCAGATGCAGACCATCGTGAGTCTCGTGTCGGCCGGCATGGGCGTCGCACTGGTGCCGCAATCGTTGCGTAACCTGCGGCGCACGGGCGTCGTGTACCGGCCGTTGTCCGAGTCGGTGCCCGCGATCGAAACGGGGCTCGTCTGGCGTACCGACGAGGTCAGCCCGGTGCTGGCGGGCTTCATCGACATCGTGCGCGCGCATGCGGCGAGCGTGGCGTCGCGCGTCTAGATCCCGCTTCTGATCCCTGTAAAACTGCTTTCGAACCTGAACTGCCCATAACTACACGATGCTCATTCACCCGAATTTCGACCCTGTCGCCATCCATCTGGGGCCGCTCGCCGTGCGCTGGTATGGCTTGATGTACCTCGTCGCGTTCGTCGCGGCGATCGTGGTCGCCCGGCTGCGGCTGCGGCTGCCGTACGTCGCCGCGCAAGGCTGGACCGCGAAGGACATCGACGACATGCTGTTCTTCGGCGTGCTGGGCACGATCCTCGGCGGCCGGCTCGGCTATGTGCTGTTCTACAAGGCCAGCTTCTATTTCGCGCATCCGCTCGACATCTTCAAGGTGTGGGAAGGCGGTATGTCGTTTCACGGCGGCTTTCTCGGCGTCACCATCGCGATGATGCTGTTCGCGTATCAGCGCAAGCGCTCGTGGCTGCAGGTCACCGACTTCGTCGCGCCGATGGTGCCCACGGGCCTCGCGGCGGGGCGGCTCGGCAACTTCATCAACGGCGAGCTGTGGGGCCGCGTGACCGATCCGGCCGCGCCGTGGGCGATGCTGTTCCCCGGCGCCGCGCCCGACGACGCCAGCTGGCTCGCCGCGCATCCGCAATTGGCCGCGCAATGGCATCTGAACGAAGTGTTTGCGCAATATCACATGCTGCCGCGGCATCCGTCGGAGCTGTACGAGATCGCGCTCGAAGGCGTGGCGCTGTTTTTCGTGCTGATTTTCTTCTCGCGCAAGCCGAAGCCGCTCGGCGCGATCTCCGCAATGTTCCTGATCGGCTACGGCCTCGCGCGCTTCACGGTCGAATTCGCGCGCGAGCCGGACGATTTCCTCGGCCTGCTCGCGATGGGGCTGTCGATGGGTCAATGGCTGTCGTTGCCAATGATCCTCGCGGGCATCGGCCTGATGGTGTGGGCGTATCGCCGGGGGCGCCGCGAGCCGGCGCAGGCGGTCGGCGCGAACTGAACTGCGCCCGGCCAGCGTAGCGAACGCTGCATGAAAAAACGCCACGGCTTCGATGGATGCCGTGGCGTTTCTCTTTGATGCGCTGGCGTTCGCGCGTGCGCGTCACTTCATCTGCACCGACCCCGACACGTTGACCGTCACCGTCGAGGTGCCACCTTCGAGCGGCATCGGCGCGCTCTTCGCGTCGGCGCCCATCGCGCGTGCGCTCATCATCATCATCGGACGCGGCATCACGCCGCTGTGATTCACGTTGACCTCGCGGATCGAATAGCCGCTAAAGCCGAACGCCTGCGACGATGCCGCGGCCTGCTCGCGAAACGATTTGATCGCCTCGCCGCTGAGCCGCTGTTCGGCGGCGCGCTGCGCTTCCGGCGACAGCGAGAAACGCACGTTACCTACCTGCATGATCGATGCCATCTGTCCGGCGAGCTTCGATGCCGCGGCGAAGTCGCGCGATTCGAGCACGACTTCCGTGCGGCCGCGCCACGCCGAGATGCGTCCGTCGCGGTCCGTTGACGGGAAGATCGAGAACGCACCCGAGCGCGCGGTTACGCCGGCCACGCCGCGCGCCTTCTGCAATGCCGCGTCGGCACGTTGGTTCAGCGTCGACGTCAACGCCGACGGCTCGCTCGCTTCCTGCTCGTAAAACAGCGTGATTTCGACTTCGTCCTGCGGGACTTCCGCGCTCGCCTGCGCATTCAGCGACAGCACGCCCGAGGGCTGCGGCATCATGGTCTGCGCGCGAGCGGGCGCCGGGTTCAGCGCGAGCGCCACAGGCGCGCCAAAGGCGAGCGCGAGTGCGAGGGCCCGTGCGGTTTTTGTCGTCATGGCTGGAATCCTTGTTTGAACAGGTTGTGCACGTTCGACGCGTGCGCCGCGTGATGACGCGATGGTGGCGCGCGGTTTGACGGATGCGCTAGCGAATGGATCGGGATGCCGTCGAACGGCTGGTTCGAACTCGCGCTTTCGTCGAGCGATTAGGCGCGTCTTACTGGCGCTTGGTTCCCCAATTAGTACTTCGCCGCCGCATCGGAAATGATGGCCCGGACGCGATCACGACACGTCCCGCGTCGCGCATTTGCCCTTAAACCAGCTGTTTAGTGATGAAGCGCCATTCGGCGTCGGTCACCGGTGTGATCGACAGACGGTTGCCTTTGGCGAGCACGCGCATGTCCTGCAATTCGGCATGCTCGCGCAGCGCGGCCAGCGGAATCAGCGGGATTTTCTTCTTGAACACGACGTCGACGAGCATCCAGCGCGGCGTTTCCCGCGACGATTTCGCGTCGTAGTACGGACTCTTTTTATCGAACTGCGTCGGGTCCGGATACGCGGTCGACGAGACTTCCGCGATGCCCGCGATGCCGGGTTCCGGACAGCTCGAATGATAGAAGAGCACGCCGTCGCCGACCTGCATCACGTCGCGCATGAAGTTGCGCGCCTGATAGTTGCGCACGCCGGTCCACGGCAAGGTGCGATGCGGTGCGTTGGCGAGGTCGTCGATGCTTGCTTCGTCCGGTTCGGACTTCATCAGCCAGTAGCGCATGAATCGGAGTGAGCGTGTGAGATTGAACGAGGCGCCAACAACAGGCGCGCGCGGAAAAGCCCCTGAAACAGGCACACAAAAAGAAAAAACGACGACCAAAGAAAAACGGCATCGAACCGAAGTCCGATGCCGTTCCAGATAAGGTCCCCGCCTTAGCCGCTAGGCCGGCATCCTGAACCGAGGGTTCAGAATTGGTCGCAGTTAGCAACACTTCGGGTACATCAGACAGAGTGACGCGCACACCCGTGCTACAAATTTCCGCAACCGTGCACATGGCATTGGTTCAAGGAATATATGACCTTGGCGAACCAGGCAGGGAAGCTAAACCGATGAAGCTACAACACATACCGTTGAACATGTGACCGGTTCGAAACCGGCCCGCTATTGAGTCAACTACTGCTTACTGCATGCTGTACTGCTCAATCACAGTACCTAGCTGTTCGTTCATTTGCTGCATTGTACGCCGGATTTCTTCAGCAGGAAATGCTTCTCCGTGTCGCACGCTGCTTTGCAGCTTAAGCAGTTCCGATGCCAGCGACAGCGCCGCCATCACCGCGATGCGATCGGTGCCGCGCACATTGCTGCCGCTGCGGATTTTCTTCATCTCGGCGTCGACGCGCGCGACCGCCTCGAGCAGCGCGCCTTCCGTTTCAGGCGAACAGGCGAGACGGTAGGGTACTTCGAGAATCGATACTTCGATCTGCTTGGTGGTCATGCGCTTTCTCCGTGTCGGCTCACGTCGCCTTCCGCTTCCTCGTGTTCGGGCTGGGCGGACTCGAGCAGATCGAGCTGGTTATCCGGTTCGCTGCTTGCGCGTGCGCGCGGCAATTTTTCGAGAATCGCATTCAGGCGCACCTGAGCGTCGTCGATCTTGGCGGACAGCGCGTCGCGTTCCGCTTGCAGTGCATCGCGCTCGGCACGCAATTGCGCGAGTTCGGTGTGCGTGGCTTGTACTTCGGCACGCGTTTGCGCGAGTTGCTCTTCGAGCGCGATCCGCGCTTCGTTGTGGCGCTTGCTGATCGCAATCAGCTTGCCGATGTTCTGGGAGAGTGATTCGAGTTCGGTGAGCATGTGCTGCGTCCTCTAAAGACATCGCATTTTAGCGCGGAATATTACAGGTTCCGACAATTGTCTCGTTTCGAGACGTAACAGCATCGCTTCATGCAGGTTCGTTGCGAGTCGTGTCGTCGACCATAAGATCAAAGACCGGCAATCCATCGGACAATAACCTGCATTCGACAGAACGGATCGCGCTCCGGTTGGCCTTTCTTGACGCCCCGCGAAGCCGCTCCTACACTTCCCGCACTCTGGTGCCCGCGCGCGCTTTTCGGCGCGCGCAGTTAAACGGGAAGCAGGGCGCGCGCGGTGCCAAACCGGATGCGCGAACCTGCGCTGCCCCCGCAACGGTAAACGACCGCATGTGATGTGCTCATGCAGGTCGGTCCTTGTCGCACGGTTGGAAGTTCAATCTGCGAGTGTGCCACTGCGCGTCACGCGTGGGAAGGCGGGATCGATGTGTCGTAGCCCGGATACCGGCCAGAAAAGAGGGACGTCCCCCGCGAAAACGTTAAACATTGGGGGACGCCTCGTGACGCGTCGGCCTGCGGGGAAGCAGGCCGTGCATGCTATCCACAGGAATGTCATCCCATGTTGTCCCCCATCGCCCGCGCGACGCTGCTCGCGTTCGCGAGCCTGCCGCTCGTCGCGCATGCGCAAAGCGCCGAGCCTGTGCCTTCATCGTCCGCTGCGGATGCAAGCACCGCGAACGCCCCAAACGTTGCGGATGCGGCCAATCCCGCTTCCGCCGATGCATCGGGCAACGTGCTCTCGCCGATCGTCGTGACCGCACAACGCGGAGCGCAAGCGTTGCGCGACGCGATCCCGCAGACCACGCAGTTCGATCAGCAGGACATCGCCGACACGACCGCGACCGATCTGCCCGGCCTGCTGCGACTCGCGCCCGGCGCGCAAATCTCGCGCACGGGTGGCCCCGGTTCGACCACGAGCCTCTTTCTGCGCGGCGCGTCGTCGACGCAATCGCTGCTGCTGATCGACGGCGTGCGCGTCGATTCGGTGAGTCTCGGCTCCGCTCAGCTCGCACAGATTCCGCTCGACCAGGTCGATCACGTCGAAGTCGTGAACGGCAACGTGTCGGCGTTGTACGGCTCGGGCGCGATCGGCGGTGTCGTGCAGGTGTTCACGAAAGACGGCGGCGATCATCCGCCGCGCTTCAATTTTTCGCTCGGCTACGGCAGCTATCACACGCAGACGCAAACGGCCGGCGTGAACGGCGCGCTCGATCAGGACGGTCGCACGACCTTCAACATCTCGCTCGCGCGCACGAAGAACGACGGCTTTTCGTCGCTCGATCCGCTCGAGGCGCCGGGCGCGAATCCGAACGCGAACGGCAATCTGAACGAGAGCATCAGCGCGTCGCTGCGCCACAAGTTCACCGACAAGTGGGATGCGGGTGTCAGCTACTTCCAGTCGAACAACAACAACAGCTACGACAATGCGTACGGCGTGCCAACCGATCTGAACAACCTCTATAGCAAGGTGCGTCAGGTGTCGGTGTTTGCGAACGGCAAGCTGACCGACTGGTGGACCACCCACTTCACGCTCGCCGTGGGCGACGACCGCAGCGTATCGAACACCAATGGCATCTACAACGACCGCTTCGATACCGACAATCGCCAGTACACGTGGCAGAACGATTTCGCGCTCGCCGCGAACCAGAAGCTGCAATTCGGCTACGAACATCTCGACCAGATTCTCGACTCCGACACGTTCGCCGCGCCCGACCGTCACGTCGATTCGGTCTTCGCCGGCTACAGCGCACGCTTCGGCCGCAACCAGATTCAGGCCAACGTACGCCGCGACCAGTACTCCGATTTCGGCGGAGCGAACAGTTACTATCTCGGCTACGGTTTCGACATCACGTCGCGCTGGAAGGTAACCGCAAGCTATTCCGATGCGTTCCGCGCGCCGAGCTTCGACGATCTGTACTATCCGATCAGCGGCAACCCGTCGATCCAGCCGGAGCGCAGTCACTCGGTCGAAGCCGGTTTGCAGTACGCGACCGACGCGCTCGGCGTGATGCGTCTGAACGCATTCCAGACGCGCTATACGAATCTGATCGACTACGTGCAGACGATCCCCGGCATCTATCTCGCGGAGAACGTCGGCCATGCGAAGGTGCAGGGACTCGAAGGATCGTGGAGCGGTCATGTCGGCAAGACCGACGTACGCGCGACATTGACGCTGCAGAACCCGGTCGATCTCGACAGCGGTACCGACCTCGTGCGACGCGCGCGACGCTTCGGGTCGTTCGCGGCGAATCGCAGCATCGGTGGATGGCGGGTTGGGGGCGAGTGGATCGTCAGCGGTCCGCGTCCAGACAGCACCGGCAAGCTCGGCGGTTATGGCATCGTGAATCTATCGGCGCGCTACAACATCACGAAGGCGTGGTACGTCAGCGCGCAAATCGACAATCTGTTCAACAAGGACTATGAGACGGCCTACTCGTATAACTCGCCGCGACGCGGTGCGTATGTCACGCTCGGCTGGCAGCAGCAGTGACGCGCGCGCCGGGTTGGCCGCATGCGTGAGCGCACGCGGATGAGTCGCGCGTCCGGTTCGCTGTCCGCCGCGATGGCAACGCCGCGCCCGATGAACGCGAAACGCGCGGCCGCGATCTGGCTCGGACTCGCGCTCGCCGCCGTCGCGCTGCTCGGCGCGTCGCTGGTGCTCGGCAGCGTGCCGCTCGCGCCGTCGCGCGTGCTTGCGGCGCTCGTGCCAACGCACACGTTCGGCGCCACGGGCAGCGACGATCTCGCCGGCGAAATCGTGCGCACGTTGCGATTGCCGCGCGCGCTCGCAGGCTTCGCGTGCGGCGCGTTGCTCGCGCTCGCCGGCGCGCTGCTTCAGGTGCTGCTGCGCAATCCGCTGGCCGAGCCGTACGTGCTCGGCGTGTCGGGCGGCGCGGCCAGTTTCGCGCTGGTCGCGATGATCGCGGGCGGCGCCTGGTGGATCGTCGATGCGAGCGCGTTCGCGGGTGCGTTCGTGTCGATCCTGCTGGTGCTCGGACTCGCGCGTCGCGAACTGTGGCGCGGCGAGCCGCAGGACACGTCGCCGCGTTTGCTGCTGACCGGCGCGGTGATCGCGGCCGGGTGGGGCGCGATGATCACGCTGCTGCTCAATCTCGCGCCTGATAGCCGTCTGCGCGGCATGCTGTTCTGGCTGACCGGCGACCTCAATGGCGGCGCGCTGCCGTGGACCGCGCTGATCGCGCTCGCGCTCGTGTTGCTCGCGATCGTGCCAGCCGCGCCGCGTCTGAACGTGCTGCTGCGCGGCGACGCAGCCGCGCAAGCGCTCGGCGTCGCGGTGATGCCGCTGCGTTTGCGCGTGTACCTGGTCGCGTCGCTGGCGGCGGCAGCGGCGGTGACGACCGCGGGCACGATCGGCTTCGTCGGTCTCGTCGTGCCGCATATGCTGCGGCTCGCGTTCGGCAACGACCAGCGCATGCTGCTGCCGGCGGCTGCACTCGGCGGCGGTGTCGCGGTGATGGGCGCGGATCTGATCGCGCGGACCGTGATTGCGCCCGCGCAATTGCCGGTCGGCGTGATCACGTCGCTGGTCGGCGTGCCGGTGTTCCTGTGGATGCTGCTCAAACGCCGCCGATGATGCAAGCCGAACCCAGCCCCACCTCTTCGATGCTGAGCACGCAGCGCCTGACACTGCGCGCCGGCGCGCGCACCTTGCTCGACGCGTTCACGCACACCTTCAATGCGGGCGAAGTCTGGTGTATCGCCGGGCCGAACGGCGCGGGCAAGACCACCTTGCTGTCGACGCTGGCGGGCCTGTTGCATCCGGCGGCGGGCCATGTCGAACTCGATGGCGTGCGCGTGGCCGACTGGCAGCCGCTGCCGCTCGCACGGCGCCGCGCGCTGATGCCGCAAAGCGCGGCCGATGCGTTCAATGCCAGCGTGCTCGACATCGTGCTGCTGAATCGCTTCCCGCATCTGGGCGGTTGGGGCTGGGAGCGCGATGAAGATCGCGCGGCTGCACAGGCGGCGCTCGAATCGCTCGGCCTTGCGGGCTTTGCGGCGCGCGACGTGCTGTCGCTATCGGGCGGCGAGCGTCAGCGCGTCGCGCTCGCGGCAGTGCTGTGCCAGGACGCGCCGCTGTTGCTGCTCGACGAACCGTTGTCGCATCTCGACCTGCATCACCAGATCGACTGCCTCGAAGCGCTCGTTGCATGGACGCGCGAGCCGGGACGCAGCATAGCGCGCAGTGTGCTGTTCTCCTGCCATGACCTGAACCTCGCGCGCCGCTTCGCGACGCATGCGTTGCTGCTCGACGGCGCGGGCGGCGCGTATGCGGGCCCGGTGCGCGACGTGCTGACGCCCGCGTTGACGAGCCGCGCGTTCGGCTATCCGCTGATTCTGATTCGCGATGGCGAGCACGAGGCGCTGATTCCCGCGCCGCGCGCGCGTCATGAATCGCCTGCCGGTCATGACGAAAAGTCAGGCTGACTATTAATCCCCTATACCTTGTTTCGATCACAACTATGACTCGCATCCCACTCCCGGCCGGTTTGCCCGAAGTCGCGCCGCTCGATCAGACGCTGCGCGCCGAGCTGCAACGGATCATCGATACGCGCACCAAACCGCCCGGCAGCCTCGGCCGGCTCGAAACGCTCGCGCGCCAGATGGGCCTGATCCAGCGCAGTACTCGTCCTAGCGTGCAGCGGCCCGCGATGATCGTGTTCGCGGGCGATCACGGTATCGCCGCCGAAGGCGTGAGCCCGTATCCGCAAGCGGTGACCGCGCAGATGGTCGCGAACTTCATCGCGGGCGGCGCGGCGATCAATGCGCTCAGCCGCGTCGCCGGTCTCGAACTCGAAGTGGTCAACGCGGGCATCGCGACGCCGCTGCCGTCCACCGACGGACTCGTCGATATTCCGGTCGGGCCCGGCACGCGCAACTTCGCGCACGAAGCCGCGATGACGCAGGCCGAAGCGCTCGCCGCGATGCAGGCAGGCGCCGCGCGCGTGCGTCATCACGCGGCGCTCGGCACCAACGTGATCGGCTTCGGCGAGATGGGCATCGCGAACACGTCGGCGGCCGCGTGTCTGATGAGCCGTCTGTGCGGCGTGCCGATCGACGACTGCGTCGGCCGTGGCACCGGTCTCGACAATGCCGGGCTCGCGAAGAAGCGCAACGTGCTCGCGGCGGCGCTCGCGCGTCATGCGGACGCCAGCGCGCCGCTCGACGTGCTCGCGACCTTCGGCGGCTTCGAAATCGCGATGATGACGGGCGCATTTCTGGCGGCCGCCGAGGCGCGCATGACGATTCTCGTGGATGGTTTCATCGCGACGTCGGCGCTGCTGGTCGCCGATGCGCTGTCGCCCGACGTGCGCGAGTACTGCGTGTTCGCGCATGCGTCGAACGAGGCCGGCCATCGGCGCATGCTCGATCATTTCGGCGCGCAGCCGCTGCTGTCGCTCGACATGCGGCTCGGCGAGGGCACGGGCGCCGCGCTCGCGGTGCCGCTGCTGCGCGCGGCGGCGGCTTTCGTCAACGAGATGGCCAGCTTCGATTCCGCGGGCGTCGCGGATCGCGAACCGTGACGCGCTCGAACCCATGCTTCGCGGCAACGCGAAGCTCGGCCCGCATCGCAGCGAACATGCACTCGAGACGTCCATGAACCCGCTCGCGGAACTGCGCTATTTCTTCACGGCGCTCGGTTACTTCACGCGCGTGCCGGTGCCGCGCTGGGTCGGCTACGAGCCGCATTATCTGAACGCGGCGGCGCGCTATTTTCCGCTCGTCGGCGTGCTGGTCGGCGGCGTCAGCGCGCTCGTCTATCTGGCCGCGCTGCGCGTGTTTCCGGCGGGCGTCGCGGTGCTGCTGTCGATGGCCGCGTCGCTGCTCTTGACAGGCGCGTTCCACGAGGACGGTCTGGCCGATTGCGTCGATGCGTTCGGTGGCGCCTATACGCGCGACGATGCGTTGCGCATCATGCACGACTCGCGCATCGGTGCTTTCGGTGCCATCGCGCTCGTGATCGCGTTGGCGATCAAGTGGCAAACGCTCGCCGCGTTGCCGCCGCTTTCCGCCGCAAGTCTGATGGTTGCGGCGCATGGCGCGAGCCGCGCGTGCGCGATCAGTTATCTGGCCACGCTCGACTATGTGCGCGCCGCGGGCAAAGCCAAGCCGGTCGCGCAGCGTCTGAGCGGGCTGGCGCTGCTGTGCGCCGCGCTGTTCGGGCTGCCGTGGCTGCTGTGGCCGAACGGCCCCGGCGCGCCCGACTACCGTTTCGCCGCGCTCACATGTGTCGTGCTGTTGGCGCTGCGCTTCGCGATGGGCCGTTATTTCGTCAGACGCATCGGCGGCTATACCGGCGACTGTCTCGGCTTCGCGCAGCAAATCTTCGAATTGAGCATCTATCTGGTGGGGCTTGCATGGATATCGTCCTGATTCGACATCCCGCTGTCGCGCTCGAGGCGGGGGTTTGTTACGGCCATAGTGATGTCGCGTTGGCGGAAAGCGCCGAGGTCACGTCCAATGCGTTGGCGG
This sequence comes from Paraburkholderia sp. BR10923, assembly GCF_040948765.1. NCBI lineage: Bacteria > Pseudomonadati > Pseudomonadota > Betaproteobacteria > Burkholderiales > Burkholderiaceae > Paraburkholderia > Paraburkholderia sp. BR10923. The sequence continues at coordinate 22,608 of NZ_JBFPKO010000004.1, read as the reverse complement.
TCAAGCTCGCGAGCTTGCAGGTGCCGGCGCCGCGCGTGCTGATCACGAGTCCGCTCACGCGCTGCGCCGCGCTCGCGAATGAAATCGCCAACGACTTCGGCTGCGTGGTCAGCCACGACGAGCGTCTGAAGGAGATGGACTTCGGCGAATGGGAAGCGCAGCGCTGGGATACGATCGATCGCGCCCAGCTCGACGACTGGGCCGCCAATTTCGAGCATGCGCGCGCGCATGGCGGCGAGAGCGTCGCGCAATTCGTCGCGCGTGTGCGAGCGTGGTTCGATGCGTTCGCGCTGACGCGCGAGCTGTCGCCCGCGTACGTGGTCACGCACGCGGGGGTGATGCGCGCGATCGCGTCGTGGGTGCTGGAGGTGCCGCTCGCGCGTTGCCTGCAGTGGTCGCTCGATATGGCCGGGATCGTCTGGTTGCGGCGTAACGACGAGACGCTGCAGTGGTCGCTGGTGCGATGGAATGCGTGACCCGCGTGGTCATGCGGAGAACTGAGCGTATTTTTTGCGCGACCCGCGGCGCGTCATGGCGCGGGTTTGTTTGTGCGCGAGCGCGCCAGTTCGAGGTCCTCGCACAGTTGCCGCGCGCCTTGCGCGATGCGCGGCGCGGGGCGATTGATCAGATCGCCGTCGATCGCAAACAGGTTGTCGTTCGCGACGGCCGCGAGACGCGGCCACGCGCGCCATGCGTCGAGTTGCGGCAGCGTCGTGTCGGGCTGCGTCGCGCCGGGCGCCGCCGTGACGATCGCCTGCGGATTCGCCGCGAGCACCGCTTCGGTCGATACGGTCGGCACGAGCGGCTGCAAGTCCGCGAACACGTTGCGGCCGCCGCATAGCGTGATCACGTCGCTGATCATGTGCTCGCCGTTGAGCGTCATCAGCGGCCGGTCCCATACCTGATAAAACACGCTGACTACGGGGCGATTCGCATACCGCGCGCGCAGGCGGCCGATGTCGTCGCGATAGGCGGCCGCCGCCGCGTCCGCGCTCGCGGAGGTGCCTAGCAGCCGGCCGAGCTTCGTCAGCGACACGGCGATATCGTCGAGACGGCGCGGCTCGCTGAAAAAGAGCGGCACGTGCAGCTCGCGCAAGCGCTCGAGCTGACGCTGCGCATTGCCATGCCGCCACACGACGATCAGATCCGGTTTCAGCGCGACGATGCGTTCGAGGTCGAGCGCCTTGTTGTCGCCGACGCGTGGCAGTTGTTTCGCTTCGGGCGGATAGTCGCTGTACGACACCGCGCCGACCATCTTCGGGCCGCCACCCGCGGCGTACAGCAATTCGGTCACGTGCGGGGCGAGGCTGATCACGCGCTGCGCGGGCGCGGCGAGCGTGACGGTCGCGCCGCTGTCGTCGGTGACGGTGATCGCGGCGTGCGCGCTCAGCGCACTTAGAGCGAGCGCTGCGGCGCTGAACCAAGGGATGAAGTGGCGCGCGGGCGCGGCAAAGCGAGCGGAGCGAGTGAAGCGAGTGAAGCGGGTCATCGGGCGAGGGCGGATCACGAAGCGTTGAACGGCTGGGGTGCGAAGGACGGTGCGCTAACCCGAGCGCGCGGTATCGATCGAATCAACCGCCTGTTGAAGCAGTTGTTCGAAGCGGGTCCATTCGGCCTCATCGCCCGGCAGCCCGAAGCGCACGCTGGCCGATGGCACCCGGGGCGATGGCGGAAAAAGACGCGTCCACACGCCGCGCTGCGCGAGCGCTTCATGCAATGCGGCGGCGCGCGCATCGTCGGTCCATGCGAAAAGCGGCGTGCCGCGAGTCGCGAAACCGTGCGCATGCAACAGCCCGGCAAGCCGTGCGCTTTCGCCGATCAGCCGCTCACGCATCCGCGTTTGCCACGCGGCATCGGCGAACGCGGCGCTCACCGCATGACGCGCGGGACCGCTGACCGTCCACGCGCCCAATCTGTCGCGCAACGCGGCGAGCAAGGCGGGCGCGCCCAGTACGAAGCCGGCGCGCACACCCGCGAGCCCGAAGAACTTGCCGGGCGAGCGCAACACGACGAGCCCGTCCCGCTGCGTCTGCGCCGCCAGCGACGCGACGCGCGCGGCCGGCAGCGTATCGGCGAACGCCTCGTCGACCAGCAGCGTGCCGCCGCGTTCGCGCAGCTGCGCGTGCCAGTTCAGCAGCCTCGCGGCATCGAGATGCGTAGCCGTCGGATTGTTGGGATTGACGATCACGACATGCGTGAGCGCGGCGGGCAGCGTGTCGCGATGCACGTCGAGCGGCGCGACCTCGTGTCCGGCGCGCGCGAACGCGGGCCCGTACTCGCCGTAGGTCAGCGGCGCGATGCCGAGCGTCGCGCGCGGCAGCAACGCGGGCAGCGCGCGAATCGCCGCCTGGCTGCCGGCCACCGGCAGCACATGCGCGGCATCGGGTGCGCCGTAGTAGCGCGCGGCCCGCTCGGCGAAGCCGTCGCCTTCGTCGGGCAAACGACGCCACGCGTCGGCGGGCAGCGGCGGCACCGGATAGCCGTGCGGATTGATGCCGGTGGACAGATCGAGCCACTGTGCGTACGGAATGCCGTAGCGCGCCGCCGCTTCGTGCAGGTTACCGCCGTGTGCGATCGGATCGCCTGCGGCGTGTTCGCGCGCTTGTGTCCGCTCGGTCATGCGCTCATCCCATCGCTACGCGTGTCGTTTCGCTCAGCCATGAAACGGCACGCTCAACAAGGCCAGCACGATCAGTACGGCCAGCCACAGAATCACCGTGCGTTCGACCAGCATCAACGCGGCGCCCACATGACGCGCCTCGGCGCGATGCCCGAAGCCCAGCGTCGGCCGATGCTCGAGCGTGCCGTGATACACGGCGGGGCCGCCGATCAGCACGTTCAGGCTGCCGGCGCCGGACGCCATCACCGGTCCCGCGTTCGGGCTGTCCCAGCGGGGCGCCTGCTCGCGCCAGCAGCGCCATGCGGTCAGCGTGTCGCCGAGCAGCGCGTAGCTGGTGGCGGTCAGCCGCGCGGGAATCCAGTTCAGCACGTCGTCGATGCGCGCGGCGGCCCAGCCGAAGCGCAGAAAGCGCGGCGTGCGATAACCCCACATCGCGTCGAGCGTATTGGCGAGGCGAAAGCCGAGTGCGCCAGGCCCGCCCGCGAGCGCGAACCAGAACAGCGCGCCGAAGATCGCGTCGTTGCCGTTTTCGAGCGCCGATTCGACCGCGGCGCGCGCGAGCGCGGCTTCGTCGGACTGACTGGTGTCGCGCGACACGATCCGCGCGGTCAACTCCCGTGCGGTGGCGAGATCGTGCTGGCCGAGCGCCCTCGAGATCGGCGCGATGTGATCGCGCAGGCTGCGCGCGCCGAGCGCGAACCACAGCAGCGCGACATGCAGCGCGCAGGCCGCGAACAACGGCAGCACGGCGACCAGCCACCACGCGATCAGCACCGGCGGCAGCACCGCGAGCGCCCACGCGAGTAGCCCCTTGAGCCGCAGACGCCGGTCGTGATTGAAGCGCGCCTCGATGCGCGCAGCCCAGTTGCCGAAGCCGACCAGCGGATGCCGGCTGCTTGGCTCGCCGAACCAGCGATCGACGGCGACGCCCGCGACCGCGAGCGTCGCGATCAGCGGCATCGTCAGCGGCGGCATTACGCGCGGCTCGCGCTTTTCAGCGCGAGCGGCAGTCCCGCGACCATCAGCGTGGCCGCGCTGCTCAGTGCGGCGATGCGCTGATTGAGGCGGCCGAGTTCGTCGACGTAAAGACGGGTGGCTTCGCCGAGCGGCACGACCCCGAGCCCGATCTCGTTGCTGACGACGATGATCTTGCCGCGCGCGCCGGCGAGCGCCGCCTCGAACGCGGAGGCCTGCTCGTAGTAGTGCGACAGCGGCGGCGCGGCGCCGTCGGCGGGACACAGCAGGTTGGCGAGCCACAGCGTCAGGCAATCGATCAGCAGACACCGGCCCGGCGCGTCGTGTTGCGCGAGCGCGCCCGCGAGATCGTCGTCCGCTTCGACGAGCCCCCAATGCGCGGGCCGCCGCTCGCGATGATGCGCGATGCGCGCGTTGAATTCGGCGTCGTCGGTGACGCGGGCGGTGGCGATGTAGGTGACGGGGAGGGCGCTGTCGCTGGCGAGCCGCTCGGCATGCGCGCTCTTGCCCGAGCGGGCGCCGCCGAGGACGAAGGTGAGGTCGCGGGGAGTCATGCTCTGATTGTACCGGCGCGATGGGATAATGCCGCTCGATTCCATTGCAACGCCACTGTCCACCTTCCACCTGCACCGCCGTGATCCGAATGCCCATTTCCCCCGACACCCTGCCCGTGCCTCGCGGCACGCTGATGATCCAGGGCACCACGTCCGACGCGGGCAAGAGCACGCTGGTCGCGGGACTCTGCCGCCTCGCGCGGCGCGCGGGCGCGCGCGTCGCGCCGTTCAAGCCGCAGAACATGGCGCTGAACAGCGCGGTCACCGTCGACGGCGGCGAGATCGGCCGCGCACAGGCATTGCAGGCGCTCGCCGCGGGCATCGACGCGCACACCGATCTGAACCCGGTGCTGCTGAAGCCGACCAGCGATCGCGGCGCGCAGGTGATCATTCACGGCAAGGCGCGCATCAATCTCGACGCGCGCGCGTATCACGACTACAAGCCGGTCGCGTTCGAGGCGGTGCTGGAGTCGTATGCGCGGCTGCGCGCGGCGTACGACACGATTTTCGTCGAAGGCGCGGGCAGTCCGGCCGAGATCAATCTGCGCGAGCGCGACATCGCGAACATGGGTTTCGCGGAGGCGGTCGATTGCCCGGTCGTGCTGGTCGCCGACATCGACCGCGGCGGCGTATTCGCGCACCTGACCGGCACGCTCGCGTGTCTGTCCGACAGCGAGCAGGCGCGGGTGCGCGGTTTCATCATCAACCGCTTTCGCGGCGACATCGGTTTGCTGAAGCCCGGGCTCGACTGGCTGGAAGCGAAGACCGGCAAGCCGGTGCTCGGGGTCGTGCCGTATCTGCACGGCCTGACGCTCGACGCCGAGGACATGCTGCCGCCCGAACTGCGCGCGGCGGCGAGCGGGGAATCGCGCCGGCTGCTGCGCGTGGTCGTGCCGGTGCTGCCGCACATCAGCAACCACACCGACTTCGACGCGTTGCGCGCGCATCCGCAGGTCGATTTTCACTATGTGCGCGCGGGTACGCCGCCGCCGGCCGCCGATCTGATCATCCTGCCGGGCTCGAAGAACGTGCCGGACGACCTCGCGTTTCTGCGCGCGCAGGGCTGGGGCGACGTGCTCGCGCGGCATCTGCGCTATGGCGGCCGGGTGATCGGCATTTGCGGCGGCATGCAGATGCTGGGCCGCGAGATCGCCGATCCGCATGGCGTCGAAGGCGCGCCCGGCACCTTTGCGGGCTTCGGTTGGCTCGACTATGCGACGGTGCTCACGCGCGACAAGACGCTGAAGAACGTGAGCGGGCGCCTCGCGCTGCCCGGCGCACCGGACGTCGCCGGCTACGAGATTCATATGGGCGAGACGCGCGGACCGGCATTGGATACGCCGGCGCTGCGGCTCGACCGTGCTGGTCCGCGCGAGGGCGGCGCGGACTTCGGGCGTCCCGATGGCGCGTTGTCCGCCGACGGCCAGATTCTCGCGACCTATGTGCATGGCCTGTTCGACACGCCCACCGCGTGCGCGGCGCTGCTCGCGTGGGCGGGGTTGAGCGATGCCGAAGCGGTGGACTATCCGGCGTTGCGCGAGGCGTCGCTGGAGCGACTGGCCGACACGCTCGCCGAGCACGTCGATATGCGCGGGCTGTTTGCGGCGCTGGGGTGACGCTTTGCACCGACCTTTTCGATCGGATCGAAAGCCATTGCTGCGCGGGCGGGTCGCTTAGTACAACACCATCTGCGTGCAACGAAACAGTGCGATGGTCTTACCATCGGGACCAGTGACCGTCGCGTCCCAGACCTGCGTGCTGCGCCCAAGGTGCACACCCTTCGCGACCGCGCGGATCGTGCCCTGCGTGGCGGTGCCGAGGAAGTTGCTCTTCAGCTCGACCGTCGTGAAATTGCGCGAATTTTCGGGCAGATGCGCGATGCACGCGTAGCCGCAGGCGGTGTCGGCGAGGCCGATCACGGTGGCCGCGTGCAGGAAGCCGTTCGGCGCGAGCAGTTCCTCGCGCACGGTCAGTTCGGCGATCAGCGTGCCTTGGTCCACGGTCAGCACGCGCAGGCCCAGCAGGTCCGGCAGCGTGCCCTTCTGGCGCTCCTGCAGGCGTTCGACGGTGTATTCCGGGCGCAGTTTGCTCATGAGATTTCAGGTCCTTGTCGATAAAAACGGCGGTTTGCGGCGGCCGATTCGCGATGCGGGGGTTTCGGCCGCGCGGGATTTGTCGATATTATCAACGGCTGAACCGGTGGGCGTACCTGAAAGCCGAACTTCGAACGGCAGCGTTCATGGAGCCCGCCGGCGCCGGTCACAGCGGATCGGCGGGTACGGAGCAATAGCGCGGCAAACCGGCTGGCAGCGGTCCAGCCTTCTTTCCGGGAGATTTCATGTCGGTGATCGTGGTGGCGAATCCGAAGGGCGGCGTGGGCAAGAGCACGCTATCGACCAATCTGGCCGGCTATTTCGCCGCGGAGGGCGAATGGGTCGCGCTGGCCGACCTCGACAAGCAGCACTCCGCGCATGCGTGGCTCGAATTGCGGCCCTCCACGCTGCCGACCATCGAAACCTGGGAGGTCAATCCCGACACGCCGGCCAAGCCGCCGAAAGGCCTCGAGCACGCGGTCGTCGACACGCCGGCCGGCCTGCATGGCAATCGCATGAACATTGCGCTCGATCTCGCCGACAAGGTGATCGTGCCGCTCCAGCCGTCGCTGTTCGATATTCTCGCGACTCAGGAATTTCTCGAGCGGCTCGCGAAGGAAAAGGCGGTCAGGAAGGGCGCGATCGAGATCGGCGTGGTCGGCATGCGCGTCGATGCACGCACGCGCTCGGCCGAGCAGCTGCATCGCTTCGTCGAGGGATTGAAGCTGCCGGTGCTCGGCTTTCTGCGCGACACGCAGAACTACGTGCAGCTCGCGGCGCACGGCCTGACGCTGTGGGATGTCGCGAAAAGTCGCGTGGAGAAGGATCTCGAGCAGTGGCAGCCGATCGTCGAGTGGACGAACGGCGCGGGAAAGAAGGGCTGAGGCGGGGGGCTGCCCGCCATCAGTGAAGCATCGAGCTGAGGCCTCGCTCAGCTCCAGGCCTGCGTGGGCACGTGGTCGCGGCTGCCCTTGATCTTGTTGTTTTCATCGACGAACACGAGGTCCGGCTTCCAGCCCGCCTTCAGCTCCGCCTCGTCGACCACCGCGAACGCCGCGATGATGACCAGATCGCCGAGCTGCGCGCGACGCGCGGCCGAGCCGTTCAGCGAAATCATGCCGCTGCCGCGCTCACCCTTGATTGCGTAGGTCGAGAAGCGCTCGCCGTTGTTGATGTTCCAGATGTCGATGCGCTCGTTTTCGACGATGTTCGCCGCTTCCAGCAGGTCTTCGTCGATCGCGCACGAGCCCTCGTAGTGGAGCTCGCAGTGCGTGACCGCGACGCGGTGAATCTTCGACTTCAGCATATTGCGTTGCATGATCAATCCAATCCTGTGTGACTGCGCAGTGTAACTGTGTTTGCGCGGGCGGGTGCGGCGTCAGATTTCGAGGTTGTCGATGAGCCGGGTCGCGCCGAGCTTCGCGGCGGCCAGCACGACGAGCGGTGCGTTGGCGTCCTGCGCGCCGGGCGCGATCAGGTTCGAGCGCTTGCGGATCGCGATGTAATCGGGATTCCAGCCGCGCGCCGCGAGCGTCGCTTTGGCCGACTCCTCGAGCTTCGCGAAGTCGCGCTCGCCCGCGAGCACCGCGTCGCGCACCCGATTGAGTTCGGCGGCCAGCATCGGCGCCTCGGCGCGCTCGGCGGCCGAAAGGTAGCGGTTGCGCGAGCTGAGCGCGAGGCCGTCGGTGTCGCGCACGGTTTCGGCGGCGACGATGTCGGTCGGCAGCGCGAATTGGTGGCACATCTGGCGCACGATCATCAGCTGCTGATAATCCTTCTTGCCGAACACCGCGACGCGCGGCTGTACGCACGACATCAGCTTCATCACCACGGTACAGACGCCGTGGAAGAAGCCGGGGCGGAATTCACCCTCGAGGATGTCGCCGAGATCGTGCGGCGGATGGACGCGATACTCCTGCGGCTCCGGATACATGTCCTTTTCGGTCGGCGCGAACAGCACGTAGACGCCTTCCTTCTGCAGCTTTTCGATGTCGGCTTCGAGCGTGCGCGGATATTTGTCGAAATCCTCGTTCGGGCCGAATTGCAGGCGATTGACGAAAATGCTCGCCACGACCGGATCGCCGTGCTGGCGCGCGAGGCGCATCAGCGACAGATGGCCCTCGTGGAGGTTGCCCATCGTCGGCACAAAGGCCGTGCGATTCTGGCCGCGCAACTGGTCGCGCAATTCATGGATCGAGCTGATGACTTTCATGATCGGACAGGGATAGGCTCGCGCGGCGCGCGATCCGGTTGGCGCGACACCTGGCGGAATAGCGCGGGTCATCGCCTCGCCGGCAAATGACGGGTTCGGAGCGCGGATTGTAGTGGATTTGGGCAGCGTGCGCACCGAATCGCGGCGGCTGCTCGGAGCAACGCGCCGCGCGCTTGTCGCGCGGTTCCCGCTGAGGCCCGCCAGGCTTCGCTGCGAGGGTTCCTAACGATTGTCCCGCGGTTGCGGCCCCGATCCGACCGTTGAGCGGCTGTCTTTCCGCACTCAGGCCGGCAGATACGCCAGTCGCACGTAAATCGGCGCGAACGGCTCCGCCTGAGTGATTTCGACGAGTGATTCACGGCACAGCTCGAGCACGGCGATGAAGTTCACGACGACCACCGGCACACCGCGGCTCGTGTCGAACAGATCGGAAAACTCGATGAAGCGCGCGTTCTGCAACTGCCGCAGGATCAGGCTCATGTGCTCGCGCACCGACAGTTCCTCGCGCGAAATCTTGTGATGCTGGACCAGCTTCGCACGCTTGATCACGTCGGCCCACGCGGCGCGCAGGTCGTCGCTGTTCACGTCTGGAAAACGCGGCGTGACGCTCTGCTCGATATAGACCTCGGCGCGCAGGAAATCGCGCCCGAGCTGCGGCAATTGGTCGATGCGTTGCGCGGCGAGCTTGATCTGCTCGTATTCGAGCAGGCGGCGCACGAGTTCGGCGCGTGGGTCTTCGGCTTCCTCGCCGGTGTCGGCCTTCTTGACCGGCAGCAGCATGCGCGACTTGATCTCGATCAGCATCGCGGCCATCAGCAGATACTCGGACGCGAGTTCGAGATTGGTCTTGCGCAGTTGCTCGACGTAGCCGAGATATTGCTCGGTGACATCCGCCATCGGGATGTCGAGCACGTTGAAGTTCTGCTTGCGGATCAGGTACAGCAACAGGTCGAGCGGCCCCTCGAAGGTCTCGAGGAACACCTCGAGCGCGTCCGGCGGGATGTACAGGTCGTTCGGCAGCTTGAACAGGGGCTCGCCGTACAGACGCGCGAAAGCGACGCCGTCAACCGTGTCGGGCGTCGAATCGGTAGCAGGCGTGGCAAGCGCGGTGTCGGACGGTGCCGGCGCTGGGCCGCGAACCGGGCCGTGTATCGGGCCGTGAACTGGGCCTTGAAGCGGGCCGTGAAGCGGACCATGCACCTCGTCAGCGTGACTCATCGTCGGCGTGACCGGAGCGCTTAGAAGTTCTGGTAGTACGAGTAGGGCGTCTGCTGCACGCGCGAAGCTTTCTGCTCGGCGCGCTCTTCCAGATCGATCGGCTGTTTGTCCCACAGCAGTGCGCGGCCTTTGCGTTGCTCGGCCTCCAGATTGGGCTTCTGTTGCTTGAGCTGGTTCAGGAACTGGGTGATGTCCGATTGATACATGGCTCGACGTCCGTGGTGGGTAAGGTGGCGGCTCTCGGGCTGGCCGCTGCGCGGTGCCGCGAGGGGGCGCCGTCGTCAGCGATTTTACCGCATGCGCCGCGCGCGGTCGAAAATCGCCGCAAGCCGTCTATTTTCGAGGTGAAGCGCGGGGCGCCGCCTGGGGCACGATAGGGGCCGATTGGGGTCGCATTGTGGTCAAATAGCATGCCTCGATCGCGCAGCGCGGCCGGGACACGAGAATTCACTCATTGAGGCCGGAGGTCCTGTTTGGCGGGAGGTACGATCGACAAGCCGCGTGTGTGGCGCGGCGCAACCGGTCAGACGCGAGGGCGCGCGCGTGAGCGCGAGTCGCTCGCGCGGTGCTGGCTGCGCGTGTCGCTCGCCTTCGGCCTCCTGATGATGCTGCTCGCCGGGGGCGAGGCCTGCGCGGCGAGCAAGGCGCCGAGCTACAAGGTCGAGGTGGTCGCCGAGCCGCGCGCGCTGCGCCGGCTGCTCGAACAAAACCTCGATATCTCGCGTTTCGCGAAGCGCCCCGACGTCACCGACGACCAGTTCTCGTTCCTGATCACCGCGACGCCGCAGCAGGTGCGCGATCTCGCCGCGACGCAGGGCTATTTCTCCCCGCTCGTCAGCACCGACGTGCGCACAGTCGACAACATGCGTCAGGTCACCGTGCGCGTCGAGCCGGGCCCACAGACCAAAGTCACGTCGGTCGATCTGTCGTTTCGCGGCGCGGTGCTGACCGAAGACCCGTCGCGCGAAAACGCAACGCGCTTCGCGTTCTCGCTGCACGAGGGCCAACCGTTCTCGCAGGGCGACTGGGACGACGCGAAGAACGCGTCGCTGCGCGAGCTGCAATCGCGCCGCTACCTCGCCGCGAAGATCTACCACTCCGAGGCGCTGATCGATCCGCGCACGCACACCGCGAAGCTGTCGGTGATCTACGACAGCGGGCCGACCTTCACGATGGGCCAGCTCGACGTGCAGGGCACCAGGCGCTATCCGGAACGCATCGTCCATAACGTCAATCCGATCTCGCCGGGCGACATCTACGACACGCGCACCGTCGCCGAGCTGCAGCGGCAACTGCAGAACACCCCGTACTTCGCGAGCGTGGCGATCGACCTCGACAACGACCCCAGCAAGCCGCTCGACACGCCGGTGCACGTGAAGGTGTCGGAGTTTCCGTATCACAGCTTCCGCGGCGGCGTAGGCTATTCGACCGACAACGGTCCGCTCGTGCAGGGCGGCTACACGTATCTGAACACGTTCGGCGCGGCGTGGCCGTTCACCGTCGAGGGCCGCGCCGACCAGACGCAGCAGTACGGCCAGGTCCAGCTATCGATGCCGCCGGGCCTGCACGGCTGGACCAATAGCGTGCTCGCGTCGTACACGACCACCGACGTCTCCGACACGCGCATCTACAGCATCCGCGGCGGCGTGCAGCGCTCGCGCACGTCGCAGTTTCTCGACTACAGCTATTCGCTGCTGTTCTACGACGATAAGCTCGACCAGAACGCCGCGCCGCCGACTCGCGCGCACGCGCTGGTGCCGGGGTGGTCGTGGACGCGGCGCGACACCGATGACCCGCTGTTCCCGCGCCGTGGCAACCTGATCCACGTCGAGGCGGGCTTCGCGGTCAAGGGAGTGCTCGCCGACCAGTCGTTCATCCGCGGCTACGCGCGCGGCCAGCAGTATTTCCCGATTGGCGACAACGACATCGTGCTGATCCGCGCCGAACTCGGCGGCGTCTTCACGAGCGGCAGCTCGAGCGGCATTCCGGCGTCGCTGCTGTTCCGCGCGGGCGGTTCGAACTCGGTGCGCGGCTACGGCTTCCAGAGCATCGGTAACAACGTCGCCGGCTCGGTCCTGCCGACCAAATACCTGGTGACGAGCGCGGCCGAATACCAGCACTGGTTCTCGCGCAACTGGGGCGGGGCCGTGTTCTTCGACATCGGCACCGCCACCGACACCTGGGGCGAGAAAATTTTCTATCCGGGCGCCGGCGTCGGCGCGCGCTGGCGCAGCCCGGTCGGCCCGGTCAATCTCGATGTCGCTTACGGGATCCGCGACAACCGGGTGCGGCCGTATATCACGCTCGGCATCGCGTTCTGACGTTTGACGACAACCCGCCACCTTATTTGCCATCGTATTCACGCATGACCACCGACGTCACCGACTCGCCCAACGCGCAGCCGCCCGGCGCCACGCCGCCAGGACCGCCGGACGGGCAGCAGCCGCCCGATACGCCGCCGCCGAAGCGGCGCTGGGGCCGGCTGCTGCTGAAGACGATCGCGGGCACGGTGATCATGCTGGTGCTGCTCGCCGTACTCGCGGTCGGCCTGTTGTACGGCGCGCTGACGACCGAACGCGGTACCGCGTATGCGTGGCACGCGGCCGTGAAGCTGCTGGGCGGCCGGCTCGCCGGCACGCTCGACGGCGGCACGCTCGCGCAGGGCGTGCAACTGCGCGACGTGCGCTGGCGCAGCCTCGACGGCAACGGCACCGACATCCAGATCGACCGCGTCGCGGGCAGTTGGGCGCTCGCGCGCGAGCCGTGGCGGTTCACCATCGATTACCTGCACGTCGGCACGATCGAGGCGCGCGTGGGCCCGTCGTCGCCGAGCAGCAACGAGCCGATGAAACTGCCGCAAGATCTGCAATTGCCGATGCAGCTGGAGATCCGCGACGTGCGGGTCGAGCGGCTGCTGCTGCACCAGGGCGCGTCGACGACGGAGCTGTCGAGCTTCGCGTTTCATGGACGCAGCGACGGGCGTCATCACGAGGCCGCGATCGACCGGCTCGAGACGCCGTTCGGGGCGCTGACGGCAGCGGCGAAACTCGATGGCGTGCAACCGTTCCCGCTCAGCGGCGAAGTCGGTTATTCGGGCAAGGTCCGCGATGAAGCGGTGCAGGTCGCAGGTCACCTGAGCGGCACGCTCGAGCAACTGGTCGCCGAGCTCGATGCGAGCGGCATCAAGCTCGCCGGCCACGCGCGGGTCGAAGCGGCGCCGTTTGCCGCGGTGCCGTTGCAGCGCGCGACGCTGAGCTTCGATCATGTGAATCCGCAGGCCTTCGCGCCCGGTGCGCCGTTGGCCGATCTGGCGGTGCGCGCGGAGTTGCAGCCGGTGGAGTCCGGCGCGGCCAGCACAGCCAACGCAGCGAGCGCGGCCAGCGCGGCCGAACCGTCGGCCGCCAGCCATCCGCACCACGTGTTCGGCGGCCATCACGCGCCGGTCGAACCGGCGGCGGGTTTCGCCGTCGCCGGCCATATCTCGATCGTCAACGCGAAACCCGGCGCAATCGACCAGAAACTGCTGCCGCTGATCGACGCGAACGCCGACGTGCGGCTCGACGCCCACACGCAGAGCATCGCCAATCTGAACGTGCGGCTCGTGCGCAACGCGACGCTCACCGGCGGCGGCACGCTGAGCGGCCGGCACGGCCAGCTCGATCTGAACGTCGCGCGGCTAGACCTGAACGCGCTGCAGGCGACCGTGCGGCCGACGCAACTGTCCGGCCCGATCGGCATCCGCCTGAACGACGACATCCAGAGTCTGACGCTCGATCTCGCCGACCCCGCCGCCGCGCTGCGCGCGCAGGGCAAGATCACCTTCGACCCCGCACGCATCAGCTTCAACGACGTGCGCGTCACGTCGGGCCGCGGCCGCATCGATCTATCGGGCGCGCTGAAGCACGATGCGAACTCGACCTACAACCTGAAGGCGCAACTGACCGATTTCGATCCGCTGTCGCTGACCTCGCAGATGCCGGCGCGCACGCCCGTCACGGGTTCCGGCGCGCCCGCCGCGAGCGGCGCGCGGAGCGAGCGGCAAGCGCAGGCCGCGGCGCTCGCGGGCAGCACCGCTGGCGCGAAGAGCGCGGCGCCCGGTGATCAGGCCGCGGCCATCGCGAAGAACACCGCGCAGGCCGCGGTGCAGACCGAAGTGCTCGAGCGCAGGACGCCCGCGCCCGCGCATCGCGCAGCCGGGCGCGCGGCCCCGCGCCCGGCCACACCCGCGCGCAGGATCGAGGCGCGCGTAACCGCCACGATCACCGCGGCCGGTGTGCTCGCGCCGGTCTTCACGACGCGCGCCGAATTCACGCTCGGCCCGAGCGTCTACAACGATCTGCCGCTGACGGGCGGCGGCATGATCCAGTTGGCCGGCTCGCGAATCCTGCCGAGCCGCGCGAATCTTTCCGTAGCGGGCAATCAGGTCAATCTGCAAGGCAGCTTCGGCGCGGCCGGCGACCGGCTGCGCTTCGCCATCGACGCGCCGCAGCTCGATCGGCTCGGCTTCGGCCTCGCGGGTGCGGTCGCCGCTGACGGCGACGTGACCGGCTCGTTCGCGCATCCGAACGTGACGCTGAATTACAAGGCCGACAGCGTCGTATTCGCGAGCAACCGCGTCGGCCACGCACAAGGCCATGCCGAGTTGCGCGACGGCGCGAACGGCGCGCTCGCGTTCACGACCGACGCGCGCAATGTGAGCGCGGGCGGCGTGGACCTCGCCACGCTGACCGCCCGCCTGTCCGGCACGCGCGCGAATCACACGCTCGAAGCCGCCGCGACCGGCAAGCTGCAGGACCGTCCGCTTGACCTGACGCTCGCCGCCAACGGCAAGCTGACCGACACGCGCGACGGCTCGCGCTGGGACGGCACCGTCACGCGTCTGCAGAATCGCGGTACGCCGGCGCTCAATCTCGAATCACCGCTCGCGGTCAGTGCCGGGCCGGGCCACCTGACGCTCGGCGCGACGCGCCTGACGATTGAAGGCTCGGTGCTGGCCCTGAAGTCGTTCGCGTTCGATCACGGCCGCATCCAGTCGACTGGCAGCCTGACCGATGTGTCGCTCGCGCACTTGCAGGAGCTGCGTCGCCAGATCACCGGCGAGCCGCCCGCCGTGCGCACCGACCTCGTGTTCGACGGCGACTGGGACTTCTCGCTCGGCGCGACGGCCAGCGGCCACATCGAGCTGCGCCGGCGCAGCGGCGACGTGACGGTCGAAATCGGCCGCGGGCTCGCGTCGATGGGCATTGGCGCGATTCGCGCGCGCGCCGAATTCACTGGCGGCGACCGGCTCAACGCGACGGTGCATGCGCAGGCGAGCCGCATCGGCGTGATCGATGCCGACGCGCACACGCCGCTCGTGCTGCGCGACGGCATGTTGACCGTCGATCCGCAGAGCGCGCTGTCGGGCAACGTCAACGCGAACGTGCCGTCGCTGCGCACGACGGGCGGCCTGCTCGGCCCGAGCTACCTGCTCGACGGCCGTCTCGCGCTGCAACTCGCGCTCGGCGGCACGGTCGCGAAGCCGAACGTGACCGGCTCGCTGACCGGCGACGGTCTGTCCGCGACGGTGGTGAGCCAGGGCGTGCAACTGAAGGACGGCGTCGTGCGCATCGCGCTGTCGCAGAACACGGTGGACTTCCAGCAGGTCGAGTTCCACGGCGCGAGCGGCACGCTGCGCGCGACCGGCCGCGTGCGCCTCGACAGCGCGGAGCCCGACATGACCGCGAGCATCGTCGCGGACAAGCTCGATGTGTTCGCGTCGCCGGACCGCCATCTGTCGCTGTCGGGCAGCGCGAACATCTCGAACGGCGGCGTGGAGCGCGGCCCTGTGATCGACGGCAAGTTCGTGGTCGACCGCGCGCTGTTCGATTTGCCCGAGCAGGCCGCGCCGAGCCTCGGCGACGACGTCGTGATCATCCGCCCGGACGGCACGCGCTCGGGCGGCCGGCCGCGTCCGACCGAAGGCGGCCAGCAACCGGCGAGCCCGTTCGCGCCACGCGCGAACATCGAGATCGGCCTCGGCAACGACTTCCGCTTCCGCGGCAAGGGCGCCGATCTCGGCCTCGCCGGTACGATCACCGCGACGAGCGCGCCGAATACGCCGCTGCGCGCGGTCGGCAACGTGCGCGTCACGCCGGGTTCGACCTACACCGCATTCGGCCGCAAGCTCACGATCGAGAACGGCTTCTTCACGTTCAACGGTCCGGTCACGAATCCGGGCATCAATATCCTCGCGATGCGCCGCAACCAGCAGGTCGAGGCCGGCGTGCAGGTTACCGGCACGCTGCAGGCGCCGGTCGCGCGGCTCGTGTCGGAACCGAGCGTGCCGGACAACGAAAAGCTGTCGTGGCTGCTGTTCGGCCACGGCACCGACCAGGGCAACAACCTCGGCCAGCAGAGCACGATGACGACCGCGCTCGCGCTGCTCGGCAGTGCGACGGGCGCGCGGATCGCGCAGACCGTCGGGCTCGACGAGTTTTCGATCGGCCGCAGCGATGTCGGTCTGACCGATCCGCAAGTCGTGATGGTGTCGAAGGCGATCAACGAGTGGCTCGTGATCGGCTACGAGCAGGGGCTGCAGTCGGCCAGCAATGCGATCAAGGCGACGATCAATCTGACGCGGTACTGGTCGCTGGTCGTCTACGGCGGCACGTTCTATGGCGCCGACGTACTCTACACGCGGCGCTTCGATCGGATCGCGTGGTGATGAGGGCAGCCTAAAAAAAACGGCACGCCTGGAAGCGTGCCGTTCTCGTCAAATCTGCGTGCTGCGAGGTGGGTCGGGGCGCCCGAAAGCGCCGCGCGTTACTTCACGCGCATGCCGGGCTTCGCGCCGCTATGCGGCTCGAGCACGTAGAGGCCCGGTTCGGCCTTCTCGTCCGCGGCCGAGGCCGCCAGCACCATGCCTTCGGACATGCCGAACTTCATCTTGCGCGGCGCGAGGTTCGCGACCATTACGGTCAGCTTGCCGATCAGCTGCTCCGGCTGATACGCGGACTTGATGCCCGAGAACACGTTGCGGGTATTCTCTTCGCCGACGTCGAGCGTCAGTTGCAGCAGCTTGTCCGAGCCTTCCACCGCCTTGCAGTCGACGATCTTCGCGATGCGCAGATCGACTTTCGCGAAGTCGTCGATCGAGATGATGCCGGACTCTTCTTCCTTCGCGGCGGCGGCGGCCTTGGCGTGGGCCTTCGCCTTCGCCTTCGCGTCGGCCGCCGCCGCTTCCGGCGTGGCCTGCAGCGACTCGCGATTGGCCGCGAGCAGCGCCTCGATCTGCTTCGGATCGACGCGCGTCATCAGATGCTTGTACGCGTTGATCGGGCGCGCCGAGCTGAGCGGCACGGTGGCGTCGGCCCACACGAGCGGCTCGATGCCGAGGAACGCCTCGACCGCTTCGGCCAGCTTCGGCAGCACCGGCTTCAGCGCGAGCGACAGCAGGCGGAACGCCTCGATGCTGACGCTGCAGGTCTCGTGCAGCGCGACCGCGTTGGCCGGGTCTTTCGCCTGATCCCACGGCTTCGCGGTATCGACGTACGCGTTGACCGCGTCGGCGAGCTCCATGGTTTGACGCAGGGCGCGGCTGTACTCGCGTGCCTCGTAGTGCGCGGCGATCTGCGGCAGCGCCGCGCGCAGCGTGCCGAGCAGCGGATGGTGCATCGCGCTGTCCTGCACGCGGCCGTCGAAACGCTTGATCAGGAAGCCGGCCGCGCGGCTCGCGATGTTCACGTACTTGCCGACCAGATCGCTGTTCACGCGCGCCTGGAAGTCGTCCAGATTCAGGTCGAGGTCTTCCATCGTGCTGTTCAGCTTGGCCGCGAAATAGTAGCGCAGCCATTCCGGATTCAGGCCGGTGTCGATCACGCTTTGCGCGGTGATGAAGGTGCCGCGCGACTTGGACATCTTCGCGCCGTCGACGGTCAGAAAGCCGTGCGCGAACACGTTGGTCGGCGTGCGATGGCCCGAGAATTCGAGCATCGCGGGCCAGAACAGCGTGTGGAAATACAGGATGTCCTTGCCGATGAAGTGGTACTGCTCGGCCGTCGAGCCCTGGCGGACCCACGCGTCGAAATCGAGGCCGCGCTTTTCGGCGAGGTTCTTGAAGCTCGCGTAGTAACCGACCGGTGCGTCCAGCCACACGTAGAAATATTTGCCGGGTGCGCCCGGAATCTCGAAGCCGAAGTACGGCGCGTCGCGCGAGATGTCCCAGTCGGCGAGCTTGGCTTCGCCGGCCTCGCCGAGCCATTCACGCATCTTGTTGGTGGCTTCCGGCTGCGCAAGGCCGCCGACCCATGCGCGCAGGAAGTTCTCGCAGCGCGGATCGGACAGGCGGAAGAAGTAGTGCGTCGAGGTCTTGCGGATCGGCGTCGCGCCCGAGACGACCGAGTACGGATTGACGAGCTCGGTGGGCTGGTAGGTCGAGCCGCAGACTTCGCAGCTGTCGCCGTATTGGTCTTTGGCGCCGCATTTCGGGCACTCGCCCTTGATGAACCGGTCCGGCAGGAACATTTCCTTGACCGGGTCGTACGCCTGTTCGATCTCGCGCGCGTCGATCAGCCCCGCTTCCTTCAGCGCGAGGTAGACGTTTTCGCTGAGCACGCGGTTTTCGTCGGAATCGGTCGAGTAATAGTTGTCGAACGAAATGCCGAAGCTGTCGAAGTCGCGCTTGTGCTCCAGCCACACGCGATCGATCAGCTGTTTCGGCGTCAGTCCTTCTTTTTCCGCGCGCAGCATGACCGGCGTGCCGTGCGTGTCGTCGGCGCCGACGTAGTAGACCTCGTGGCCGTGCATTCGCAGCGCCCGGACCCAGATGTCCGTCTGGATATATTCGACCAGATGGCCGATATGAATCTGCCCGTTCGCATACGGAAGGGCCGACGTGACGAGAATCTGACGGCGGCCGGACGGCGCGCCTGCGGGGAGGTCGGTGGCGGGTGCTGACATAAGGATCGGGGTGCCTGCGGTGGGACGAAACGATGATTTTAGCAGGGCGCACGCCGCACGCGGGCTGGGACGCGGCGGGCTGGACGAGCGGAGCGGAAGGGGATCGGCGCCGTGGTGAGGGACAACCGGGGCGACGCCCGCGAGCGAAATGCAAAACCGCGCGGGCAAAAAAAACCGGGGTCGATAAACCCCGGAGCAACAACGACAAGAGGAGAATGGTGACGTGATGGCTTCGCCAGTCACGTACCGTAAAGAGAGACCGCGGATTTTCCGTAGAGTTCGAAATTTTTTTCGATTTGCCGGCAAACCGGTCGGGCGGCTCGTTCCGCCGGCCAGCCGGGCTCGTGTGGCCGCAACACCCGGCCGGCCCGGCGGCGCTTTCTCCTTTTGACTTGCCCTTATTGCGTTGCGTGCTGGGCGGTGGCCCGCAGGTAGATCTCGACGCGACGGTTCGCCGCACGACCGGCTTCGGTGTTGTTGTCGGCGATCGGCTGGTTCGGGCCCATGCCGGTGGCCGACAGGCGCTGCGGCGCGATACCGCGTTGCGTCAGATAGCCGGTCACGCTCTGCGCGCGGTTGACCGACAGCGTCTGGTTGTATTGCAGCGAGCCGGTGTTGTCCGTATGGCCAACGACCGATGCGACGACTTCCGGATTCTGCTGCAGCGTCTGCGCGAGCTGGTCGAGCACCGGCGCGAACGTCGGCTTGATCGCGTAGCTGCTGGTGTCGAACGTGACCGAACTCGGGATGTTCAGCTTCAGCGAGCCGTCCGGCTGCTCGGTGATCTGCGTGCCGGTGCCCTTGGTCGCGCCCGACATGCGGTTGCGGATGTTGTCCCAGTTGTAGCCGGTGATGCCGCCCACCGCCGCGCCGGTGGCCGCGCCGATCGCCGCGCCCTTGCCGCCGCCGAAGATTGCGCCGAGCGCGGCGCCGGCACCGGCGCCGACGCCGGTGCCGACTGCTGTGTTGGTGCCCTGTTGGGTCGCGCAGCCGGCAATCAGTGAGCCGGCCACGGCGAATACGGCCACGCGAGTCATGATTCTTGCATTCATTTTGGTTTCCTTTCGAGTGCGAATAAACCAGCGGGTAGCGGTCAGTCTATGCAGTGAACATTACGGCAATGCAGCGACCACTCAGAAGGGTTCGGGAACGATTCCTGCGCCTTGCTTCGCGCGGTCCTACACCGAAGCAGGGTCTTCGGGCACCGTCTGCCGTCAGACACTACAATAATGCCTGAAACACGCAGCGGTGCGACCCTACGGCATCCCGCGTGCCCCGAAGGGTGCCCGGCACGTAAGATTTTCGCAATGCCGCATAACAATTTCTTGCAAATTCCGCCGCGTGCGCGATTCGTCCATCCCGCCACGCCGCACCTCTTCCCCACGGAGTATCAATGAGTATCGATCGGGCTTTGGTCGACGCCGCTGTCGCGGCCGTCACTGACCCCAACACGGGCGCGCCGTACGCGGCCGCGAAGAGCATCCGCAGCGTGGTTGTGGAGGGCGACGCGGTCAGTCTTCAGGTGACGCTCGGCTATCCGGCGAAAAGCCAGTTCGACACGATCCGCCAGCAGTTCGCCGACGCGCTGCGCGTGGTGCCCGGCGTCGCGAACGTGCGCGTCGAGGTTTCGCAGCAGATCGCTGCGCACACGGTGCAGCGCGGCGTGAAGCTGCTGCCCGGTGTGAAGAACATCGTCGCGGTTGCGTCGGGCAAGGGCGGCGTCGGCAAGAGCACGACCGCCGTCAATCTCGCGCTCGCGCTGGCGAGCGAGGGCGCGTCGGTCGGCATTCTCGACGCCGACATCTACGGCCCGTCGCTGCCCACCATGCTCGGCATCGAGGGCCGCCCCGAATCGCCCGACGACAAATCGATGAACCCGATGACGGGCCACGGCGTGCAGGCCAACTCGATAGGCTTCCTGATCGAGGCGGACAACCCGATGGTATGGCGCGGCCCGATGGCGACCTCGGCGCTCGAACAGCTGCTGCGCCAGACCAACTGGCACGAACTCGACTACCTGATCGTCGACATGCCGCCCGGCACCGGCGACATCCAGCTGACGCTCGCGCAGCGCGTGCCGGTCACGGGCGCCGTAATCGTCACGACGCCGCAGGACATCGCGCTGCTCGACGCGAAGAAAGGCCTCAAGATGTTCGAAAAGGTCGGCATTCCGATCCTCGGCATCGTCGAGAACATGGGTCTGCACATCTGCTCGAACTGCGGCCACGAGGAGCACATCTTCGGCGCCGGTGGCGCCGAGCGCATGAGCAAGGAGTATGGCGTCGACGTGCTCGGCAGCCTGCCGCTCGACATCACGATCCGCGAGCAGGCCGACTCGGGCCATCCGACGGTCGCCGCGGACCCGAACGGGCGCATCGCGGAGATCTATCGCTCGATCGCGCGCAAGGTCGCGGTGCATATCGCCGAACGCGCGCGCGACATGAGCTCGAAGTTTCCGAACATCGTCGTGCAGAACACCTGAGCGGCCGTTCGGGCAAGGGATTAGGGGCGATCTCGATCCCTATTTTCACGAGCTCTCGCGGTATCATGTCGACTTCACGAGTTCGGCTCGGCGGCCGCAGGGGCGGCCGCCAGGCCGACAAGAGGATCGCATGGGAAAACGAATCGACGGGCACGCGGTACATGCGTTCATCGTTCTGACTGCCGGCTGTGTGCTGTTGAGCGGCTGTGGCGTCTTCCTGAGACCACAGGAAAAGCGCGCCGACGCGCAATTGCTGCCCACCGTGGGCAATCAGGCCCACGGCCTCGTGACCTTTATCGAGCGCTCGGACGGCGTCCAGGTCACCTACAATCTCACCGGCTTGCCGCCCAATAGCGACCACGCGCTGCAGGTGCACGAGCGCGGCGACTGCAACGCCGCCGACGGCTCCAGCGCCGGTCCGGTATTTTCACCGGCGGCCGA
The DNA here is from genome assembly GCF_040948765.1 of Paraburkholderia sp. BR10923. Lineage (NCBI taxonomy): Bacteria > Pseudomonadati > Pseudomonadota > Betaproteobacteria > Burkholderiales > Burkholderiaceae > Paraburkholderia > Paraburkholderia sp. BR10923. Next base: position 1,073 of record NZ_JBFPKO010000004.1, on the reverse strand, counting down.
ACGGCTCAAGGCTGGCGCGCGCGTCGAGGGCGACCTCGGCAACATCCACGCGGACGCGAACGGCGTGGCCACCGGCTTCATCGTCGCGCCGGACGTGTCGCTCGACGGCATCCGCTCGGTGCTGCAGCGCGCGGTTTTGCTGCACCGCGACGCGACCGATCCCTACGCGTACCCTCAGCATGGCGCTGGCACGGCCATCGCCTGCGGCGTGATTCGCCAGCAGTGAACGGCGAGCGCGCTTTCGCCGCCAGGCCACCGCTCGGTGGCGCACATGACGCCATCGGCGGCAGCGATTCCGTGATCGCGTAAAATAAGCGGCCTTCGCCGGCTGAGCGCCGCAGCGCCGCCGGCGGTTTTCATCTATCTTTTCGTCACACCTGACACTCACGTCGAGCAGCGTTCACCTATGACCATCAAATCTGACAAGTGGATCCGGCGCATGGCCGAGTCGCACAAGATGATCGAGCCGTTTGCGCCCGATCAGGTTCGCGTCTCCAAAGACGGCCGGAAGATTGTCAGCTACGGCACCTCGAGCTACGGCTACGACATTCGCTGCGCCGACGAATTCAAGATCTTCACCAACATCAACTCGACGATCGTCGATCCGAAGAACTTCGACGAGAAATCTTTCGTCGATTTCAAGGGCGACGTCTGCATCATCCCGCCGAACTCGTTCGCGCTCGCGCGCACGGTCGAGTACTTCCGCATTCCGCGCAGCGTGCTGACCGTGTGCCTCGGCAAATCGACGTATGCGCGCTGCGGGATCATCGTCAACGTGACGCCGTTCGAGCCGGAATGGGAAGGGCACGTCACGCTCGAGTTCTCGAATACGACACCTTTGCCTGCGAAAATCTACGCGAACGAAGGCGTCGCCCAGGTGCTGTTTTTCGAAAGCGACGAGATTTGTGAAACGTCGTACGCGGATCGCGGCGGCAAGTATCAAGGTCAGCACGGCGTCACGTTGCCGAAGACCTGACGTCGGCAGCGTCTGAACCCACCAGTTATTCGGGTGACCGCTGCGCTTTCTACGTAACGCAGCGGTCGTTTTCTTTTTGGAGAATCGCCCATGAAGA
>NZ_JBFPKO010000049.1:0-23592 GCF_040948765.1 Paraburkholderia sp. BR10923 | reverse complement strand
CCGCGCCGCTGGGTGGTTGAGCGCAGCTTCGGCTGGCTCAACCGCTTCCGCCGACTCGCACGAGACTACGAGCGATTGCCCGAAACTCTGGCTGGCTTGCACTTCGTCGTCTTCTCCGTGCTTATGCTTGTTCACTTTGCAACCCTTAGCAAAAGTGCCTAACACCCTCTAGCTCGATGTTGGTTATGAATCTTCGCCCTGCCGCTTCGTCGCCCAGTTCAAATATAATCATTGCGCCGTAGCCGACGCGTGCGTCAACTAACTCGTCGACAAGCTCACGTTCGTATCCTGACGACAGTGATGGATATGAGACACCTGCGACCTTCGGGTGGGCGTTAAGGAACTCCGCAACCGCGACGGCATTTTCGCAATGCCGCTGCATGCGAAGATGAAGGGTTTCGAGTCCTTGTATCAGCTGAAAGCTGGCGAGAGGACTGATCGCGGCGCCGGTGTCACGAAGCCAAGTCATCCGGGATTTAAGCAAATAGGGACTCGCGCCAAGATCGCCAAGTTTCAGAACCGCTTCTTTCCAGAGGACGTCGCCATGCGCTTCATCTCCGTCGTTGAACAACGGAAAGCGGCCTGCGTCGTCAAACGCGAAGCTTCCGTTATCGACAATCAGTCCGCCAAGTGTCGTTCCGTGGCCGCATAGATACTTTGTCGCGGAATACGTGGAGATATCCGCACCCAGAGCTTTCGGACGGCAAATCAAACGGGTTGTCGTGTTATCTACAATAACAGGAATCCCGCGCCGCTCACCGATTTCCACCAGCGCCGGAACAGGCAACGGGACAAGGCACGGATTGGAAAACGTCTCTCCAAACATAGCAATCGTCCTGTCGTCCAACATCCGCTCGAACGATGTTACGTCTCTTGGATCCGCAGATCGTGCCTCGATACCCAACCGTTTGAATGTATTGAAGAGCAGATTCCACGTATTGCCATATAGATACTTCGATGCGACAACGTTATCGCCTGGCGTTCCGCTGCACAGGTTAGCGATAGCGAGAAAGGTTGCGGACTGCCCTGAGGCTACCGCCAGGGCGTCGCTCGCACCCTCTACTGCAGCGAATCGCTTCTCGAGGATGCGCGTTGTCGGGTTGATGATCCTGCTATACGTGAACCCATCTTCTCGGACGTTGTAGATGTCGGCAATTTTTTCAAGATCGCCGTCAAGTTCATAGGCGGTAGATTGATAAATCGGTACAGACTCCGCTTTGGTGACGGGGTCATGACGATAGCCAGCGTGTAGAAGTGACGTCTCGCGGTTCATTTCGGCGTTGGCATTGCTTCTTGACATGTCAAATGGCCTTTTTCCATAAGTCGGTTATACGGCGGGCCCGGGTGGCTTCCGGATTCATCGGAATGAAGCTGAAAAAAGTCTTCAAATGCAATTCCCAGCAGGCGGATCCACATCGGATCAATACATCCCATGCACCCGATCCTGAAACTGCGCGTCGGAAGATCCAGCTTGGTATAGATGTAAAGGTTGTACTCCACGAGATGGGCGTACAGCGCGTCGAGATCTTCTTGCGTACGAACGACATCGCGTGCCGTCAGCGCAAGGCATACCGGCGATCGTTCCCGCGGGTCCGGCGTATGGCCCAGTTGCGCGGATGATAGCGTCACGGACAGAGGCGTATCGCTCTCCACGGCGAACCACCCGTTCAATAGCCAGTTCTTCCAGGGCCTTTGCGCACGCCTGAACAACATGTGTCGGTGGCGTGGAACGCCACTCGCCAGTCTGTTCGAAGTTACGCCATTGGTCCCGAACGTCCAACACGAACGAGTTGGTCTCTGAGGTCTTGCTATCGAGCGTTTCCAGCGAGGCAACAACAAAAGACACTCCCGGCGGACCCTCGATGCACTTGTTACTCGAGGTCACAAGGACGTCAAACGGAACTTCCCTGGCACTGATTTCCACAGCACCGAAAGAACTCATTGCGTCGATAATGGTTCTTACACCATGACGCGTTGCCAACTCTACCATTGGCCGGAGCGGATTGACGACTCCCGTGGTCGTTTCACAGTGCACAAAACAAAGATGTGTGATCCCCGGATCCTCTTCCAGGTACGCAGCGACTTTTGTCATGGGGAAGGACTGATCACTCGGGGCAACGATGCTGACGGCATTAATGCCTCGGATCTGCAGCATTTTGAGGATCCGCTCGCCGTAGTTTCCATTAATGCATACGAGAGGCCCGTCTGATGTCCCAACGAACGAAGCCAATGCCGCCTCTACGCCGTAAGACCCGCCGCCCTGTATGGGTACCGCCGAGTATCCCCCACGAGCGTCCAGCAAATCTACAATCAGGCCTCTTACTCGCTCCGTTATTTTCTTGAAACTCACGTCACGGGAACCCATGTCAAACTGCATCTCAGCCTTTACTTCGGCGTCCAACGCCAATGGCCCCGGTGTAAATAAAAATCGGTGCCGTGCGGTCATAGGTCCACACTCCATAGTCGAAAACAGTTGTTTAAGGACGCGAAAGCGCCGCTCATGCTCCACCTGACACCCGTCGCGCACAGATATCAGAGATCAAAGTAATTGGTTACCGATGCGGCCGAGCCCATCGCATTGGACTTCACGTCAATTGACGGACTGGAAATCTTGCGCAGGCCCGCTTCGAGTGATCTGCATTCCTCCGCAGCTGATAATGACCATGCCACAGCGAACCACCGCACCGATATGAGTTCTTCTTATGCATACCTAATAACCTTTAATACTGCCGTCGTTCCACTGAGGAACCTGATATGACCACGGCGCGAACTGGTTTGCGCCGTCGTCATACAAGGCACGTGGCACGTGGACAATTTGTGAATCGTCCATGACAGCATCCGCGACGAGACCCGAACGCCGTCGTTGTATATCAGTATCGAATATCCGTTGCTGGCAACCTTCCTCGAACCGCTATGCTCGTATTGAAGTACACGCAACTTGGCGCTAGACCTGTGCGGCACAACGACGGTATGCGACAGATTTTCCCCGCCGTCTGTCATCAGGCATATGTGCAACCGACAACACTTCAAATGCAGCTCGGGGGCCTTCTGTTGATCGTGGTCAACGACACGCCCTCTGTTGCTGCGGCAAACTAAACCCGTATTGTCACGTGGCAGCGTGATGGACCAACCCTACATCTCGCAGTTGCTCGCTCGAGCCGTACGCGACAATTTATCAAGATGTTCAGCAGCTCTAGGGGATGCATGGCCCGAGGCCGCCACTGGTAGTCAGTTCCCCATCTCTGATCTTCATGAATCGCGACACACAGTTAGTACAGGCACAGCGCTCTTCCCCGTGAGATATCTCAGGCAGAGTGACGGTCCTTGTCGCGATCGTTTTGATAGCAGCACATCGACGAACGATGCGCATAACGCTGGGAGATGAGAAATCAGCGAGTGATCCGCGGCGAGGTTCGCCGTTTCCTACGTCAACTAGGCGTGGAGAATATGTGTTAGGAGAATTTTCATGCGTCTTACCGTCCAGCTCGACATGTTTAATACTACCCGTCCGATGGCATTCGCAATCCTCTGGCTCGACACAGAAAAGCGGCAATGGTCGCGCGAGGCTCATTCCGGACTGGACTTACCCGAATGGGGCTCGTTGCATGTGGATTGCGGCAACACGTTAGTGTGCGGGCCCAGCGAAAACACACTCGCGTATGTTCTCGAAGGATTGAATCTCGACTGTCGTTACAGACTTTTCGAAGGCGACTCCGGATATGCGCTGCGGTATACAGAAGGACGTTGGGCTCCATCAAACGGCCACTGGCATATTCAGTGTATAGATAACCAACGGGGACAGCCTGAACATGAACTGTTCACCACCGCCAAGGATTCCTGACACCATCTGCGTTAAACAAATGAAGCAATCGAACGACAGCAGCACCTGCTCAGGAATCTGACCACTGTGATCGGCATACATCTCGAATGGAGGTTGAGCCCTCCATAAGTTTGCGGCTTGACCGATCGATGCTCCATGATCAACGATCACCACCCGTCAGCTTGCCGTACCAGTTGAACGTCTCGCATTTGCGACAGATCTTTTTTTACTTCCCATGCCGCTGCACCGTGACGACTCCCGGTGCGTACGCCAGCTTCTCGTTGATGTCTTTCCAAATATTCGCCCATCCGCAACTGCACCGGCCGGCGTCGATAGCCCCGTCTGTCGGACTTACCCCTTCGCCGTTGAGCTGCTCGTTGCGCCCGGCCAAATTGCTCACGCAGGAGGACAGGGGCCCCTTTCCCTAACTTGATACACCGAGCTTTGTCGCTAATTCGCGCGTTGTCGAATAGCCCGTCTCGCATCGGCATCTTGCAATCCAATTGCCTATCCTCACGCCGCGGCAACCTTCGGCGCTCGAGCAATATGTCGCCAGCCCGCGCGCAATGGACGTCAGGGTCGCGGCCCCCTACAACCGACGTTGCGAATAACGCGAGACCCCACGCGTTTCACGCTTGCCAAGACAGATTGCGGATCATAGTGCAGCGAAGAAGATGCGCATCAATCTCAGACAGAGATAATTTGTCGCTCCACGCCTCGTGGTTGCGCTTTCGACAACGCAGATGCGGTGGGATGGGCCGCGTTCGTTGATCCTGTAGCGTCGTAGCTCGGGAAGAAACAAAGGCTCGATTATCTCAATCGTCCGACTGATGCCGCTGGCGCTCAATGACCGACCAGCCTACGCATGTCGAGCTCTATTCGACGCAGACAGGCTCCGACGCGCGAACGGCTACCCAAAGCGCATCATATTGCGCCAACTGCGGGACCTAACCGCATCAATGCCTTAATTCATTGGATGACTCATATCGGCCAGGAACCCGCCTCGCACACCTCGTTGCCCACGGTGATTGGGCTACGGGAGATCTCAAATCTGGCCCTTCACTGGTCCGCTTCCATGTGCTAGCGGCATTTCACCTTGGCCAGCAGCCGCCAATCTTTGCCATGCAGAAAGCAGCGACGAAGGGTGTTGCACCAGTCCGCGAGGAATCCGCCTAATGGTAGCGCCGTTAAAGAGATGGTCCGAATCGCTGCTTGGAACGAATATCAGGGGATATGCAACCTGACCACTGTCGGGAATCGGGTCATTGTTCCCCGCGCGTTCTATTTCGGAACTAATGACCGCCCAACGAACGGGTGGGCGACTGGCAAGGACAGCCGGGACACAGAAAAAAAAGTGACCCATCGGAGTCGTCTATACTCTGACGGGTCGTCTAAAGTCCCCACAGTAGGTCGAGCGAGACGGTTCGACCCGCTGCAACCCAAGTGTACGAGACAAACGCACGGCAACCCTTGATCAAGGTCAGACCTTTCTTACATCAGGTAAGTAGCCAACATGGTCATCAATTGCTGGCAGCATAGGCTACGCGATGGAACGAATTCAGCGAGGGCGCCCCGCGCAAATTGCCAACCGGCGCTGACGCCGTTGAAAGATTTCGTCTCTGACTGTTATCCGGGCGGTTTGAAGGATACGGAAAAGGATTTTTACTTAGAGTTGCCTCCTGTCATGAGCCACTTTTGTCATAGCGTCAAAGTGCCAGCCAATCTTTAGCAAGCCTGGCATTCGACGAAGAACGTCATTGGCACGGTTGCGCGGGGATGTGCGCTACCGCCCTCCTCAACCGCAAATTGAATATTTTCATCGCAACCGCTCGATTCATGAATACAAATTCAGCGTAACCCACGACCCACAGCGTTGAGCAATATTCACCCCTTGCCGTGATAGATATGAACGACGGCCTCAATAGAATGGGCTGGAGAATCATTGCAGCGTGAGAGGCGCCGCACCGCACCGGGCAAAGGGGCGCCGGTTCGACGGCCTTCCGGTTCTGTCACTTGGCCACGAAGACATCGACAAGCGGGGAGCTTGCTCCTCGTGCGCGAATGCCATTGTCATGCGCTGTGTCTGACAAGGGATACCTTCGAGGCTCAAATGCATGGTCACGTGATCAAGAAAGGTTGACATGCATTAAGGCGAAAGACAGACGTCGTGAATAGTATGAAAGGACAATATCCGACGAGCGCACGCATGCACCCGGCCCGTTCGCCTCTTTTGCCGACGCGACGGCTTCGATGCGCACCAACTGGCGAGCGATCCGCAAACGTCGGTCGACCCCAATCCCAGCCATGAGTGGATACTTCGATACACGTTGCTTGCCTCGATTTCACATGTTAATTTTTCTGCAATATCGTGAGCATGACAAATTACGACCTACCGAAAGATATAGCAAACCGTCTGGTTGATCCGCAGTCGTATACAAACCTCGACGGGCTCCATGAGATATACGCGTGGGCGCGTGCAAACAACCCAGTTGGACGAGCAATGGCGGACGCGCATGACCCATTCTGGGTGGTAACAAAACACGCCGACGTCTCAATGATTTCCCGGAACAATGCCCTGTTTCGCAACGGCGATTATTCCGTCGTCTGCCGTCCGCAAGCATCTATCGCGCATGTTATAGGGGCCACCGGTAGTCCAAACATCGTCCGTTCGCTCGTCCACGTCGACGGCGACGAACACAAGAGTTTGCGCGCACTGACACAGTCGTGGTTTATGCCGAACAGTGTCGTTAAGCTTGAGGCTCGCATCCGATCATTGGCACATTTGATGATCGGGGAACTTCTGCAAAAGAGCGGCTCGGTAATTGACTTTGCGAACGATTTCGCTTCGCACTATCCGCTGAACGTGATCATGGATATTCTCGGAGTTCCGCAGGAAGAATCTCCCCGTATGTTGAGACTCACACAGGAGATGTTTGGAAGCGAGGATGCCGAATACAAGCGCGAGATCGGTCGCCAGGGCGACGCCGGAAGTGCGATCGGCAAGGCGCTGCTGTCAGTTGTAGCAGACTTCAAGGGTTACTTTGATCGCCTGAGCGAAGATCGCCGGAAAAAACCGCGTAACGACATCGCCACCTTGCTCGCCAACGCGGTTGTCGATGGACAGCCTATTGATGAGGCAACCCGACTCGGCTACTACGTGATTATCGCCGCCGCCGGGCATGACACTGTCTCGTCTTCCATATCGGTTGCGATGTGGGCATTGTGTCAATTCCCCCATTTGCTGCCGCGGCTTAAGGCTGACCCGTCGCTCATTCCGCAATTCATCGACGAGAGCCTCCGCTACGCATCGCCAGTGCGTCATTTCATGCGTACGGCGGCAGCCGACACGAATTTGCGAGGCAGGACTATCCGCAAGGGCGATTGGCTGATGCTCTGCTACGGGTCGGCCAATCGCGATGAGGAAGTTTTCCCCGACCCTTTCGTATTCGATATCGACCGAAGGTCGAATCGGCACATTGCGTTTGGGGCAGGTGCTCACGTATGTCTTGGTCAGCATCTCGCAAACATGGAGATGCGCATCCTGTTCGAGGAACTGATCCCGAAGTTGCAGTTCGTCGAACCGGTGGGAGATGTCGAATTCACGACGTCTAATTTCGTAAGTGGGCCAAAGCACCTCGCAATACGTTGCGTGTTGCAATGATCGCATCTATGTAAAATTTGCACGCCACAAAATGACCTTGATCGGGACCGTGCTTTCGTCTACAAACTCACACATGTAACATGTGACTGCCAAACATTTCCCCGGTTGCAGCCCCCAGTTACTATCTTCCCGCCTCGACAATTGAGGCTTCGGCCAGCCAGGCCCGGCATGATTCTCGCCCCCAGTCGCAGTTTCTGGTCCGGGGGGTGTTGTCACCGGGCCTGGTGGGTGGCTGGTGATCGCTAATAGGGACTCGGCTGGGATATTCCAAGGCCGTCCGTAACGTGGATGCCGAGATTTGCCACCGTTGTCGCAGGCCCACTCGTTCGATCTACACAAACTTCGATGCAAGAATTCCAACAACATGACGTCGTCGAGTCTTCATCGGTGTCGACGTCGGTAAAGGCCAGCATCACGCCGTGGCACTAGCTCGGAATGGCAAGCGCCTGTAGATCAAGGCGCTCTCCAACGACGAGGCCAAACTGCGCGCCCTCATCGCCGAATTCAAGACCCATGGCCGTCTTCTCTTCGTTGTCGATCAGCCCGCCACCATCGGCGCATTGCCGCTGGCCGTCGCACGCGATGAAGGCGTTCTGCTTGCCGATCTGCCCGGACTGGCGATGCGCCGCATTGCCGACCTGCACGCCGGTGAGGCCAAGACAGACGCCCGCGACGCCGCAATCATCGCCGAGGCCGCCGGTTCGATGCCGCATACGCTGCGCTCGCTTCGGTTAGCTGATGAACCGCTCGCCGAGCTGACCATGCTGTGCGGCTTCGACGACGATCTCGCCGCTCAAATTACCCAAACCAGTAACGGGATTCGCGGCCTGCTCACCCAGATCCATCCCGCACTTGAGCGCGTTCTCGGACCGCGCCTCGACCATCCCGCCGTGCTCGATCTACTCGAGCGCTACCCGTCTCCAGCCGCGCTTGCAGCAACCAGCGAGAAGACGCTTGCCAACCGCCTGACCAAGCTCGCGCCACGCATGGGCAAGGGATTGGCGGCCGAAATCGTTCAAGCGCTGGGCGAACAAGCCGTGACTGTGCCCGGCACGCAAGCCTCCACCATCGTCATGCCGCGCCTGGCTCAGCAGCTCGCCGCCTTACGCAAGCAGCGCGACGAAATCGCCGCCGAAGTGGAGCGGCTGGTGCTTGCTCACCCTCTTTGGCCGGTCCTGACCAGCATGCCGGGAGTCGGCGTCAGGACCGCCGCCAGACTCCTCACCGAGGTCGCGCACAAAGCCTTCGCTTCGGCAGGTCACCTGGCGGCCTACGCTGGCCTCGCACCAGTTACCCGGCGCTCAGGCTCATCAATCCGTGGCGAGCATCCGTCCAGGCGCGGCAACAAGGTACTCAAGCGCGCCTTGTTCCTCTCCGCCTTCGCGGCCTTACGAGACCCCGTTTCGCGAGCGTATTACACACGCAAGGTCCAGCAGGGCAAGCGACATAACCAGGCACTCATCGCGCTGGCACGACGACGCTGCGATGTCCTGTTCGCCATGCTGCGCGATGGCACCTTTTACGAACCCAAGTCAGCCCCTAACCCTTGACGAATTACATAGAGCGTGTTAGGAACTTTGAAGTACTGACACGGCGTGGACAAGCATGAGCATTGCGAAGACGACGAAATGAAGCCCAGCGAGAGCTTCGGGGAGCCGTTCATAGTCACGTGCGAGACGCCGGAAACGGTTGAGCCAGCCAAAGCTGCGCTCGACCACCCACCGGCGGGGGAGCAGAACGAAACCCTTTTTCGTTTCTTCGAGTTTGATCACCTGAAGGTCAATGCCCTCGTCGAACGCAGCCTGCGCTGGCTCTTTGCCCGTGTATCCCTGATCGGCAAATGCCACCTTGACCGTTCGTCCCGTTACCTGCTGGACCTGCCGCGCAAGCTCCGCTACCTGTGCGCGCTCCTGTTCATTGGCTGGGGTCACGTGCACCGCCAGCAACTGTCCCAACGTGTCTACTGCAATCTGTACCTTACTACCGCGCTTGCGCTTATAACCGTCATAACCCGCACGCGGGCCGCTCTCGCAGGTCGACTGTATCGTGCGGCCATTGAGGATGACCGCGCTGGGCTGTCCCCGACGGCCCTGTGCCACGCCTATCACCGAGCGCAGGTCACTCACCATGCTCTCAAAGCAGCCAGCCTGCAACCAGCGTTGAGTCTGCTGATACACCAACTCCCACGGCGGGAAATCATTGGGCAGCATCCTCCACGGCGCGCCGGCACGAGCCATCCAGCGCAATGCATCAAACACCTCGCGCAGTTCGTATTTGCGCTGGGGCGCGTCAACGTCCATCAGCGTCAGATACGGCGCCGCGAAACTCCATTCCTCATCCGACACATCAGTCGGATACCCTTTGCGGCCCGTTGTTTTCATCCCGCCAGGATACCAGGTCTCAATCGAAGTTCCTAACACGCTCTAGGGGCACCCCCCCGCATTCGTCGTCTTATCGAGCTTGCAGCCGGAGTGGCAACGACAATAGTTGCGCTGGCCGCTCCACACGGCGCACGTCATCATGTCGTGGCTTCATTTATCTTAGGGCGCCGTGCCGACGGCACCGGCCTTCGGTTACTGTCACGTCGCGACGGCAGTGCACTTTGAGTGCAGTGAATGCTATGCCTTCGACCACCTCTTGAGTCTGTATTGAGAAAGTCATTTGTGACGCGAATGCGTCTTATCCAAACAATTGATTTTTGCGATTTCACAAAATGGCGGATAGTGATGACGCTGCTGCGGCACAGTCACCGTGTTAGGGCGCCCTCAATAGACACTTTGCACGATCTTGTGGGGTGCAATGCCCATCGCCACGGATATCGATTGGCACCCGAGGTACTACATTGGCGTCCTTCTTAAGTCACGTAACTGCATGATACCCATGAAGAAGCCGGCCATTTTGACAAGCAGCTTTTCGACCCGAGATCTCCGACTTCGATCGGCTCATCGGAGCAAACAATGAATGCTGTCGATATCCACCAGATGGTCCAGTTCGCCGTCCAATCGTTCAAACTGCTTGCGATTTTTGCCACGTTATGTGCAGCTCTTGAGATCGCCTTTCCGGCTTATCGATACAGCGTTGCATCGTACCTTCGCGGCGCAAGGAACTGGACGATTCGGATTGGATGCGGCGCGCTAATCTGGCACTTGTACGCTGTGGGCTTGCAATGGTTAGGCGTCAAGCCGCTCCTGACGGTCAATCTTTCAACAGTGTTTCACTCTGACAACGCAGTTATCAAGACGGCTTTCGCCATCCTTTCAGGCGTTTTGGTCGCAATTGCCGGTGACTTCTTTTACTACTGGATGCACCGAGCACAGCACGCCGTGCCATTCCTGTGGCGCTTGCACGCTACACATCACTCGATCCGCGAACTGACAGCGTGGAATTGCAATCATCACATTTCCGAGCCGGTTATCTATGCCTTGTTTGTAGCATTACCGCTCGCGCTGATCCACTTCGAGTCTGGCGTGGTGCCGGCTGCTGCCATGACACTCATTACCTTTCAGGCGCACCTCTCACACTCCAGCACGCGCATCAACCTTGGGCCTCTGCGATATATCATCGGAGACGGTCAGTTTCACCGAATTCATCACTCAACTCAGCCCCATCACCGGCACCGGAACTATGGGTTCTTTACGACCATCTGGGACACGATCTTCAGCACGGCATACTGGCCGAAACGGGACGAATGGCCTGAAGTGGGCCTTCGCAATCAGCCCGAGCCCCTCACCGTGCGCGACTACTTTATGTTTCCGTTTGAACAAACTCGCTGGTCCAAAGCCAACTCTGGCAGCATAACGCAGGAGAGTTGACGAGGATTGGGCGGGGCATTCGCTTGAATTGAGCGGCACTGGTAGACAAAACATTTGCCAATACAACGTCGCCTGAAACCATCGACAGTCAAGGCGAATCGCGGGTCGTCGAACTATAGCGGTAACGCTGAGATCGGTATCACTTGGCCGTCTCGTGCGGCCTAACGGCGCAAGATTTTATGCTCGTGTTCAAGGACGTTCGGTGTACATGCGCTCTCTCGGCAGTGCTATGGAGATACCTGACATGAGCACCTACAGACGAGATGAACCCGCCCCAGTCTAAGAGTACGTCGCCCCACGCACGGCTTCTCTCTCGATCGGAAGGTTGCCTAAGCCGCTGACCTTCACCGATGCCGACCAACCCCACCACCTGACAGGAGATCAGAAGACCATGCCTCGAATCTTGATCCGCGCGACCCGTGCTGCCACTGCCACCGCCGCGCTGATGCTTTGGACTGCCAGTGCGCAGGCCCAGACGTGGTCTGCTACTTCCCCCGAAACCTCATCCTGCTCTGCGGAAAACCTCTTCGCTTCTCGGATCTACGGTAGGTACACGATCAACAACGACGTGTGGTCACCCTGCAGTAATGTCACCGCGGGTCCCCAGACAATATGGGCTAACAGCAAGCTCGGGGGTGACAGCGAGCCCGACTGGGGCGTTACTTCAGATCAACCCAACACCAGTGGCATCAAGTCCTATCCGCACATCGGATACCAAGTCAACAAGACCATCGGCTCACTGAACTCGCTTTCCGCCATCGTCTCGGCTACTACGCCTTCTGGCGGGGCTTGGGAATCAACGTTTGATATCTGGGCCGGTGGTAAGGCGCATGAAATCATGATATGGCTGAACTACACCGGAACTGCGGAAGGTTGCGGGAATGTCAAGCCAATCTCCTACAACTGGACGCAAGCCGGATGCGCAATTCCACTTTATCGAAATGTATCGCTGTCCAACGGAAGTTGGAACGTATACGTGGGCACCAACCGCAGCAACATCGTCTACACGTTCGTCCGCACGACGACGACTGACAACGCCGCGATCGATGTGCTGGCGTTTATGAAATTTCTGCGCTCGCTCAACTATTTTGATGATGATCTTGAAATCGGTGACCTGCAGTACGGGTTCGAAATCACCTCTTCGCGTGGCAACCTGAGCTTTGCCTCCAAGAAGTTCACGGTGACTGCCGAGTGATCCCTTTCATCGCGTTGGGCAGGGAGACGTCCAGGATGTCTGTCCAGACTACATTAGGAAGAAAGAACTGTCGCCTCCCGTCCACGAGTGGGCCCCTTAAATGCTCCGCCCAGATCACGAAAGACCAGCCGAAGAAAATGCGCCGCATGAGCGTACCCGTGATCGGTTGCTCAGGGAGAAGGAGCATCTGCGCGCGGGCGTGGTGTACCTAAAAAACAATCTCGCCCCCCTCTTCAGGCGAAGAGGCAGGCGGCGCAAGAGAAAAACGCAAATAGTGCTGCAACTGCGGCAGCATCACCGGCTACCCGCGCTGCTCAAGGCGGCGGAGCTGGCGCGCAGTACGTTCTACTATCAGTCGAAAGTGCTTGACGGTGTCATTTAGGAATTTGAATCAGATTGACATTGATCAGAAATCAATACTCGCAGCAATAAAAACGCCGATACTCGCAAAGGTTCCATCAACTTTCCTTATGCACACTTAAACAATATCGAGTGATATCGCGCGTACGAATGCCGTTATCATCTCCCCGATAGCAGAGGGATGCGCAGACGAGCTGGATCGTTCTCATGTTGGCCTTTTGGCGACATGCACGAAAGGTCACACACTCTATTGCCATTGAGCTGAACAACGACCTTGCGATTGCTGTTCCTGCACCGGCGACCAGTCAGCTATTTTCCGTTGGAATAGTCGATGTAAAGGATGCAGACACGCGTTACTGAAGGTAGTTATGGCCAAACGGTGGCCTAGTTTTGCTGGCCGCAATGAGCCCGACGAGGCTTCGCTGTCGACATCCCCGTTATGCAACAAGATGCGAAAACCAAATGATGCTACCGCTGCCAGCGGCAGTCATCGGTGAGCAGTACATGCGGCCAAGCTACGGGTGGGAATATTGGAGCGATGGACGTCTGAGGACGTCGGCCTTGGTGTACAGTCGACCCGCCGGCGCAAGCGAGCAGCAGCAGATTGAGGTCGCCGGGCACAACCGCAACGTCCGAGCTGGTCGATCAGCTCGACGCATTCTCGAAAATAGTGGCACCACTGCCGGATCGCGATGTTCGCCGATGCCTAGTCCACCGTACCGCCGCATCCTGCGCCTGATCTTTGCCTACGACGGCGACGCGCTATCGCTCGCCTCAAAGCATCTGGTCGAAATGACCCTGCCACCCTCGCATGAGCTGTGCAGCTCCGAAGGCAAGGCGGGGTTCTGGTTCGAATTGCGCGACCCCCACGGCCGGCCGTTATACCGCCGGATCCAGCATGATCCAATGCCGCGGTATCGCGAAGCGCATGCGCCCGGCGCGACCCCAACGCACGTTACAGCTCTGCGGCGCGGCGTTTTCGAAATTCTCGTGCCGGCCTATTGGGAAGCGGCGACACTGGTTCTGTTGGCGACAGAGCACCCGCCAGTCGCACCATTCGGCACGATCCGCGCCGAACGAGCGCGCAGCGGTGGCCCGCGGGTTGGCACGGGTGCGGCGCGCGAAATCGCCCGATTCAGTTTGGATGACATCCTGAAATGACTACCGCAGATGGCGCCGTCATCGGCGTCAGCAAGATCATCGACCACGGTCCTGATGTATCGCGTTGGAATCTTGTGATCCTTGGCGACGGCTACCAGAGGGCCGAACTGGCGACCTATGCGACCGACGCGCGGAACTTCGCAAACGCTGTCGCCGGTACCGCGCCGTTCAACGAGATGTGGTCGGCCGTCAACGTACACCGCGTCGAGGTTTCCTCGACCGACAGCGGCGCTGACGACCCCGCGGGCGTGTGCAACGGTACCGGCGCGACGGCGCGCACCTATTTCGACGCGACGTTTTGCGAAGGTGGGCAAATACGGCGGCTGCTCAGCGTCGACGCCGCTACAGCGTTGAACGTCGCGCGCACGCAGGTGCCACAGACGAACATGACGGTAGTGATCGTCAACAGCACCATCTACGGCGGTTCCGGCGGGCCGGTCGCGGTGTTTTCGAAAGCAGACGGCGCAGAGCAAATTGGTATCCACGAAATGGGGCACACGGCATTCGGCCTCGCCGACGAATATTCGACGTACGCCGGTTGTTCAAGCGGTGAAACTGGCCACGACACCTATACGGGAACCGAGCCGGCACAACCCAACATAACCGCCAACACCGACCGCGCGACGATCAAATGGGGGGCACTGATCGCTGCGGCCACTGCGCTACCGACCACCGTCAACGCTAATTGTACGCAATGCGATACCCAAGCATCGCCTGCCCCGGCCGCTACGGTTGGTGCATTCACAGGCGCAGGGTATTTCCATTGCGGATTGTATCGTCCACAATACAACTGCCAAATGCGTACGCTCGGGAAACCGTTCTGCGCGGTCTGCCTAGAAGTCATCAGGAACACGCTTAAGCCATTCCTGCCGCTACCGCCTGTCACGAGCCACTTCACCCCAACTTCTGGCAACCCCGGTGGCGCGAACGTTGATGGAACCACAGCGGATTCATCGGCCTGACTGCGGTCCGCGCGCGGCGTCGGTAGTAGCGACTTCGTTATCGAGTCCGGCCCGCGGATCAGCACGCTTAGCCTTTCGGGCGCAGGCAGCAAAGCGGGCGCGATTGCGGCCTAGTTCAGCTACATCATAGCGAGACTGCCGTCGATCATGAACGTCAGCCCCAACACCGGTTGGAGCGCGGCCGGCAATGCTGACCATCAGAGGAATCGGCGTCACTCATGCGAGTGACGCCAGCTTTGGCAGCAATCCCACGCTATGGCCTCGACTCGGTCGCGCAGGCAACCTCGACAGGCCCCGGACGGTCGATAAGCATCGTCGCTACAAATACTACGCCATCGGGCACGTCAGTGGCCAATAGAGCGGCATCTTCGCCTATTGTTGATCGAGCTAAAATTCACCCAGTCTGGACCGCCACTTCGCCAGCAATGGTTACGTGCATAAGGCGCTGGTCGTCCGTCGATCCGATGCGATCAGGGAATCACCAGGTCGGATGCGAGCATTCGTAAGCGGCTAGCCAAGCCGCCTTGACGGATTAGAGCGTGTTAGGAACTTTGAAGTACTGACACGGCGTGGACAAGCATGAGCATTGCGAAGACGACGAAATGAAGCCCAGCGAGAGTTTCGGGGAGCCGTTCATAGTCACGTGGAGACGCCGGAAACGGTTGAGCCAGCCAAAGCTGCGCTCGACCACCCACCGGCGGGGGAGCAGAACGAAACCCTTTTTCGTTTCTTCGAGTTTGATCACCTGAAGGTCAATGCCCTCATCGAACGCAGCCTGCGCTGGCTCTTTGCCCGTGTATCCCTGATCGGCAAATGCCACCTTGACCGTTCGTCCCGTTACCTGCTGGACCTGCCGCGCAAGCTCCGCTACCTGTGCGCGCTCCTGTTCATTGGCTGGGGTCACGTGCACCGCCAGCAACTGTCCCAACGTGTCTACTGCAATCTGTACCTTACTACCGCGCTTGCGCTTATAACCGTCATAACCCGCACGCGGGCCGTAAGCGGCCAGCAAACCCGTCTTGACGAACTGAACTAGCGGATGGGATCCGCCGGTTGCCAGCGATGAGGCAGCAATGCTGCGATGTCGCTGGCCTTTTGAGTCGGCAATCGGGTGAGAACGTCCTTCAGGTAGGCATGCGGTTCGTGCCCATTCAGTTGCGCTGAGCGTAGCAGACTCATGATGGCTGCGGCTCGTTGGCCGGCTCGAAGCGAACCGGCAAACAACCAGTTCGACCTGCCGATAGCCCAAGGACGTATCTGATTTTCGACCCAGTTGTTGTCTATAGGCACGTGACCGTCATCGAGATAGCGGGTCAGCGCTTCCCATCGTTTAAGACTGTAATCCAGCGCTTTGGCAATCGCCGAGCCTTCCGACACCAGCTTGCGCTGCGCCACCATCCATTCGTGAAGTGCGCCGCAGACCGGCTTGGCCCGACTCTGTCGAAGCTTGTGGCGTTCCTCGGCTTGCAGCACTGCAGCGTCGCGCTCGATGTCGTAAAGCGCAGCAAAGAACGGCAGCGCCTGCGCGGCGATCTGACTGCTGTGATTGGCGTGCAGATCGAAGAACTTGCGTCTCGCGTGCGCTGCACATCCAATTTCAGTGATGCCCTGCTGGAATCCAGCCTTGTACCCACTGTAGTCGTCGCATACCAGTTTGCCCTGCCAGTCAGCGAGGAACGCGCGGGCATGTTCGCCTGCACGGCTGTCGGCGAAGTCGTAGACCACGGCGCGCAGCTCACTGTAGTGCGTCGGCGTATACGCCCACAGATACGCGCGATGTGTCTTGCCTTTGCCGGGACTGAGCATCTGTACCGGCGTCTCATCCGCGTGCAGCACACCCTGCTGCAGGATTTCCTGATGCAGCGCGTCGACCAGCGGTTGTAGTTGCACGCCGCACGTACCGACCCATGCGCCCAATGTCGAGCGCGGTATCGCGACGCCCGCTCGCGCAAAGATCTGCTCCTGACGATACAGGGGAAGGTGGTCAGCGTACTTGGCAACCAGCACTGACGCCAGCAGTCCCGCGGTCGGGATGCCCTTGTCGATGACGTGCGCAGGCACCGCAGCCTGCATCAGTGTTTCGCAGTTTCTGCACACCCACTTGCCACGGATATGCCGCTCCACGGTGAACACGCCCGGCGTGTAGTCCAGCTTCTCGCTGATGTCCTCACCGATGCGTACGCGCTCGCAGCCACACTGGCATACGGTGCTCTGCGGCTCGTGGCGAATCTCTGTGCGCGGCAATTGTGCCGGCAGCGCTGCACGCTTCGGTTGCTGGGGTAGCGGCTCGGCTGTGGCTTGTGGCTGAAGTTGCTCGAGTTCAACTTCAATGGCGGCGAGATCCGCGTCAATCGCCTCATCCAGCAGATTCATCTGATCGCTGCTGAGCTGCTCGCTGCGCCTGCCGAACTGATGGCGTCTGAGAATCGAGATCTCGTGAGTCAACTGGTCGATGCGGGTCTGCCGGTAGCGCAGCTCCCGCTCCTTCTCACCGACCTCCCGGGTCTTCTCCTCGATCTCCCTGTCCCGGTCTTCGACGCGCGCAATCAGTTGCGTGGCGAGCGCACGCAGCTGTTCCGGGCTAAGAGCGTTGAGGTCGGCGGGCAGGTCCATGCAGACGAGTCTGCCAGAACCCCGGAGAGCGCGAAAGCGCGACCGTATACGTCCCGAACGTCCTCAAACGACACGGATCACGCCGTCCGCGCCGATGCGCTGCCATGGCAAACCCACCACCAGACCGGCAAGTTGTTCCTGCGTGAGCGCATGCTGCTTTGGTTCGCTACCCGCGCGCGGCCATGCGAACTGCCCCTGATTCAGCCGTCGCGCTGCCAGCCAGATGCCAATCCCATCGTGAACCAGCACCTTCAGGCGGTTGGCTCGCCGGTTGGCAAACAGGTAAGCATGGTGCGGATGCGCAGCGCCGAACACGGTGATCACCCGACCCAGTGCCGTATCGAAGCCGGCTCGCATATCCAGCGGGTCAACTGCCAGCCACACCTGATCAATGCGGATCATGCGAGCCACTCGCGCAGCCACGCGGCGCATTGCGCTGCCTCCGAGGTTGGCCAGCTAACCGTGATCGACTGGTCCGCGCGACGCACCTCGACGCGAATCTCAGTTGTACGCGTGTTTCGCGTCTCAAGTGGCAGCGGTACAAATTCCGGTGCTGGCGCCGCTGCCAATGGCGCTGCCAGGTCGCTACGCGCCACGAGCACGCAATCGTTCGTTTCGGCCTGCTCGACCCAACGTCGAAGCAGATTGGCGTTCAGCTTGTGGTGCAACGCGATCGCCGCGAGCGATACCCCGGGCCCCTGGCAAGCTGCCACTACCTGAGCCTTGAACTCGACGCTGTAGCGCCGGCGTCGTCGACGGCTAGGTGCCGCTGCTTCTTCAATAGTGTTCACGTGTCCACCTATTTAAGTGAACACGATGCTCCCAAGACTTTCACCGTGACTCAAGATGGGATGACCGGGCGCTTACCGCGGGCCGCTCTCGCAGGTCGACTGTATCGTGCGGCCATCGAGGATGACCGCGCTGGGCTGTCCCCGACGGCCCTGTGCCACGCCTATCACCGAGCGCAGGTCACTCACCATGCTCTCAAAGCAGCCAGCCTGCAACCAGCGTTGAGTCTGCTGATACACCAACTCCCACGGCGGGAAATCATTGGGCAGCATCCTCCACGGCGCGCCGGCACGAGCCATCCAGCGCAATGCATCAAACATCTCGCGCAGTTCGTATTTGCGCTGGGGCGCGTCAACGTCCATCAGCGTCAGATACGGCGCCGCGAAACTCCATTCCTCATCCGACACATCAGTCGGATACCCTTTGCGGCCCGTTGTTTTCATCCCGCCAGGATACCAGGTCTCAATCGAAGTTCCTAACACGCTCTAACTAGTGGCTGGTGGCGGTCGGTCGCCAGCGATGCGGTAGTAATGCCGCGATATCGCTGGCCTTGTGGGTCGGCAGTCACGTGAGGACATCTTTCAGATAGGCGTGCGGTTCGTGCCCATTGAGTTGTGGTGAGCGCAACAGGCCCATGATGGCGGCAGCGCGTTGGCCTGCTCGCAGCGAGCCGGCGAACAACCAGTTACGCCGATAGCAAGTTCGCGATCATTCTGCCCATATCGGGCAAGAAGTTGAAGTCCATTACCGTTGACATCCCCTGTATGGGCGTCGCGTCAAGGTACGAGACGTCGAAGAGCGAAGCGGCGGTCGCGTGGTGGACGTTGAGGCCAGCCCAGGCGTAGTGAGGGTCGTGTCGGCGTGGATGCTGGATGCGCATCTCAGCCTGACGCACGTTCTTCATGTCGAATGGAACCGGCACGAATGCCGGCGCCCGGAGTCCCATTTGCCGGAAGTAATACAGCGTCGGACGCGCAGGTTGACGTTCATCAAGGCGTATGTGATTGCGCCTGCCACAATAGAAAAAAGCGTAGGCCAATTGCAACCAGAAAATTCCATGTGGACCATGAAGTACTATATAAGACCTTAGCTTGGTGCGTTTTCGCGTTTGTGCACGACTGGCACCGCGTAGCGCTTCCCAGCGCGCGCAAACACAATGAGGTTCTCTTGTCGGCTTCGACCATATACCGAACATGCCGCCATGGACGGCATCATTGGCCACCGGCTGGTAGACCTGACGTTCGAGCGCCGCTGATGACTTGTTACATCTGCCCGCAACGAACGAAGGCTTGGTGCCCTATCCCTTCGCGCTACTGACTGGTGTACCTAAGCCGAAAATGCACAACACGCTGCCTGCCTAGGAAGCAGCTCATCTGCGCTTCCGCACCTACACGACGCACGTCTACGACCGGCTAATGTCAGACCATCATTGCGATGCGTGGCTCCTCGCGATCGCGACGCCGCATCGGAAGACTTTCTGCCCATTGCACGAGGACAAGGGTTATGACAATGCTACACGCCGAGCGTTACCACGACATCTCATGCGGTCACCGCCTAGTGGGCCATGAAGGCAAGTGCAAGAACCTGCATGGGCACAACTACCGCGTTCATTTTGATTGCGAAGCTTCCTCACTCGACGATCTCGGGCGCGTCATCGACTTCGGGGCGATCAAGACACTGCTTTGCAATTGGGTCGAGGATCACTGGGATCACCGCATGTTGCTGTGGATCGAAGATCCGTTCTATGTCGGCTTGCGCGACCTCGATCGGTCGGTGGTCGGCGTGCCCTTCAATCCGACCGCTGAAAACTTGGCGCAGTGGCTGGTAACCGAGCTCGGCCCTGATATCTTGCAGGGAACCAGCGTCCGGTTGGTCGAAGTGCGAATCGAGGAGACGCGCAAATGCACTGTGACGTACCGGCGCTAACTGTGCCGCCCGTTGACATCTATCCCGTCAACGAGATTTTTGAATCGTTGCAGGGCGAAGCCAGCTTCACCGGCACACCGTCGGTGTTCATCCGCCTGCAGGGGTGTCCAGTCGGTTGTCCGTGGTGCGACACCAAGCATACGTGGAAAATGGTCCCGGAGCGCGCGATCAGCGTGGGCGCGATGCGTCTGAAAGAAGCGTCACCGTGCGACAGCTATGCGTGGTACGGCGTACAGACGCTAGCCGATATAGTGCGGGCGTCAGATGCTGAGCACGTGGTCATCACGGGCGGCGAACCGTGCATCTACGATCTGCGCCCGCTGATCACGAAGCTCGAAGCGTGGCATCACCGGGTCCAGGTCGAAACCTCCGGCACTTACATACCGCTCGTGACGCCAAGCACTTTCGTCACCGTCAGCCCCAAGTACGCCATGCCCGGTGGCCGCACGGTGCTAGATGAAGCACTGTGGCGAGCCAACGAGCTCAAATGCGCGATCGGCAAGCAGCGCGACGTTGGCATGGTGCTCGAGAAACTTGACCCGCTCCACCAAGCGCGAGACATACCGATCTGGTTACAGCCGCTGAGCCTGTCGTCTCGCGCCACGGATATCTGCATTCGGGCCGCGCAACGCTACGGCTGGCGCGTATCGTTGCAGATGCATAAACTCATCAACATCAGATAGCATCTCCATCTTGGTCTGGCAACGCGAGGTGAAAGTCCTCCCAGTTGATCAAGAAAAATAGAGGGCGTCATCAGTTGCGTAGAGCTAGCCGGAACCTCGTCGGGGCATTCCGCCATGTCCGGGCATCGCGAACGCGCCCGTGTGGAATGGCATGAGTCATGGCGGAACTTTGAGCTGAAGTGCGCTTACACGCGTACCGCGTCGAGGTAGGTGTCGACGTGCATCGGCAACGCGTCGAGCAGGCCGCCCAAAAGTGCGCGTGCGAACGGTTCGCGCGCTGTCGGGCCACTGCATGCCTTACTCGCGCGGCGGGCAGTATGCGGTGAAATGACAAGCGCAAAGGCCAGCGACAAGCTCGCTTCCGCGATCATGTTCAGCCGAGCAACGGCAAGCGATTCTGAACGCGTCAGCCGGCGCAGAAGACTATGGATGATGTTCGTGCGGCACTCCGCCAATAAGTTCAGATCACCGGTCGCTACACTCGCGCCCGCTTTAAGGACGTCCAAGGCGCTAGCGATTCGCGAAGCAGTACGAAAACCAGCGTCTGGCTGGTTGAGCTTGTGCCTTACGAGGGTTGGACATCATGCTCGACGTTTGGAACTAGCGTTGCATTGCCACCTCTTGAACAGCGGCGCGCGGGATCTTGCGTAACGCTCTCGGGGGCGGCCGCGTTCTGCGCAGTCTGGCGCCGCCGCATTGGCCGACGGCTCGCACCGTCCCAGCAGACTCCAGCAGGAAACAACCCCATTAGGCCAGATTTAAGCACCTTGAGCTTGAACAGGCGTCCCCTAGCTGCTTCACAGTGCGGCATTGTCTCGAGGCGCCAACGGTATCTCGCCCCCCGATTGACACATGTTAAGCGCGCTTTTGACGGATACGGCTATATTAAATGCACCGTCGTGGCAAACGTTCGCCCAAGACCGAGCTTGTGTGAAAACATGCCGATCACCTAAACTGGATTGACTCATTCAGCATGGGTGACCGGATGAAGCGATTCATAGAAGGTGAAGATCGCAAGCAGGTGACGCTACTTCCAGAGTGCCTCGATGACTTCGTTGGAGAGGACAACCCGGTCAGGATAATCGAGGCTTTTGTTGAAGAGCTCGAGCTTGGATCGCTGGGTTTCGATGGAGCAACGCCGTCGACTACAGGCCGCCCGTCCTATCATCCAGCAGTTCTTTTGAAGATCTATATCTACGGCTACCTGAACCGGGTTCAGTCGAGCCGCCGTCTTGAGCGTGAATGTCAACGTAACGTTGAGTTGATGTGGCTCACGGGTCGCTTGGCGCCCGACTTCAAGACCATAGCTGACTTCCGTCGCGACAACGGCACTGGCATTCGCAACGTGTGCCGCCGTTTCGTGATGCTGTGCCGCGAGCTGAAGCTGTTCTCGCAAGCACTGGTTGCCATCGACGGCAGCAAGTTCAAGGCAGTCAATACACGCGATCGCAACTTCACCGAAGGCAAGGTTGAGAAGCGACAGAAGCAGATCGAGGAGAGCATCCAGCGTTATCTGAATGCGCTGGAGACCGCAGATCGCACGCAACCCGCAGAACTGGAAGCAAAGACAATCAGGCTGAAAGACAAGATCGAGCGTTTGCGCGAACAGATGCGAAACCTCAAGCAGATCAAGGAGCAACTCAAGACACAGCCTGATGGCCAACTGTCGATGACCGATCCTGACGCACGCTCCATGGCGACGAGCGGCAAGGGTTCGGGAGTGGTGGGCTACAACGTACAAGTGGCCGTAGATGCCAAGCACCATCTCATTGTTGCTCACGAGGTCACCAATTCTGGCAGCGACAGGGCGCAGCTTAGTCCCATAGCTCAAGCTCCACGCGACACGATGGGCAGAACCAGACTACGGGCAGTCGCTGATCGCGCACTACTACAATGCTCCCCAGATCAAGGCATGCGCCGATGCCGGCATCGCAGTAATGCTGCCGAAGCCCACAACATCAAGCGCCAAAGCCCGTGGTCGATTTGACCGGGCCGACTTTATCTACATTGCGCGGGACGACGAATACCAATGTCCCGCTGGCGAGCGTGCGATTTACCGATTCACTGGAGAAGAGCATGGCATGCAATTGCGTCGCTACTGGAGCAGTTCCTGTCCTCAATGCTCGATGAAATCCCGTTGTACCCCGAGTCAATATAGAAGAATTAGTCGGTGGGAGCATGAATCGGTACTGGAAGCAGTCCAACGTCGGCTCGACAAGACCCCGGAGGCGATGACAATACGCCGACGGACAGTTGAACATGTCTTCGGTACTTTCAAGCATTGGATGGGTTACACGCACTTCCTGACACGCAGATTGCCAAACGTGGGTACTGAGATGAGCTTAAATGTACTTGCCTACAATCTGATGCGAGTTCTGAGAATCCTGGGATTCAGGAAGACAATGAACGCTATGCGGCTGGCGGGTGCATAAACCCGGTAACGTAAAGCAAAGTGTGAACGGCCGCGGCCAAAGCATCAGAGCTTTCTAGAGGGTGTTAGGCACTTTATGTCGGACCTGGTATCCTGGCGGAATGAAAAATCGCAGGCCTTACCCAACGGATGTATCGGATGAAGAGTGGTACTTCGCCGCTCCGTACCTGACCCTGATG
>NZ_JBFPKO010000048.1:0-23662 GCF_040948765.1 Paraburkholderia sp. BR10923 | reverse complement strand
CGAAAAGCGCTGCCAGGTAAGCGCGGTTCGCTGGCATGTCGCGATGCGACCAGGCAGGCGCAGACAACTGGACCTAACCGATCGGCTGGACGCGATATTCGATCAGATTGAACGCCTGAAGGCCGGCGTCCGCGCCAAGGTTGAACATCCGTTCCGCGTGCTCAAACAGCAGTTTGGCTATACAAAGACCCGGTACCGGGGGTTGATGAAGAACACCGCCCAGATCACGACACTATTTGCTCTGGGCAACCTGTGGATGGCACGCAAGGCTTTGTGGAAGGCTTGAAACGCTCGCAGATTCAGGCCGCGAATCTCGGCAAACAGTGGTCGTCACGCTTCAAAAGCCAGACGACCAACCTGCCAGCAGACTCTCATGGCTGATACGACGCAAGTGGCAAACGGCCAACTCTCTGAAAACGAGTTGTGCAGACCTTCCTTAGTGCGTTACGTGGGTATTTATCGAAGCAACACTCAAGTGCGACGGTCAGATTTCAAACAATGGTCGCTGCATCTGCCTTGCACATGAACGCTGCACAGTCGCTATTCATCGTCTCTATGAGGCTCCCGGCTATGCCGATATCATCCATCAGAAACTGCTTGTCCGGAAGACGATGTACACGCAGACAATGAGGTTCGGAGGTTCTTCTACTGATCGAAACCGAAGCGTGTCTTTACCGCACATATTTATAGGGACTACGTAAAGTGAGGTAGACACGAGCGGATTCAGCGGCTTCACCGATATTTGGGTTGTTCTTCGAGATGATTTGGTGTTTTTCTGGTTCGTGACCTCGTCAAACCGAGTTCCAGCATGACCTTCCCACTGCGCTCGATCTCTAATGTCGACGTTCTTATACATCGTTTGCGATCTTAGCCGCAGACCAGCGACGTCGATCAAACGGAAACATAAAGTAGTCGCGCACGGTGAGGGGCTCGGGTTGATTGCGAAGGCCCACTTCGGGCCATTCGTCCCGTTTCGGCCAGTATGCCGTGCTGAAGATCGTGTCCCAGATGGTCGTAAAGAACCCATAGTTCCGGTGCCGGTGATGGGGCTGAGTTGAGTGATGAATTCGGTGAAACTGACCGTCTCCGATGATATATCGCAGAGGCCCAAGGTTGATGCGCGTGCTGGAGTGTGAGAGGTGCGCCTGAAAGGTAATGAGTGTCATGGCAGCAGCCGGCACCACGCCAGACTCGAAGTGGATCAGCGCGAGCGGTAATGCTACAAACAAGGCATAGATAACCGGCTCGGAAATGTGATGATTGCAATTCCACGCTGTCAGTTCGCGGATCGAGTGATGTGTAGCGTGCAAGCGCCACAGGAATGGCACGGTGTGCTGTGCTCGGTGCATCCAGTAGTAAAAGAAGTCACCGGCAATTGCGACCAAAACGCCTGAAAGGATGGCGAAAGCCGTCTTGATAACTGCGTTGTCAGAGTGAAACACTGTTGAAAGATTGACCGTCAGGAGCGGCTTGACGCCTAACCATTGCAAGCCCACAGCGTACAAGTGCCAGATTAGCGCGCCGCATCCAATCCGAATCGTCCAGTTCCTTGCGCCGCGAAGGTACGATGCGAAGCTGTATCGATAAGCCGGAAAGAATAGCTCGAGCGCGCTGCACACGGTCGCGAAGATCGAAACCAACTTAAACGAATTCAAAAGAAAGTCGGTCATTTGATTGACATCGAGAACATGCATTGATTTGCTCCGTCGAACAGGCCAAATACGCTGCCCTTTTCTCGGCACGCAAGATATAAACCCTCTGTCGGCTTCGTTAGGCGGTTACAGGGCGAAAGGCTATCTATTGGCAGCACGGTACGATAAATCAGGTCAATCATTCGGGAAGATAGTGCATCTCTATCCGACAACCCAGATAGGTGTCTCTCCCAAGCTAAATTAACCGTGACGACTCGCAGCGTTCGGTTGGTACAGTCTACTCGTTGACAACACGGGCTGGATGGTAAGGATTTTCTGAAAATATTGTCGTCATAGGTGCAATAAGATTCATTCGCGCGATTTTGCCAGCGGCCAACTTGTCACGCCGCGCGTGTGCGAATTTTCGTTCTCGCCGATCTGAGTTATGCAACCGCATCCGTGGCCTGCTGAGCTTTGAAACCATCCCGAGAAAACTTCTTTCGGGAGACAAAACAAATTGAGGAATGGCGATGACTGCGGTCATCCAAGTATTCGAACAGTCCGCCTTCGCGTCCTGATGGGTCCCCTCGGGCGGCGTGAATGTTCGTTCGTCGAGCCGATGAAGAAGCTTTCCGTTGGGCGGGGCATTGACGTTAGGCGAGATTGTCCGGCCAGGAGAGGCGGGTACAGTCCGCTGCTGATAAAGCGCTCAGGCAACAATGAATTGGAAAGCATTCCTCGTAATAGAGGGTGAATGTAGCGTAGGCTCGACCACGAGCGCGGTCGACGGCTGCTGCAGCGAGGGCGGGACTGGAGACCTCATTGCTTGATCGATGCGGTAAGGGGATGGATCATTCAAAGCTCCCGCGAAGGCAACGCGACTAGCGACCTGACGATCAAAAAGCATTCTCAGTCTCCCGATACCTATCGCCGCAAACGGATCAGCAGATCCGCGGCAGTTGCTCGCCCGAAAGCCAGTCGACGATGCGCCGTCCGCCGAATTTCGTTTCGATCTGCACGAAGCTGTGGGCGTCGTCGACCACCTCACCAATGCAAACCGCCGCCGCGCCCAACGGATGTGCGCGCATCGCGGCGAGCAGTTGCGGCGCGTCGGCGCTTGCGCAGATTGCAACTAGCTTGCCTTCGTTGGCGACATAAAGCGGATCGAGGCCGAGCAGCTCACACGCCGCAGCGACTTGCGGCAGCACGGGAATTGCGCGCTCCTGAATGTGCATCCCGACACCCGACTGGCTGGCGATCTCGTTGAGGGTCGTGGCCAGTCCGCCGCGAGTCGGGTCGCGCAGAACGCGCACACCGGGCGCGACGGCAACCATGTCCGCCACGAGCGTGTGTAGTGCGGCGCTGTCCGAGCGGATCTCCGTGTCGAAGCCCAGGCCCTCGCGTTGCGACATGATCGCCACGCCGTGCTCGCCGATAGTGCCCGAGAGCAGCACAACGTCGCCGGGCCGCGCCTGCGCGCCATCAATGTGAATGCCCGAGGGCACGACGCCGATCCCGGTCGTGGTGATGAACACGGCATCGCCCTTGCCGCGCTCGACGACCTTAGTGTCGCCCGTCACGATCGGAGCGCTGCAAGCGCGCGACGCAGCAGCCATTGACTCGACGATGCGGAGCAGATCCGCCATCGGGAGGCCCTCCTCCAGGATGAAGCTCGCGCTGAGATACGAAGGCCGTGCGCCCGCCATCGCGATGTCGTTGACGGTGCCGTGCACGGCGAGGCTGCCGATGTCGCCGCCGGGAAAGAAAAGCGGCGAGACGACGTGCGCGTCGGTGGTCATCACGATGCGCTCGCCGGGCCCGGGCCCGGGCGCGAGATGCGCGAAGGTGGCCTGGTCGTTGCCTTGGCGCAGCCATTCGTTATCGAAGCTCGCGACGAACAGCTCGCGGGTCAATTGTGCCGATGCGCGGCCACCCGCTCCGTGGCCCATGTCGATGCGGCCGTCGCGAAAGTCTAGGGGCCGCACGTAGGCGGGCTTCACCGGGGATGTGTGGACTGGGCTCATGCTTCGACGACTCGAATGTCCTTCGAGCGACCATAGGAATAGTGCGCGGCGCAAGAGCCTTCGCTGGACACCATGCACGAGCCCATGGGATTCTCGGGCGTGCAGACCGTGCCGAACATTGTGCAGTCGCGCGGGTGTTTTAGACCTCGCAGGATCGCCCCGCACTCGCATTTGAGGTGATCGGCGACCGGCCGGTAGACGAGTTCATAGCGGACCTCGGCGTCGTAGCGCGCGTACTTCGGGCGAATGCGCAGCCCGCTCAATGGGACCTCGCCTAGGCCGCGCCACTCGAACGACTCCCGCGTTTCGAACACCTCCTGTATGAGCGCCTGCGCGGCGGCGTTGCCCGCGCGTGTGACAGCGCGCGTGAACTCGTTCTCGACCTCCGCGCGACCATCGTTGACTTGACGCACCAGCATGAGGATCGCCTGCAGCACGTCGAGCGGCTCGAACCCGGCAATCACGACCGGCTTGCGATACCTCTGCGCGAACGCCTCGTAAGACGCCGAGCCGATCACAACACTCACGTGCGCGGGACCGACAAAGCCGTCGAGCAGCACCGGGTTCGCGTCGGCGGACGGCTCGGCGAGCAGATGTGTCATCGCCGCGGGCGTGAGTACATGGCAGCACAGCACGCTAAAGTTCTCCGCGCCGCAGTCTGCGGCTTCACTCACGACGAGCGCGGTAGGCGGCGCAGTGGTCTCGAAGCCGATTGCAAAAAAGACGACCTCGCGTTCCGGATGCTCGCGCGCGATGCGCAGCGCGTCGTGCGGAGAATACACAAGGCGGATGTCCGCCCCGCGCGCCTTGGCCCGCTGGAGCGATAGACCGCACGAGGCAGGCACGCGTATCGTGTCGCCATACGTGCAGAGGATCACGTCGTGTTCGAGCGCGAGGCGAATCGCGAGATCGATGCGCCCGATCGGCAAAACGCAAACTGGGCAGCCGGGACCGTGGATCATCAACACGTTACCGGGTAGAAGATCGGCCACGCCGAAGCGGGAAATGGCGTGCGTGTGACCGCCGCAGAACTCCATGAAGTGATAGCGGCGTTCGGTCAGCGTCTCCGCCTGAATGCGCCCAGCAATGCGCGCGGCGAGTTCGTCGTCGCGGAATTCGTCGACGTACTTCATTGCGCCGTTCCCGACTGGACGATGGGTGTGTCGCCAAGCGACCGAGCGACCTCGCTGAACAGCGCGAGCGTGCGCTCGGCCTCTTCGGGATCGATCATGCCAAGCGCGAAGCCGACATGCACGATCACGAAGTCCCCTAGGCGCACGTCGGGTACGAGCGCGAGTGAGACCGTCTTTCGAACGCCCCCGAGCTCGACGACGCCCGTTTCGGCGTCGGACCGGTCGATGAGCTGTGCCGGCATGGCTAGACACATGGACTGACTCCTCTTGCGGTCGTAGGCATGGACAACATCTGCGGACCATATGCGGCAACCCAAGCCTGGCCAAGCGCTAGCCCGGCGTCGCCGCAGGGCACCGTGTCGGGCATGAGGGTGCGCACGCCGTGCGCGGCGAGCGACTCCCGTATATGCGCAGTGAGCAGCCGGTTAGCAAAGCAGCCGCCGCCAAACAGAACGGCGCGCCCCTCCGCGGCAAGCGCGGCCCATTGGGCGAGCGCCTTGGCTAGCGCAACATGAAAGACGGCCGCGCCGCACGCGGCTTCGCCGGAGTCCGCGAGCATGAGCAACTTGACGAGGAGCGGACGAAGGTCGAGCTCGCCGTTGTCCGCGATGCGCCACAGGCCCGCCACATCGGGGGCCTCGTGCGCGACGAGGTAGCCGCTCGCGAGCCTTTCGAGCGCGATGGCCGCCTCGGATTCGGCGCGCTGGCGCAGGCACACGCCGAGCAGTCCCGCCGCCGCATCGAACCAGCGACCCGCACCGGTGCTAGGCGGGCAATTGAGGCCGCGCGCGAGCATGACGCCGACCGTGCGCGCCGCGGTCGCCCCCACGGCGGCCGAGAGTCGCGGCCCGATTTCGCCGCTGCGCCCGAGCGCGTGCAGGGCGGCGGCGGCCATTCGCCAAGGCTCGCGCGCCGCGACGTCGCCGCCGGGTAGCGCGAGTGGCGTGAGACTGCCGAGGCGCCGCCAGCAGGCGGGCGCCACCTCCAGCAGCTCACCGCCCCATGCGGCGCCGTCCGTGCCGAAGCCCACGCCGTCGAGCGCGAGGCCGATCACGGGCTCGCGCAGCCCATGCTCGGCCGCAACCGCGCCAATATGCGCGTGATGATGCTGGACGCCGACGGTCGGCACGCCAAGCCGCTCACCCAATTCGAGCGCGACGCGCGTGCTGTAGAAGTCGGGATGCAGATCGTGCGCGATCATGCGCACGGGCTGCCCCGCGCGCTCGGCGCTCTCAACAAGCGCCGCCACCGATGTGTCGAGCGCCACACAGTGCTCCGGATCGTCGAGATCGCCGTGTAGCATCGACCAGTGAACGTCGCCGCCGATGCACAGGCACGCAGCGTTCTTCAGCCATGCGCCGGTGGCGAGCACCGTCTGTTCGCCGAGGGTATGGGGTAGGTTCTGCACACGCGCCGTCATGCCTCGCCTCCGGCGCGATGCTTTCGCGCACGCTGCGCCGCAAGGTTGCTCTCCAGCACGCCAATGCGCTCGGCAATCGAGTCGCGCGCACTCGTGATCCAGTCGAGCCACGCATCGAGGCCTTCGCCCGTCGTGGCCGAGAGCCAGATCACTTCGAGGAACGGATTCACGCGGCGCGCATACGCGATGCACTGCTCGACGTCGAACTGTACATAAGGCAGCAAGTCGATCTTGTTGACGATCATGAGGCGCGCGGCGGCGAACATGTCGGGATACTTGAGCGGCTTATCCTCGCCCTCCGTTACCGAGACGATCACGACCTTCGCCTCCTCGCCGAGGTCCCACAGCGCGGGGCAGACGAGATTGCCTACGTTCTCGATGAAGAGCACGCTGCACGGGGCGTCGTGCGTGAGCGGTACGTATTCACGCTCGTGCTTTTGGTCATGGTAAAGGCGATGATCGTGCAACGGAAGCCGTCCGAAGGCCGCGGCGATCATCGCGGCGTCGAGATGGCAGCCCTTTCCCGTGTTCACCTGGATCGCGGGCGCACCGGCCGCGCGGATGCGCTCGGCGTCGTTTGCCGTCTGCTGGTCGCCCTCAATCACACCGATGGGCAAGCTGGGTATGCGCTCGCGCAGCGCGGCGATCGACGCACACAGCAGGGTCGTTTTCCCCGAGCCCGGACTCGACACTAGATTGAGCGCACGCACGCCATGCTGCGCGAAGTGCCGCCGGTTGACGGCGGCATGGCGATTGTTTTCGCCTAGCACGTCGTGCTCGAGCTTGATGGTGCGGCCCTGGTCTAGGCCGGGCACCGTGAGGCCCGCGGGCCCGAGGCCGTAGTGCAGGTCTTTGCCCGCTGGCGTCCGGTGGGAGTGGGAATGAGTGTCGGACTGGCCCTGCGCGTGCGCGCACTCGTGCCCCTGAGCGGTGTTTTGCCGATCGCCTGTGGTGGTGCACCCGCATCCTATGCACATGTTGCTTCTCCTTGCGCTAATCCGATGATTGTCAGGCATCGTCGACGATCAGATCGACGATGCGCAACTCTGTGCCGCCGTTCGGCTGGAGCCAGTAACCGCCGCAGTGCGCGCAGGGGGCGCCCCGCGTGGCCAGCGCCACGGTCGCGTTGCAGTTCATGCACCACGCGCTTCCCGAAGGTTCGTCGATCTCGACGCGTGCGCCGCAAAGGCAGGTGCCGGGCGCGATCGCTTCGAGGGCGAAGCGCAGCGTCTCGACATCGACGCCAGCGAGGCGTCCGACTTCAAGCCTCAGCACCTTCACGCGGACAAAGTTCTCACGCTCGGCTGCCGCTTCGACCAACGCAAGCACGCCGCCGGCCAGACTTACTTCATGCATACCTTGGCTTCCATTCAGCTCAAGTATTCGGGGCCTTGTCTCGATCCTTGTGCTCACGCGCCGTCCGTGTCGACCACATAGGCGACACAGGGATCGAACGCGCCCATCCACGCGCCTACGCGCGCGGCGAACGTTCCATCGCCGCACGCCGGATCCAGTCGCGACAAGGCTTGCGCGAGCGTGCCTTGGCCGTGGAAATTCCACTCAGTCGGCGCGACCACGCGATAGTCCTCGATGCGCGCCGCATCGCCTGGCGCGAGGCGCACCCAATGGAGCAGCACGCCGCGCGACATCTCGCACCAGCCGAGCGCCTCGCCGGGCGCGCACGTTCGCGCGCCAAAGCGAAGCGCACTTGGCCCGTCGTCGCCCGCTGCCAGCCGCGCCACCTCCGCGACGCGCGCGCCAATCCGCAGCCAAGGCGTGTCGTATTCCAACGCGCGCGGATCGTCGCTACGTGTCCACACGCCGGTCTCCGCGGGCAGGCCGCGTTGTACGGGCGCGTGCGCGAACACCGGACTCTCGGCAATCGCCGCGGCCAGTTCGCTTAACCGCGTTTCGTCGATGATGAGCGGCCGCGGCGTAGCGCGCATCGTATCGGCGTGCGCGCGGCAGGCTGCCAGCAACCGGGCCGGGAACGTCGCGGCTCGTGCGCACCACGCCGCTAAGCAGCCACGCGGATCGTCCGTCCAGTGCGCGAGCCACTTTTGCGCAGGCATGCCCAGAACGTGCCGCTCCAGCCAGTCGGAGGAGTCAACCGACTCGACGTCGGGCAGCGTATGCGGCGCGGCGGCGGCCAGCCGCACCGGCCAGTCGGTCCACATGCAGCGAAGATGCACGGCAAGCGTCTCACGCATGAGCATTGCGGCATGAGCGGCGTTGGTCACATCGTCGCGTTTGTGCTCCACTGAAGCGCCCGCTGCGCCGAGGGCAAGTTCTGCGCAGAGCCTATGTGCGAGTCCGCACAACGAGAACAGCGCCGACAGCCGCGCCGCAGCGGTTGCTACCGGTTGCCCGCGCAGCAGCGCGGCGGCCAGTGGTGGGCGCCCGCCCGCAATGCTGTCGTGCCGGCCGGGGCGCACCCGGTACTGTGCGGCCAATGCTGCCAGCATCGCCGCGGTCATGGAGCGCTCGCGAACGCGGCCGGCCGCCGCAGGAGCGCATGACGCGACACGCGCGGGACACCGCCCGATGTGGCGCTCTTCTGTCTGGGGAATTCGAGCATCGGCAAAAAGAGCGAGCAGCACGCATAGGTTCCGACGTCTTGCGCGTGCGCGCCGAGCCATTTGAAATCGACGTCGCCAACGCGCAAGTGCGCTTTACCGGCCGGCCGCGGACATTCCACCGAGTCCCGCACCGCGCCGGGTAACGAGAGGGGCCTCATGGACCATGGCGTGATCGGCATCCCGAACCAACCGCATCGGGCCCCGGTCTCGCCGGGCACCGGGTCAAAGCCGGTCCCCTCGATACGCAAGGCGAGTTTCACGACCGGCATGTCAGGCATCGCACTGGTTGCGGCCGTTTCGAAGTGCGCTACAAGCCTAGCCACCCTTGGATCGCCGTGTATGACCTTTCGCTGGATTGCACGCACGGTCAATCCGCGTCCCACAAGAAAAATGACCTGATCCGGCGCGCGGCCATAAACGCGGCAGCGCCAGTGCGCCTGAAGCGTCGCGAACCTCGCGTGCGGAGGAATCTGCAAGACCGGATCGCCTTGTTCGGGATGGTGGATCCACCAGCAGAACTTGCATTCGAGGCACGTGTGCGTCGCGATTGGGCTGCTGGCGCCGAGATGGCAGCCCTCGAATTGCTTCGTTCGCTCGTCCATCGTCACGCCTCACCCATCCAGTCGATCAACTGGGTCAAGCGCTCGCGCGAATCCGCGAGGTCTTCCGGCGCGGCGCGCACGACCTCTGGCAGATCGGTGATCTCGATCGTGTTCAGGATCAGCATGTCCTGCGAGTTGAAATATGCAACACGCCAGCAGTTCGCGATCGCCGTGCTGCCCACCCGGCAATTTCCGTAGCCGCGCGACAAGATCTGCACCGCGCCTTCGCCCAGCACGGCGTCGATCAGTTGCTGATCCCCCGGCGACAATGGCAGGAGCGTTAGGTTGACGATGTGGGGCGCATGCCCGGCGCGCCAGCGCGCGGCGGAATCGCGTACTTCGCTCAGGATCGACGGCGCGTTCATCACGTCGAGCGGCAGCATGTCCGGCAACGGCATCATCGGCTGCGCCGGGTCCTTGGGCTGGGCAAGCATCGCGGGGGCCGCGCCGATCTCGAGCCGGTCGACCGGGCGCGCGCCATTCCGCTCGACTACGCGCCACAGGCCGGCAAACACAGTCTCCTGGATCAGCCCGCCGCTCCGCTGCGCGCCGTCGACGCGCGCGCTGACCTCGCCCTCGCCCAGCACGTCGTTGAGAACGCGCAGCGTTGCTCGATCGTACGGCGTCAGATCGATGGCTTCGGACGGCGTACCAGGTTTGTATGCCGCCAGTACGCCTAATACGTTGCGAAGCACGCCGCGCGCGCCGTCGAGTGCCCGCGCATCGCAGCGCTCAGGCAGCGTCGGCGCCACATAGATGCGCATGCCTTGCGGCATCGGCAGATAGTCGAGCACCGCATCGCTCTCGGCTTGGTTTCCCGGGCGGAAAGGCGCGACGGGAATGGGAAATGGACTCATGGACACGATCAACGACCCCAAAGATTGATCGACAATTCGTGACAGCCGGGCGAAGCGCCGACGGTGCGGCCGGGAATGCCGACCCATGGCGTCCGCGTAGTCGGCTGCCCGAGCGCATGTGCGAGGTTTGCCACGTAGTCATTCCAGTCCGTCATACTGGAGAGCCTCGTGACATAAGCGCCGGCGTGCAGCCACAGCAACGTGGACCACGGCCACCGCCACACGCGGCGCGCGAGCTCGGGCAGCACCACGGCCACGTCGAGGAAGTCGGGAAAGCGCGTCCCGTCGGCCGTGAGCAACGCTACGCATTCGCCGCCGTCCACAACCCAATCGCCTACCTTTCGTTCGTCCACGGACACGGCGTGTCTGCCATCAGTTAGCCGCTGCACCACGGACGTCGCGTCAAGCGCGGTACCGTTCGTATTTGTCATGGCGATTCCTCGGAGGACCCGTGACGGCCATACGCCGGTTGCGCGCTGGAGGTCAACTGGGTCAAATCGTCCACGCCGAGCGCGGACGGCAATTCAAAATTCGGGCTCGCTCGGGCCATGGCGGCATCTCCCTTCAGCGCCAGTTCCACGAGCGAGAGCGTCGCGTCGATTTCTGCCGCGCGTGTCCCGTCGAGCTTCTCGCGCGCCGTGTCGAGAAAAACCAGCAGCCATTCACCGGCGCTGCATGGACCAACTAGCGAAGTGTCGATCCGGCGGTGGCCGCCGCGTCCGTGGCACAGCGCCCGCAAGCCCTGCACCTCGACCACCCGCATCGGCACGCCTATGCACACGACGGCGGCTCCTTGCGGCGCATACGCAGCAGCACGCGCTCGTCGCCGGTGCGGCACGCATTGGCCTCGCTGGGCCGCTCGCCTTCGTAGCGCGAAAGCGCGAGATGCGGCAGCGTGACCGCATCGTCGGCATGTAACGGGGTGTGACGCGGCGTGGGCTCTCCGCCCCATGCGGCAAGGCGCTCGAGGCCAAGTTCGAGCGCGCGCTCGAGCGATGCTTTAATGGTGGGTCGCAGGCTGCCACCGAAATCGGCCACTTCGTCCGGCTGGCAGCCGATCAGCAGCACGCGGCGTGGATACCGGCCTGTCAGGCGCGCGAGCATTAGTACCTCCTGGAAGCCGGTCTGGTGCAGGCTCATCTTGCGCACGCCGAGGAACGCCGGTACGTCGTCATCCTCAACGATCTTCAGCGTGCCCGGCGCGAGACCGTAATCGACCGCGTCGAAAATGAGCAGACTGTCGGCCGCCTGGACGTACTGGACCAGACACAGCCCTTGCGTGCCGCCGTCTATGAGGCTGACGTGCTGGGCAAACTCGAAGTGCTGCTCAAGCGCCTCGATACAGCGCACGCCAAAACCCTCGTCGGCCCACAGCAAGTTGCCGATGCCGAGTACGACGATGGCAGGCACGCCGGTTTTTGGGCAAGTCAGCATTGCAACCTCACTTCCTGAACGTACGGTAGCCCGATATCATCGTGCCGACCATGTTCTGGCGGGCCATGATGTCTTCGCGGATCGCCATATAGACATGCACGATAACGAACATCATGATCGCCCACATGCCGAGGCGATGCCACGTGTGCACGGTCTGCGACTGGCCGATCAGCGTGGATACCTGGCCAAACGCAATCTGCTGCCAAGAGCCGGCCTGCGCGCCTTCGCCATACAGTTCGAAACCGGTCACGATCATGAAGAGTGAGATCAGCAAGAACACGAAAAACATCGCAAATCGCGATAACGGATTGTGCCCGCTGAACTGGCGCGGCGTGGGCCCGAGGAACGAGTAGTAACGCAGCATGGTGAGCATGTCTATCCAGTACTCGCGCGAGAATACCGGCACCCAGAACATTTCGCGCGCATGGCGATTGCCGACAATCGCCCAATACGCGCGGCCCGCAAGCCCGATTGCGAACAGGTAGGCCGCGGTGAAATGCACAAAGCGGATATAGCCCATCAGAAAATTCGCGCTCGCCTCGCCGGGCTGTGTGAGAAGCGGGGCGCCGATAAGATAGCCGGTCAACGCCAGCACTACGATCGACACTGCGTTTATCCAGTGCCAGACGCGTACCGGCGCTTCGTACACGTAAATTGCCTCGGTGGACGAAACAAAGTCAGCCGCCTTTTCGCATCGAGAATACGATTGCATCGTCATCATCCTTTCCTGCCGCGCGGCGCCGGCGAGCGCAGGCGCTGTGGCGGCCTGGTGGGGTTATCGCAC
The DNA here is from genome assembly GCF_040948765.1 of Paraburkholderia sp. BR10923. NCBI lineage: Bacteria > Pseudomonadati > Pseudomonadota > Betaproteobacteria > Burkholderiales > Burkholderiaceae > Paraburkholderia > Paraburkholderia sp. BR10923. The sequence goes on along the minus strand of NZ_JBFPKO010000048.1, from coordinate 11,198 downwards.
AGTCACGGCGGTCATTTCCGCACCGTCCGCGTTCATCACGTGCGTCGAGCAAGCCATGCAAGGGTCGAACGAGTGCAGCGACCGCAGGATCTCGACGGGCTGCTCGACGTTCGCCACGGGCATGTCCATGAGGCTCGCTTCGAACGCGCCGATCTGCCCTTTCGCGTCGCGCGGGCTGCCGTTCCACGTGCTCGGAACGACGCACTGGTAGTTCTCAATGCGACCGTCCCTGATCCTGATCCAGTGGCCGAGCGCGCCGCGCGGCGCGGCGACCGCGCCCACGCCCTTCGCCTCGGCTGGCCACGTCGAAGGGTGCCACTTGTCCAGGTTCGCGGTCGAGGTATCGCCGTTGCGGATGTTTTGTAAGAGGCTTTGCCAGTCGTCCGCCATCATCTCGGAGCAATACTCCGCTTCAAGCGCGCGGGCGAGCGTGCGGCCGATGGTGGTCGGCAGCAGTTGCTTCACGCCAAGCGAGCTTTCCGGCAAGCCGAGCAGCTTTGGCATGCCCTGGTTCACGGCAAGGAGGGAGGCCTCAATCTGTTCCTTCATACGGCCGCAATGCGGATTGCTCTGCTCCGCGTGTGCGTAGCCGAGGATGTAGCGCGCGAGCGGTCCGACTTCCATCGCGTGCCCCCGCCAGCGCGGCGACTTGATCCACGAGTACTTTGCGCTCTCGTCGATCGACTCGATTGCGGTGCGCGTGCCCTTCGTGTTGGGTCCGAGCTCGTAGTGCGGTTCGGTAATGCCGTCCCAAGGATGCAGCCCGCGGTAGTTGTCAGGGTATTGATACCAGGAGTGGGCGACAAATTCCTGCACTTGCTCGGGGTCGCGCGGATCAACCGGCAGGAGCGTGTTCCAGTCGCCGTTGATGATGGCTCCGCCCGGCATCTGGTTGGTGGATGGGTTGTAGTTGACGAGCGGATACGCGCCGTAGTCCATCACGTTGGTTGCGGCTAGGCCGCCGCCATGCAACCAGCCGCGTGCTTTGTAGATCGTGCCGATTGCAAGCAGATCGGGCACATAGACGTTGCGGCAGAAGGTGATCGCATCGTCGATGAGCGACTTGACGAAGTTTAGGCGCTCGATGTTGATGGGTGCGCCGGCCGCTAGGTCGCTGCCGATATTGATCGCGCAAGGCACGCCCCCTACGAGGTAGTTCGGGTGCGGATTCTTGCCGCCGAAGATCGCGTGGATCTTGACCCACTCCTTTTGCATGTCGAGCGCTTCGAGGTAGTGCGTCACGGCCATCAGATTCGCTTCCGGCGGCAGCGCGTACGCGGAGTTGCCCCAGTAGCCGTTCATGAACGGACCGAGCTCGCCGCTTTCGATGAACTTGCGTAGACGCGTCTGCACATTGCGGAAATAGCCCTGTGATGACATCGGATGCGCGGGCGAGATGCGCTGTTGCAACTCGGACGTTAACTTGGGGTCGGCCTTGAGCGCCGACAACACGTCGATCCAGTCGAGCGCGTGCAGGTGATAGAAGTGCACCACGTGATCGTGCACTTGCAATGTCTTCGACATGATCTCGCGGATCAGGTGCGCGTTGGGCGGAATGCGGATATCGAGCGCGTCCTCGACGGCGCGCACGGAGGCGAGCGCGTGACATCCCGTGCATACGCCGCAGATACGCTCGACGAACGCCCATGCGTCGCGCGGGTCGCGCTCCTTGAGAATGACTTCAAGGCCACGCCACATGGTGCCGCTGGAAACGGCGTTGCGGATCACGTTGTTCGAATCAACATTGACCTCGACGCGCATATGGCCTTCGATGCGTGTGACTGGATCGACGACGATCCGGCGTCCGTTCCTACCGAGCTGAAATCCTGGGTTCGAAATGGCTGTCATGGTTGCTTTTCTTTTGCGGCTTCCTGTGCTTGTCGGCTGCACCCCGACGCGAGGTGTAGCTATTGGCCGTCGCGGTCGTCCATAGAGTCCTGCTTCGACCTGGCGTGCTGAATTGCCGAAGCGGCTGCATGCGCAGCAGTGGCGGCGCCCACCACGACGGCCGCGGTAGCGCCGATCTTGTCGGCGTTCGCTTCGACTCCGAACTGATCGATCCGGGTGAGCCGATCGTAGAAGGAGCCCTTGTCCCAGAATCCTTCCTCAGAGCAGCCGATGCAGCCGTGGCCCGCCTGAATGGGGAAGCTTGTGCCGCCGTTCCAACGCACGGTCGAGCAGGCGTTGTAGGTCGTCGGGCCCTTGCAGCCGACCTTGTAGAGGCAGTAGCCGCGCCGTGCCGCTTCGTCGTCCCACGACTCGACGAACTGGCCCGCGTCAAAATGCGGACGGCGGTAGCACTTGTCGTGAATGCGCTGGCTGTAAAACATTTTCGGACGGCCTTGGCGATCCAACTCCGGTATCCGGTCGAACGTGAGCATGTAGGTGACGACGCCCGTCATCACTTCGGCGATCGGGGGGCAGCCGGGCACCTTAATGATCGCCTTGTCGGTGATCACCTTGTGGATTGGCACCGCCTGCGTCGGGTTCGGCTTTGCCGTCTGCACGCAGCCCCACGATGCACACGACCCCCACGAGATCACAGCCTTCGCGTCCTTCGACACACGGCGCAACTGATCGACGAATGGCTTGCCGCCGATAATGCAGCTCATACCGTCTTGATTCAGCGGCGGATTGCCTTCGACGGCGAGGATGTAGTTGCCACGGTACTTTGTCATCACGTTTTCGAGGATCGCCTCGGCCTGGTGTCCCGCGGCAGCCATCAAGAGGTCGTCGTAGTCGAGCGAGATCATTGAAAGCACGACGTCCTTCGCCAGCGGGTGCGCCGAGCGGATGAACGACTCTGAGCAGCAGGTGCATTCGAGTCCATGTAGCCAGAGCACCGGCGTGCGCAGTTTGGTCTCCATTGCGTGGACAATCTTCGGCATGAACGCAGGCCCGAGGCCGAGCGACGTTGTCGTCAGCGAGCAGAATTTGAGGAAGCTACGGCGCGAGATCCCTTGGCGTCGCATGACTTCATAAAACGTTTCGATCACTTTGTGGTCCCTTGATGGCGTTCGGCCCCGCGAAGCTGGCATACGACCGCGTCTTCGGGCGTCTCACTGTCGGTGAAGCATTTTGAAAATAACAAGATTCGTGCCGACCTTGCGTCGCGGGTCCTAACGAAAAAAATGTTCCGCGCCGCTTCCCATAATTGAGGCGGAAGCGGGAAGGACTACGTGCTACGCCGACAAAACCTTCTCATAGTGGCGACGGGCCGTTCGTCTGACAGAGGTCAGCCAGTACGGCATCTTCAGAGAACGAAGCAAAATATCTGGGAGGAGGTTCACGAATCAACCTATGCGCCACCTTTTCGCACGGCGTGAAACTGGAAAAATTGCCGAGAAAGCTCGATAAATTCTTCGAGTGCCTGTCTTGTTTGTCCAATTCTCGACGACATATGTCGGCGTTGTCACGTTAAGGCTAGGCTGAAAAAGTCGCCGAATTTGCGACGTCTCGGCATTGTGGAGGTGTTCAGGTCGTGACGCCGACCATATTCCAGATACACCTCGGCTTTTGGGGCGCCTTTCGTCCACTACGGACGCACTTGTGCCATCAATCGCGTGCCCGACAGGTAGAGATTGGCGCGCGCCAAAGCTATGAAGCCAGGTTCGTACTCTGTGCTAACCCTGGTAGGCACCTTCGTGAAACCCCACATCGATTGGCCACTGCGAAGACATGCTCCACGCGTGCGCGGATCCTCGACTTGTGGCAGTTCTCGCCGCGCTGCACCGTATTGACTTCACACGCGCGGTGGGTGTGCTGCTTTGCTGTGGATTAGCCTTCTGGCTGGCGTAAGCGCTGTTAGCGTAGACCTTCCGCTCCTGGCCGTGTAGCAATTGCGGCAGTGGAAGCTTTTCATGCACGTTGGCCGGTACTACGCTGTGCACCAGGCCACTCTCGCTATCCTCGTCGATGTATAGCTTCGCGCCGAAGTAGCATTGCTAGTCTTGCGCGCCTGGTGCATTTGGGGGAGCGCGAATTCTGTTCATTCTTCGTCAAATTTTGGCGCACCGATGATGGTCGCATCCACGACCGTGACGCTCTGGAGTTTCATGCCGCTCGCCACGTGGCCGACTTCGGCAATCAATTTCTCACCCAGCTTGAGGGTTTCAAGAAGACGACGAAATTTCAGCAGTGCGGTGGCAGTCTGGTACTACCTTCCAATCCAGACTCTCGCAAAGCGACGCAGCCTAGCACTAACGTAAAGAGCGTCGTCACAAGCGAAATCGGCTAGGTTGAAGCAGTGCTGGATAAAATGAAGGCGCAGCATGCGCTTCTGGTCAATAGGCGGGCGGCCATTGCCGCACCTCGGATAATACGGCTCGACCACCGCGCAAAGTTCAGCCCACACGACGAAACTGCATTCATCACGAGAAACTCATCGCGTCGCGTCCGTTTGTGGTGTGTCTCGAAAGCAGCACCTTCAGCGGCCGTCGACAGCGTCGGCGGCTTCATCCTGTTCTGTCCTCCGGATCCACCCCGATCTATAACGCTCGCAGTAGCTCTGCGGCCGACTTGATCAGCGTTGCGTGAAGTATCATTCGTGCGCTGGGAGATGTTGCATGTCCGACAACGTCGGAGATGCAACACTGCGGTTGCCGCGACAACGGAGAATTAAGGCGGCGGTTATGTCGCAACGACCGCTTAACTTCGCCCGACGCTTATCAACTCGATGCTCGTTGTGCGCTTGTGTGCAGAGTGGGGCCGTGCTGGACTAAACGATCAATGGGCCTTTACGGCGGAAGTCACTCATCGTCCTGGACCTCGACAACTGCCGGCTTACCATCTCAATGCAGTGTCGCGGTAGGGCGCTGCGTTGCGGTAAGATTCACCCCCGCATCTTGATAGCGCCGCCACGGTGCCCAAACGCTGTCGTCACCCAGTGGATGCGGCCATGCTGTGCATGCGGTGGTACATGTCCTACTCGCTATACCTCCGCAATTTTGGTTCCCCTTTCGCTCCGCCGCGGCTCTCAGATTTGTCGCCTCGATCGCCAAGAAAGCAACGCCGCGGATTGGCATTGATCTTGCGTTCCCAAGGGGCCCGGTGGAGTGCGCATCGTGCCGGGAAGACGCATCGCCCATTCCAAAAGGAGGCATCACGATGGCGTTACTGGAACGAGCCGCATGGTATGACATTGCACGTGCCACCAACTGGACCCCAAGATATGTGACGGAGTCGGAGCTCTTTCCCGATCTCATGTCTGGGGCGCAAGGCATTCCCATGGCGAGTTGGGAAACCTACGACGAGCCCTACAAGACGTCGTATCCCGAGTATGTGCGCATCCAGCGTGAGAAGGATGCTGGCGCATATTCAGTCAAGGAGGCACTTGAGCGTAGCCGCATGTTCGAGGACGCCGATCCGGGGTGGCTCTCCATTCTGAAGGCGCACTACGGTGTAATTGCGCTCGGCGAATATGCGGCGATGAGCGCCGAGGCCCGAATGGTACGTTTCGGCCGTGCGCCCGGCATGCGCAATATGGCCACCTTCGGCATGCTCGACGAGAATCGTCATGGTCAGTTGCAGCTTTACTTCCCTCACGACTACTGTCCCAAGGATCGCCAGTTCGATTGGGCCCACAAGGCGTATCACACCAACGCGTGGGGTGCGATTGCCGCGCGCAGCGCGTTCGATGACCTGTTCATGTCGCGCAGTGCGATCGAAATCGCAGTCATGCTAACCTTCGCGTTCGAGACGGGTTTTACCAACATGCAGTTTCTCGGCCTCGCGGCCAATGCCGCCGAAGCGGGCGACTTCACTTTTGCAAGCCTGATTTCCAGCATTCAGACAGATGAGTCGCGCCATGCGCAAATCGGGGGTCCCGCGTTGCAGATCCTGATCGCCAACGGCCGTAAAGAGCATGCTCAAAAGCTCGTTGATGTCGCCATCGCGCGCGCGTGGCGTCTGTTCTGCCTGCTCACGGGCTCCTCGATGGATTACGCCACGCCACTCGTGCATCGCAAGCAGTCGTTCAAGGAATTCATGCGGGAATGGATCGTAGGTCAGTTCGAACGCACCCTGATCGACCTCGGACTCGACCTGCCATGGTACTGGGAACAGATCGTTAGCGAGTTCGACTACCAGCACCATGCGTACCAATTGGCTATCTGGTTCTGGCGGCCTACCGTGTGGTGGAATCCTGCTGCCGGCATTACACCTGAGTGCCGAGACTGGCTCGAAGAAAAATATCCCGGCTGGAACGACACGTTCGGCAAAGTGTGGGATGTCATAATCGATAACCTGCTTGCCGGCAAGCCTGAGCTCACCGTTCCCGAGACGCTGCCGATCGTCTGCAACATGAGCCAGTTGCCCATCTGCGCGATCCCTGGCAATGGCTGGAATGTAAAGGACTATTCGCTCGACTACAACGGCCGCACGTATCACTTCAACTCGGAAATTGATCGCTGGGTGTTCCAGCAGGATCCCGTTCGCTACCGCAATCACCTCGCGCTCGTTGATCGCTTACTGGCTGGGCAGATCCAGCCACCCGACCTGAGGGGTGCGTTGAAGTACATGGAACTCGCACCGGGCGAAATTGGCGATGACGCGCACCATTACGCGTGGGTCAAGGCGTACTGCGACAAGCTTTACGAAGAAAAGGCTGCATGAGCGGCGATTCAATGGAGGGCGATATGGCTCTTGTCCCTGTGATTTCCAATTTTCAGTACGACTTCGTATTGCAACTCGTAACCGTGGATACCGACAATTCCATGGACGAGATCGCCGCCGCAGCATCTCAACATTCGGTGGGCCGGCGAGTAGCGCCTCAACCCGACAAGGTGATCCGCGTGCGTCGCCAAGGTAGCAAGCAGTTCTATCCGCGCAACGCGAAACTCGCCGAGACCGACATCAAGCCGATGGAAACGCTGGAATTCATCTTTTGCGATGATTGAGGGCGACATGAAATTTCGGAAAGTTTGCACTCTCGATGACCTGTGGGAAGCGGAGATGACCGAGGTGGAAGTGGATGGCCACGTGATCGTGTTGGTACGTCCCGAAGGCGGCGAGCCGCGCGGCTTTCAGGGCATTTGTCCGCACCGCGACATTCGGCTCGTTGAAGGAAAATTCGATGGCCGCGTGCTGACGTGCCGGGCTCATCAGTGGACCTTCGACGCAAATACGGGCAAAGGAATCAATCCGGGTGACTGTCGTCTCGCCGAATATGCCGTGAAGCTCCAAGGCGACGATCTTCTGATTGCCGTAGAAGGCGTTCATGCGCTCTTTGCCCATTCCTGAGTCCGCAGGGGAACACAGCATGATCGTTGACAAGACCGCTGAAGCTTACCGTAACAACCGCGTGGGTCCCGTGCTTCGCGCGAGCAGCATCACGGCCGGCGTCATCGAAGCCGCGCACGAGGACAACCCCGGCAAGGTGATCCGTGTGGACGACAAGCTCGCATATGTGCGCATCGACGCGGACGGCGAACTGATCCTATGCCGCGCGACGTTGGAGGAAGCGCTGGGTCGGCCGTTCAGGATGTCCGAACTCGAAGTCAATCTCAGCTCGTTCGCGGGCCGCATCGAGACGACCGACGAGTATGTGCGTTTCTACTACGAAAAGACGCTTTAAGGAAGGTCTGCCGAAGTCCTGGCATTGACGCCCGTTCAGCTATCTTGGAAGCATCGCGAATTAATTGGGTAGAAGTGTATTGTCGCAGTTCTCTGGATCTTTCAACCACGTGGAAATCCGAATCTTCTCGAGGCGATGCGGCGTGTTGTGCCTTGGTCGGAGCTGATTTGTGCTGATCGAGCCGCATTTATCCGCCAGGCAAAAACGGACGACCACTTTTCCCGATCGCGACGATGCCGCAAATTCGGTTTATGCAGCACGGGTTCGCTCTGTCGGACCCTGCAATGGAAGAGGCGCTGTATCGCGAGTTCCGGGGTCTCGACGGCGGCATCGTGCACTGGACCAGAGCGATCATCTGGACGCTATACACGATCACATCGACCGGCTCAAGGCAGAGACCCGTGCCAAGGTTAAGCATCCCTTTCCCATCATCAAGCGACAGTTCGGCTATGCGAGGGCCCGATATATGGGTTTGGTGAAAAAATGCTGTCCAGACGACGCGGTCTGCTCTGAGCGATTTATGGATGTTGCGCAGAGCTTTGCGAAACGCTGAAGATCTGGCCGGTGCGGTCATGTGTTTCACCGGCACGGCACCTGATGGGTGACTCTGCTGGGAAATCTCCACACAAGAATGTCGTGGCCGTTCAGACTGCGATGAGTGTGGAGTCACCGCTGCGAAAACGACCTCTGCAGACCTTTTCTTAACTGGAGACAATCATGACGCAACCAGAAGTCCTCAAGCCACTGAAAACATGGAGCCATCTGGCGGCCCGGCGGCGCAAGCCAAGCGAGTACGAGATCGTCACGACCAATCTGCACTACACGACCGACAATCCCGATGCGCCGTTCGAGCTCGATCCGAACTTCGAAATGGCGCAATGGTTCAAGCGAAACCGCAATGCATCCCCGCTGACTCGGCCCGACTGGAATGCGTTCCGCGATCCTGACGAGCTCGTCTACCGCACCTACAACATGCTCCAGGACGGGCAGGAAACGTATGTCTTCGGGCTGCTAGACCAGTTCTCCGCACGCGGTCACGACAGCATGCTCGCACACACTTGGGCGGGTACGCTCGCGCGCCACTACACGCCCGCCCGCTTCCTGTTCCATGCACTGCAAATGGGCTCGGCGTATCTGACCCAGATGGCGCCCGCTTCCACGATCTCAAACTGCGCCGCTTACCAGACAGCGGACACGCTGCGCTGGCTCACTCACACGGCGTATCGCACCAAAGAGCTGTCGCAGACGTTCGGCGACCTCGGCTTCGGCACTGACGAGCGACACTACTGGGAGGACGATCCTGCATGGCAGGGCTGGCGCAATCTCGTCGAGCACGCACTCACAGCATGGGACTGGGCGGAGAGCTTCGCCGCGCTGAACCTCGTCGCGCGCCCGGCGGTGGAAGAAACCGTTTTGCGAAGCCTCGGAGTGGCTGCGCGGCACAACGGCGATACGCTGCTCGGCCTCATCACCGATGCGCAGTTGATCGACGCCCAGCGCCATCGGCGTTGGGCCGCCGAACTCGTTCGCATGGCGCTCGAGGAGCAAAAGAACCGCGCGGTGCTGACGGCTTGGGTGAGCAAGTGGGAGCCACTCGCCGACAAAGCTATCGCGGCGTGGTGCATTGCTCTCCCCGACGCACCGGACGCCAGCGCGCGCGCGAAAGACGCCACGCGCGAGTTCAGGCGCGCCGTCGGTATATGAGTGTCGGCACGAGCCGGCGGAGCATCGAAAGCGACGTGCTTGAGTTGTCCCCATCGACGATTGCTTCGTCGTCTGTACCGACGAATGTGGGCGCCGAGAAGTCTCTACCGCAGATTCAGTCCTTGATGGCGGTCAAGACACATTCAAGCAGATGAAAATCAATCGAGAAGAGCCTGATATTCTGTAGGCAACTGAGCCGATCTCGCCGGAGCAACGGGTTGCCGGACCGGGAGCATTCTGACGCGCACCACATCCGGCGCGCGTTTTTGACCCACTATGCGATCTCTGTCGCAAGATCGTGGAGGCGCCGCCTTCGTGTCCGGATCGCGCACACTGGAGCTTCATCATGCTGAACCGGGAACAGATTGCCGCAATCCAAAACGTAACGCTAGGTTACCTCTTTGATCTCGGCGACAAGACAGTGGAGAGCGTCGGGGAACTGGCTGCATTGAACAATCAATGGACCTGCACGACGCTTGTCGATATGTTCGAACTGGTGCAAAAGTCGCTATCGTCGAAGGCGCACCGGGACTGGCTCGCGCTTCAAGACAACTTCGCTGAGCGGATGACCGAAAGGGTGCTGACGTATAGCCGTCAGGCGGTCGACATCGTGTTGGTAACACAGGCCGAGTTCGCACGAATTGTGCAGGTGCAAGGTAGCGGCTGCCGCCGTCAGGTGCAGACGATGGTGGAGGACGTCGCCAAGAATGTTCCAGTCACGAGCGCTTTGAATTCCGCGATTTCGGCTGCCGATTCTCTATGCGAAAGCCTACGGAGTACTGGTCGGCAAGAAGTTGAAGTCGCAAAAAGTAACCTTGAGGTCGGCGCGGAGGCGTCGAAGAGCACCAAACCTGTAGCTACAAATAAAACTAGCAATTAACGGGATTGCGTCCGCAAGAACGCTCGGTTATATTGACGAGGAGTCGAGATTCGTGCGTAGTACCTTGTCCTCCTTGTCCTCCTTGTCCTCCTTGTCCTCCTTGTCCTCCTTGTCCTAATTCTCGCGTGCCATCTTCGTGTGGATCCAGTGCGGAGTTATGTCGGCGCCATTTGCCAGAACATCTACTGCGTCAAGTTCGGCAAACGCCCGCAACGCGCAATCACTACACACGAGTTTGGACTCTCGGCTGCGCACACGCAACGGAGTGGGCGCCGCGCCTCCTCTTCATGAGCCAACTCGTGGCGACGTGGTCGGTGCGTTTCACATGCGACGCGTCGACGGCTAGTTTGCACCGTAAAGAGGGCGGCTCAAGGGCGAAGACTGAATTGCTGAATGATTGTGAGCACTCCGGATGCGTTATATGCACGGCCACTCGACAGAGCGCCCTGACGTGAATGGTCCGCGCCGACGAGTCAGGTCGTTTTGGTGTCGGGGGCCAGACTCCACAGCCCTTGCTGCCAAAGATCCCTGGTGGTTGCTACATAGTCGCGTGACATGATCAGATATGACGCTGCTAGTTCGGTGCAGTCACGCGCAGCCACAGCAACATCGCAAATGGCTTGCACTGCTGCAATGTCGCGCCTAATACGCTGTAACCCCAGATCGCAATTTCGTTTCAGGGTTTCGTGGTAGCTCGCCTGCATTTGCAGGGCGAGCGTGAGAGTTGCAGCGCACAGATTGAGCGATGTAATGGGTTGTACTGTCATGGCGGATTCTTAGATGTGAAGACGCGGCAGACGCCTATGGGTCCAGGTTGTGTGGAAACACCTAGACGGCGGCAACTTCGACGCAGCGGCGTCACACCGATCGGCGCGGTTTACTGTTTCTGCAATCGATCCGACAGCAACGAATTATTAGAGGGTGTTAGGCACTTTTGCTAAGGGTTGCAAAGTGAACAAGCATAAGCACGGAGAAGACGACGAAGTGCAAGCCAGCCAGAGTTTCGGGCAATCGCTCGTAGTCTCGTGCGAGTCGGCGGAA